>JAEDOA010000151.1 GCA_016302195.1 Erysipelotrichaceae bacterium | reverse complement strand
CATTCTTTTATACGCCGATTGTGAAAAATCAACAGTATCACCGTTTACAAACGTTACTTTGTACTTCGGCAAATCAATTAATTTTATATTTTTAGGATTGGCTAAACAAGATTGACTAATCTTTACTAAAGCCGCAGACTCCTTAGCATATTGATTGATACTGCCAAAGAATTGATTTTCGCCTCTTACATTCACCATAATTAGCTTATGTGGTGTTTTGGTGGTCGAAATATAAATAATATCATCAATATCTACGTTTCTCACTTGTCTTCCCACTTTATAATGAAAAGTTAGCTTTTCTGTATAATCAAAATTCTCAATATTTGAAATAGAAATTTCTAACGTAGCAACAAGCCGCTGTTTAAATCTATCATAATCTTCCTTATTTCTCGGTTTTACAATATAGTCAACAGGACCAAGTCTTCTCTCAAAAGAAATCAAAGATAAGTCGGCATGCGTCGTAATAAAGATAATCTGTGCTCTCTTGTCTTGGTTCTTAATCAATTCTGCTAAATCAAAACCATTATTTTGACCGATCTCTTTACCAAGTTCTATATCTAATAGATAAACACCTCCAGTATAGATATTATCTTTCAAAAACTTCTTTGCGTCTGCAAAAGTAGTTGTAAACGCCACATCAAATTCAATAGCATGCTCATCAGAAAGAATTTCTTCAGCTTTTCCAATCATTTTGACTATATCATTTACTTGCATTTGATCATCATCACAAATGAATACTGGATATTTCATTCTATTCCTCCTTCGTTATCTGGCATAATTTCTAACTCAAAATTGAACCAGCCATTCTCAATTCCATAATTCACAAGCATATATTCTTCATACTTTAACTCTATTTGTTTAACATTGGCTAATCCAATACCAGTATGATGTTTTTTAGTAGAATAACCATCTTTACTTAGGATATCAGAAGCCAAGCTAGTATCTGCTGCTATTCGATTTCGAATTCGGAATTCAAAATTGCCATCTTCTTGATAGTACATAGCATCAACTTTAGCACTATCAGTATTACCAGTTTGCTTAATCAAACTTTGGCTCTCTTCAATCGCATTATCGAATGTAATCCCAATAATCCGTACTATATCAAAAATATTTACTGACTTTGGGATATTATAAATTTCCACATCACAACCAAAACTATAAGGAATTTCTTCATTATAGAGCTTAGCTAACTTAGTAATTACAATACTCTTTAATTCTTCAACATGAATATGATTAACACCTTTATATTTACGAAGTGCTTTTTCATCAATCTGAGTATCAGTATATTCTGCCAGCTGTTTTACAACAGACTCACTATCCCCTTTTTCTGCACTAATTTTCAAACTGTTTAAAAGATTCTCATAATCATGCTTAAAATGACGGAGTTCATCTTCATTTTTATCAAGATAATTAGAATATTCTTTTAGTTGAGCATTTTCTATCTGTAGCTGTTGCTCTTTTAATGCTAGTTCTCTATTTCTAATTTCTGTATTTTCTCTCTTTGTTTCTGTTAATTTTAACTGCAGTTTTTGTTGTTCTTGTTCTTGTCTAGTCAATAAATCCTTTTGAATATGTACCATTCCAGCATAAACAAGAATTGCAAAAAAAGTTTGCAACACTAATAAACCCAAAGAAATTTGAATAACTTCTACAGCCCTTCGATCACTAGATAAATAATAATTCACCAGTTCAATTGAAACATACAAATATATAATAATTCCTAAAAATATTGAACTATTGATATCTGTAAGAAACTCCCTGATCCTTTCATTGTATCTATACAAAGCAAGTAGTACTACGATATCTATTAGAATATCCCACAGATATATTTGACTTTCTGAATCGAATAACAAAAAAAGTGAATTTATTAACCTTTCACTCACCATAAAAATAAGATCAACTAAACTAAAAATTATAGCTGACCCTAAAACAAGTTTCTTATTTTTCTTTCTAACTATTCCAAAATAGATATATAATCCCACGATTTCACATATCGTTGTTATTAAATAAAAACTATTAAAAAATATGGAACTTACTATACTTATAAGAATTATTAATCCAGTAAACAAGCTTAAAAAAGTTTTATCTTTTTTATTACGTGCGGAAAGAGATATTCTATCAAAAATTAAAATATCAAAAGTAACAGAAATAATAATAAATATAGTTTGCAGTATTATCTCAAACATTAAATTGGACATTTTTATCTCTTTCCATGTCTTCTCCATTTGTTATATAAAACATGCCACCAATTTGTGGTTCCTGGTATTTCTCTAGTGAAATTCACAAAAGGACTAGCATTTTCATTACTTCCAACAACATTTTCTCCCAGCTTTACATTCTGCTCACTAATCACAGCAGTAGCATATTGTTCACTCACATTTCCATCAGATGCAGCATTTGCTTGTTTAGGCATAGCCACAAATATTGCTACAACTCCTGCAAACATTAACAAACCTATCCAAATTTTTTCAATTTCATTGTTTATACCTCTTTCATCAATAATCATAATTCGGAGATATAATATCATATTTTCCCTCATTTTTAGCAACTCGTCATATTTCCCCGCCTTGGATATCAAATTTGCTTCCAAAAAAGCAGGATAGTCTCTCCTATCCTGCTCAACGAAACCTTTTATACTTAAACTAAAACCAAAACTGTGTAAATGGCTATATACGTAATAAAGAATATTGATAGATACTTAATCATTTGTAAATAGGTGGTCTGTTTATCCGGATGTTCAAAGAATTGTTTTAATTTTGGCCATAATATCGGCAACAAAAAGCAACTAAAAATCAGTGGCCATTTTGCCAAACCAAAAAGAACAACGGCAATTGGAAACAGTAATCCCGCAATAATCAACGCCTTAATTATTTTAAGAGCATTCTTTTTTCCCGTATAACTGGCTAAAGTATGGCGTCCATTGTTTAAATCTTCGTGCAAATCACAAGTATTATTGGCTAACTGCAAAGCATAGAAAATAAGTGTTAAAGGCAAACATCTTATCACAGTGGTTAACGCCAAGTTCCAGGTCAAAGGATAGACGCCATAAATTGTAACGTAGATACTTACTAATATAATGAAATACGAAATAAAAAAAGACGTAAATTGCAATAATAAATTTAACCTTTTACTATTTACTTTTCTTCTTCGGTACAAATACTAGTGCA
>JAEDOA010000150.1 GCA_016302195.1 Erysipelotrichaceae bacterium | reverse complement strand
AGTATCGTAAGAATAATGAGTATACCAAACAGTATTATCATTCTTTACGTAAGCACAAACCATGCCTTGATCTTGCTCAGGATAAATTGTTGAAGAATATCCTCTACATAAACTAACTTGTTTCACATTAGTATCTAGTTGTTGTGCTATATATTCTGCACTATCTTCATTATAAGTATAAATTTTTAAAAAACCTTCTTTGTCCACTATTGCAACAAAAGGCCATTTGTCTGTAATTAATGTGTATGCATCATCATTACGTGGCGTCCAATATCCATTAAAATCAATAGAAGCATCTTCAACATCACCAAAATTATACCTTACTTTCCATGCGGAAGCAGCTTCTGCTTCAAATAAATGTGATTTTAAAACAGCCACTTTATTTTCAATACCGATTGTCCAAAATTCATCAATACCATGAATATTTGTTTGGCTCAATGATAAATCTAATACGTCAGCAGTCATATTTAATGTTCTTTCAACTAAATAACCACTATCAATAGTATAAAGAATGCCTCTTATTGGAATATTTAATTGTCCATTTGTGCATTGTGCGGAAACTGTAAAAGAATGTAATCCCGCAAGTCGGAATAAATAAGAATGCGGCACCCCTATACTATTGCGGCCAGGCTGTACAGTATAAGTTAATGGACAAAATAATTCAGTCATATCATTATCCATGAATCTTAAAATAACGTTGCAATATTCTGTTGCTACAAAATTCATAAGAAAATGTCCTTGTACGTCTGTTTTTCTTAAAACTTTACAAGTAATTGATGCAATTATAGAAGATGCTTGTTTCACGACTACATTTTCTATATTGTAATCAAATAAAAGTCTAGGAATGGATTTTTTAATATCTTCTAAAGCAGGATCTTCTTCTTCTTCAATGATTGTAATCTCAACATCAGTTGAACCTATATAATGTTTTTCCTCTGTTTTAAAATCTTCAAAATCAGGAATTATTCCATCAATGTATGCTTTGACTCTAATAACTGCATATTCATCAATGATTTCAGTAGGAAAATCTACGGTAGTAACGTAGTATGTTTTAGTACCTTCTTTAACTATCCCATTCTTTTTGCTAAAATGAAGATGCTTTTGAAAATTATCATCTTTGACTCCGTTCTTATCTTCTTTTATCCAATCATATGCAACTTTTAAAGCATAATCAGGATTTTCAGTTATGCCTTTGTAATAAAATTTCAATTTTAATTCAACATCTGTTTCATGGATAGAGATTTTTTCACCTGATAAAGATTCTAAAACTAATTCAAAACTACTGGAACCTTTATAAATTACAATCTCGTTAAAATATGGAATTTTATTATGAACAATAACACACTTGTATCTTTTATTTCCTTGTATTGCTTTTGCCTTAACTTCAATTTTTTCTACTCTATTTTTAAAAGAAATCGTGCTAGATGTAGTTCCATCTTCATTAGTAACTTTATTCTTAGTTGTAGGATTTATACATTTCCATCCAATTCCGCCCACCTCTAAGTATTCTGGAGAAGATGAGGTAATCTTAGGGTCTTCTTCGAACCAATAGATATCATCATTGGTCGTATCTACATCATTACCTTTTGCTTTCAGTTTTGCTGTGATATATTTAACAGCATCAAAAGAATCGCTAGATAAAAAATAATTTCCGCGGGTGGCAAATAAATGCACATAATATCCATTAAATTCTTCTGGCGTCAATTTACCCATGACATATAGAGAAACATTTTTAAATTTAATATCGAAATCTTCAGGTACTTTTTCTTCATCTTTAATAAATTTTTCTTTATATATCTTAACTATTGGGGAGCGGGTACTATCATATATTTTGTTTTTATCTAGTTGAATATTCAAAGTTTGAGGCGTCCAATCCAAAAGGCTCATTGGACTACCTAACATTTTAGTAGAATCTAATTTATATTCTTTATATCCTTCTCCAACAAAAGGAATTGAAATAGAAATACCGTATTCACCACCTGAATACATCTGGTCATTATCTAGAGAAGTTTTTATATCAGCACTAAACTTTAAGATTCTTTCTTTTTTACCATTTATATATTTTGTGATTATCTCGGTAAATCTTGAATTATTGCACACTCCAGATGTAATATCTTTCATGTCAGTGTTTTCGTAAGATTTTAAACCGAATATATCTGTATCTTTATCTACATCTAATAAATCATCAGTAAGATTAACATATTCATCACTTTCATCTTCTTTACCTGGCGGCGCTGCTATTTTTTTAGAATTAGCAAATCCTAGAATGTATTTGACATCATTAAAATCTCCTTGAGGAGCAATAACAAATACCAGATCACCAGGGGAATAAGTTTTAGATGAATCCATCGAATAAGCTCTAATCTTATTTGACATGTAATCAAGTTCATACTCGCCCGTCATACTATCAATACTTCTTACAATAGTACACTCATAGGCATTTTCTTTATCATCATTGGACATTATTTTCATTGCCTCAATGAGACTATCCGTTATTTGACCTGCCATCAAATTCTCCTCCTTTTATCTCTTTTATAATATAAAAAATCACATAAATAAATTTCAACATTTTACCCAAAAATAAAAAAGAGGGACTTTCGTCCCTCTTAATTATTTTCTCATCTTAAACTGACTCGCATAATTAGGTAAAGATAAAATTGCTTCACGAATTTCATTAATATCATCAGCATGAGGAAATACTGCTTCCACATTTATTGTTACATTTTGTTCTTCATTTGTATTATTATTTACTTGTGTTGTATCATAATTATTTGAATTAAAATTCAATGCTTTACCTATTAAACTATTTAAACCATAACTAATCGCATCTCCGACTGATTGTGCTAAATCTTTGATTGCAAATTGTCTCAAGATTTGCACAGTATCTAAGATATTTTTAGTGTCGTCTTTATTTAAAACAAGCTCTTTAGAATGCAATAAAGCTAATCGGCCGTCGCCACCAGCCCAGTCACCTGTGTAACCACCAGTGTCATATCCAGACAACTGACCTTTAGTTAACCAACCATAAGCACTATCTGTTGACATTACGTGGATTGGATAAGGTCTTCCATCTTCTTTAATACTAGTAACTTTAACCTTCTTACCAGGTCCTCTCTTACCAGCAGGACTAGTTCCATAACTATCATAATAGTAAGTTCCTCCTGTGTATGTAACAGTTTCACC
>JAEDOA010000149.1 GCA_016302195.1 Erysipelotrichaceae bacterium | reverse complement strand
TGGGTAAGACAGTTCGCGAGATTGCTGATATATTAGGCACTTCGCCTGATGATTTGATCAAAGAAAAACAAAGAATTAGAGATGAGATTAAACGTCAGAATATTAAAGTTAGTAAACAAGGAAACAAATTTTTAGTTGCTGATTCTGATGTTGAGAAGATAGTTGGTGCACTGCGTCCAAAGATAAATGAAGAATCTTCGAAGAGTAATGAAGAAAATGAAGAACTTCTTCGACAAATAGAAGAGCTTAAAAAGCAGAATGACAAGCTTCGTAAAGATAAAGATGAAGAGTTAGATCGAATTTCTTCAAAGAAGAATGAAGAGATTTCAAAGAAAGATGCAGAAATTCGAAGATTAAACAAGAAGATCGAGAAGTATGCAGATGACTTTAAAGATCTTAACGATAAACAAATGCAATTGAATAATCAGCAACAACAATTGCAGGCGAAAATTCTTGAACAGACTAAGCAATTGAAAGATTCACAACAAAAGCTGTTGGATAGTGCTGAGAAGAGCTCTCAGTTGCAAGATAAAGTCGATAAGATTGAAAATGCATCACTTTGGCAACGTATTACACGTCGGTTTGAATAAAAAGAAAGACGGTTCATCAAATGAACCGTCTAAAAACATTGGTGGCATTAAATACTTAATTAGATTAATTTTTGGGCATTTGTATATTTGAGTAAATTATTTAAACTAATACGGAATCCTGTACCGTGATCATGGGTCTTACCTTTCTTTTTTCCTGATTTGTAAGCACCTAAACGAATATCAACATAAAGATCACCGGCGTCTAATGCGCTGAGAAGGGCATCTAAATTAACTTTTGTAGTTAAAATCGATTTGTAATTATAGTAAGTCTTTCTTTTGATAACCTTTTTGTCGGTCACAATAATGGCTAAGGTGTCTGGCATCTTCTTAGTTAAAGCCTTATTTAAAGCGGCATAAGACCATTTAGCAGTAACATCAGAAGTGATTTCATTTCCATCTTCATCAAAAACAATTAGATCAACAGATTTGTTTTCTTTATTATTTCTGATGGTAAAGTAATGTTTACTCTTGGAATTGAAGGTTTTCTTACCACTAGGTACGGTAGAATGTAATACCTTTATACCAGAATTGTCTTCATCATAACCGTATTTGTCACGAATAATATTATTAATTCCACGTGGTAAGTTAGGTGATTTGGTAAATAGAGTAATTAGGCTATCTGTATCTAGGTGAGCCTTCAATTCAATATTTTCGTAATCGGGTAATTGGAAGTTATCTTCTTTTTTACCAAGTAAATCTTCAAAGGTTTTACCAATGCCTGTATCACCACTACGATGTGTGAGATACCATGTTTTTCCGTCCCCTAAATCAATATCGCTAGGTGCATTATTAATACGAATAAATTCTTCTTTTAAGTCTTCTAGATTTTTTGCTACTGACATATTAATCACTTAACAAACGCATAAAATTTTCGAAGTCTTTCTTGGTAGCTTGAGGATATATTTCTTGATATTGCTTTAATCCAGAATCATCATTAGTTGATGGAGGATATAGATAAGAAACAGGCACATCAAGTAAGGAAGCTATTTTCCAAATGCGATATGCATTATAGTGACGTAAACCTGTGTTGGCTTGCTTAACAAAGGATTCGGTTAGATCAGCTTGAATTGCTAAATCTTTGTTGGTCCACTCCTTTTTCCTTTTATAATAGTCAACAGCTAATCCAACATATGAGTTAAATGCTTCTTCGGCTTCTTTAAGCTGCATTTGTTTTTTCTCCTTTCTGTTTACAGCTATATAATATTGAAATTGGAAGAGGCATTGGTATACTTATAGGTGTACTATCGCCTAGAGAGTGGGAGCTGAGTTTAAATGAATAATGATCAACAAATTGTAAATGAATTAGAAAACATTATTGAATCTAAACCAAATTACTTAGATTTCAATGGTGTAGATATGAATTACTCAACGCACAAATATCATGACTATCCAGCAACGATGATTCCAAAATTGCCAGATTTATTTTTAAATGTAATTACAAAATATGCTGAAGTAAAAAGTTTATATGATCCTTTTATGGGGAGTGGAACCACTTTAGTTGAAGGAATTCGTCATGGTATTGATTCAACTGGAATAGATCTTAATCCTTTAGCTGCATTGATGAGCAGGGTTAAAACTAAAAAGTTAAATCAAGAAAAATTATTTAAGTATCGTCAGAATATATATAGTGGAATAGAAGAAGAAAAGCGCGAAGTTTGGAGAGGTACTAAGGAATTAAAGGTACCTAACTTTAAGAATATTGATTATTGGTACAAACCTTATGTAATAAAAGAGTTACAGATAATCCGTGATCAAATTGAAGATATTAAAGACGTGGATTATCGTGAATTTTTCCTCTTAGCATTTTCAGGCACTGTTAGATACGTCTCAAATACGCGTAATGGTGAGTTTAAAATGTATAGAATGGCACCTAAAACATTGGAAAAGTGGGAACCGGACGTTATTGGAAAGTTCAAAGAGATCTTAGATAAAAATATCGATTTGAATGGAAAACTGAAAGAACCAAAAGCAACTGCCAACGTAATACTTGGTACATCTATGAAAACCGATTTACCAGATAATTCATTTGATATGCTTATCACCTCACCACCATATGGAGATTCCCGTACTACAGTAGCTTATGGTCAATTTTCTCGCACAAGCTTGCAGTGGCTTAACTTAGATGAAATGCCAGCTGATGAAGTTCCTAAGATTGATAGAACCCTTCTAGGCGGAACGCTAAAGGATAAGAAGATACGCGAAACCGCCAGTCCTACGCTTAATAAATACGTACGTGAAATAGAACAAAAAGATGAAAAGAGAGCTTTAGAAGTAATTCAATTTTATGATGATTTATATGTAGTATTAAAAGAATGCTATAGGGTAATGAAACCAGATTCATATCAAGTTTGGGTAACAGCCAATAGAACAGTCAAGCAAATACAGCTTCCTACTGATGTGATTATAAGCGAGCTATATGCTTCACTGGGTGTTAAGAAATTGGCGGAATTTACTAGAAATATTCCTAATAAAAGAATGCCTAGCAAAAATTCACCTACTAATAAAAAAGGTAAAAAAACAGCCACGATGAAACAAGAAAATATTGTTTTGTACAAAACAATAAAATTGGTATAATTGTGAATGTTTTTAAAAAACA
>JAEDOA010000148.1 GCA_016302195.1 Erysipelotrichaceae bacterium | reverse complement strand
CATTGATACTCCTGCTCCAACAAAAGCAACAAGTTTATGTTGTTTATTAATCTCTCTTATTTTTTCTATTTGATTAATAATTTCGTCCATAATTTTTGTCTCCTTGAACAAAAAACTTACAATTTCAAACGTTTTTATAATTAGCAGTAAGCATATAAAACAATACCAGTATTATATTCTATCAACTAAATTATTTTTATACCAACTCGGAGCCAGTTCGCTTGATTGATAAGCTGTTTCAAAGATATTATAAAGATTCTTATATTTCAACTTGTTAACAATTATTTGTTTTAACTCCGTAGTTTGTAATGGTATTATTTTTAACGGAACATTATTGTCGTTCTCGTCATACCAACCTATAATTTTTCTTCCTCTGAAATCGGCTATAACATTCTTGTCCAAATATGTTGTTGTAAATACGCAATATGAATTACTATTATCAGTTTTGGAAATATACTGACCTAGATGACGTGACACTGGTTCCATTTCCATACGTCGCTGATTAGTACCGTCAGCGAGTGTAGCCTCCAGCAACATACTATGCTCAGGATAATCGTCACAAGCAGTATATTCATAAACTATATCTGCTTCACCACCTCCTGCATGAGTTTTTGGCAACAAATCAGCCTCAAGCGAAAGATTCATAAATTTAAGAATATTCCCCTTACGTTCACTGACCTTATACCAAATTACACCAAGGATATATTCAAAAATTGTAGGAACATCGGCATTGTCTGTAACAATCGTTTGAATTTCTTTGTCATCTCGGTTTTCAAATTTATCCAGAAGGCTGATAAGAGTATCGTCGTCAAATCTATTGTCAATAAGCTCATTGAAACGATTTAAGCGTTCATCAAGAACAGCCTTTTTAGCTTCTTCCATAGTTTTAACATTTCCGCCGAGTTCAACATTAATTCCCTTGATAATGGCTTTTTCATTAATCACAAGACAAGGAGCAATATCAGTTAACTCACAATTACTATAGAGCTTATCACAAGCTTTAAAACCATATTCAAACAATTCAGATATTACAGATTTCAAGAAATGTTTTGGAACGATATCAAAGTGTACTCTACCATCTTCAAATATAACCGTATCAGTAATTTTAAAATATCTTCTGTTAAGGTCAAGATAATCTCTAAGTGTAGCTTTTGCTTTCAACAAATGCATTGTCTTAAAAAAGGCTATTTTAAAGTCCTGTTCTGTTTTAACTGCCGAAAACATATTATTTTTTAAACACTTTTCTGGACTTTTTTCAATAGTTTTCTTGGAAACAGTATTGAAAAGAATTTTCTTCCAAAGAATCTTTATGTTTATCTTATCCAAAGAATTGAATACAGTAATAGCATTGTCAATATTATTATCAAGATAAAGCTTCTTTAATTCTACATAAAGCTGATAGTAATTTGTATCATAATCTCGGCTTTTTCTATTCATTCCTATAGCACATATCAACTCTTCATCAACTTGATTATTCAACAGTTCCTGTAAAGCAAGTTTGTAATTATCCATCTGCATAAGAGTATCAATTATAACGTCATCAATACTTCCGCCTTTTGAACGAATAGAGCATATTTTATTCTTAATAAATATTGTCTTTTCTTTTGTTGTACAAAGCGGTAAAAGGTATGTAAATTCTTCTTTAGTAAGATAATCAAGCTCAGAAAGCAAATATGAAAGAACAATATAAGGACGAACTGTATCACCATCAATATTATTACTTGTCTTTAATAACTGCTTAAAATAAATAAAACTGTCCTTTGCAATTTGTAAACTGTTATCAGACTCAAAATCAGAATCAATACTTATTTTAAGTAAAGCCTTTCCTGCTTCTGTTAAACACATTCACTATATATTAACCATACATTTTCGTTTAAAATCATATTATCTTAAAAAGATTTTATCATTATGATATTCAATATTCCTTTTAAGCTCAAAAGATAAATCTCTTAAAAATTTATAGGATTCATCTATTTTTATTATTGATTTATTTTCTTCAGAAAGTTTATTAGAAACTGCTATACAACCATTTAATTTAAATGTAATCAATCCTATATCAAATAATTTATCATATAGTGATGACAAAAGCAAACCATTTTCAGAACTTATTCTTTCTGTATTATTTGAATCTCTCCACGGTTTAATATGACTCGCAACAAGTAATCTTTTATCTGATATTTTTGTAACGATACAAGATTTATATTTATCAATAACTTTTTTACGAAAATCTCCTTGTCCCCTGCGAGATAATATAATGGATTCTTTTTCTGTAATATTTAAACTGCTATCTTTATTAATAATATCAATTTGTCGTTGTTCAACAGGACTTATTTCGGCTGTTGATATTGTTGATTTATAAGAATTTAATCCCCAATATCCTTCGCCTATTCCATATACAGAATAAAAAATATCTTCTGCTCCTTTGTAAGATTTAGTATCTTTACAATGCCTTTGTATTGTTGTACGAATGTTGTTTTTCCAATTAGAATTAGTTTGTATATATGGCATTGTACCGTTTTTTAATATTTGATTATTTATTTCTGCAAGAGAACCCATCCCATTTAATTGCTTTAATGCACAAACAATTTCAGAAAGATATGATTTGTCAATATCATTATTCATTTAAGTTTCCTCGTTTTTTTCTCATTATTTTTTGCAATGGATGATTTAAATAATTATTAGTTGACTTTATTTTATCGCATTCGGCAGTAAAACATCTATCAATATCAGGGTCATGACAAGTTTCACACCAATTATTTACATTATAAATAATATCATTACACTCTTTCCAATAATCACATTTAGAACATAAACAATTTTCACAATTAATTATCATATTCATCACCTATATTTAAGCAATATTTTTCATAAAATAGCAATCACAATACTGTCTTGAATTATATGGGGGGGTCTATATAAACTAAATCTGCCTCAATATGTTTTACAAGTTCATTGTCGTCCTCATTAAAAAAAAGATTATCAGGATTATTATTATTCTTTCCTGGCTGAGGAACAGACAATTCTAAAGTTCTATTAAATTCTGTTCCTCTTCTGTAAGCATCATAATGCCCGCATGTATTAGCTATTTTATCCATTCCATACAATAAAGAAGTTATCAATATTGCACGTTCTCTGTTGTTTATATTACCGATTTCATACTCTTTTTCAATGTGTTCTCTTATAAAACCTATTTTACTGC
>JAEDOA010000026.1 GCA_016302195.1 Erysipelotrichaceae bacterium | reverse complement strand
GTGATATAAATGGAAGAAGTAATAAAAATTGAAGGTGGAAAACTGCTGGAAGGTAACATTAAAGTGTCAGGGGCCAAAAACGCTACTGTTGCTTTAATACCAGCTTGTGTATTAGCTACTGATATAGTAAAAATCGTTGGTATTCCGAACATATCTGATGTTCGTTCATTAAAAGAAATATTAGAATATATGAATGTAAAAGTTACAACTCCATCATTAGATAGCATGGTAATTGATCCAAGGGAAATGGTTAATAAGCCGTTAGTAATAGATGCAGTCAGCAAACTTAGAGCATCATATTATTTCATGGGCGGACTATTAGGGAAATACAAAAAAGTTGTCATTAGAATGCCAGGAGGCTGTAATTTAGGTCCAAGACCTATTGACCTTCATTTAAAAGGATTTAAAGCCTTAGGTGCTGATATCCAATATCAAGATGACAACTACATTATCAGCGCTGATAAGCTAGTTGGAACAAAAATTTATTTAGATATTGCTTCAGTAGGGGCAACAATAAATATCATTATGGCTGCTGTCTATGCTCAAGGAGAAACAACAATTGAAAATGCTGCAAGAGAACCGGAAATAATCGATTGTATTACTTTATTAAACGAAATGGGCGCAGACATCAGAGGTGGTGGAACAAGTAAAATTACCATTAATGGTGTAGAAAAACTATCTGGATGTTTCCATGAAATAATACCTGATAGAATTGAGGCAGGTACTTATTTAATTCTGGCTGCAGCAATGGCAAAACAGGTTACAATTGAAAATGTTATTCCTTATCATCTAGAATCGCTTATTTCCAAGCTAATTGAAATGGGAGTTGAGATAGATAGTCAAATTGACAAGATAGTCGTTAGAAAAAGTGATAATTGCCTCAAAAAGGTTGATATAAAAACAATGCCGTATCCAGGCTTTGCGACTGATTTACAAGCTCCTTTAACAGCTCTATTAACACAAGCTGTGGGCAACAGTTCAGTTACAGAGACAATCTATAAGGAAAGATTTAAACACTGCCAGCAACTAAACAAAATGGGAGCTAATATCATCATTACTCCTCCATCAGCCATTGTCGTCGGACCAACTTCACTTTCGGGAACTGATGTTTGGGCAACCGATTTAAGATGCGGAGCGGCACTTGTAATAGCGGCTCTAATGGCGAAAGGAACTACCACTATTCACGATATTTATCATATAGATCGCGGTTATGAAGATATTGTTTCAAAACTATCTGATTTAGGGGCAAATATTAGAAGAGAGATAATTTAGTATGAATATAACTATTTATGGAGCTGGTAATGTTGGTACACAGTTTGCGGTTCATTGTGCAAGCAAAGGACATCGAACAACTATCTTTACTTCAAAGCCAGAAAGAATTTCAAAAACATTAACAATTATTGATGAAAACGATAAGGTCACTTTATCTAGTACAATTGATAATGTGACAAACGATGCTTTCACTGCATTTAATGATGCTGATTTAATTTTTGTCATAATACCTTCTTATTGTATGGATCAGGCAGCACTTACCATTTTGCCTTATGTGCATGAAAATATGCATATTTGTATAGTGCCTGGTACTGGAGCAGCAGAAGCGGCTTTTGATAAGTGCATCAAAAAAGGTGCTATTCTATGCGGATTACAAAGAGTTTTAAGCGTTGCTAGACTTGTTGAATATGGTAAAACAGTTAGAGCAATTGGCTATCGTAGTACTCTACATGTTTGCACCATTCCTATTTCCAAAGCAGCAGAATTTGCTAAAACTATCGAAGGTTTATTTGATATCAAAACAGTTGCATTACCAAACTATTTAAATATCACACTAACTCCATCAAATCCAATTTTGCATACTACCAGGCTAAAAGTTTTATTCCAAGACTACAAGCCGGGCAAGGTATATGATAAAGTTGATCTTTTTTACCAGCAATGGAATGATGAATCCTCAGACTTGCTATTAAAAGCAGATGATGAAGTACAACAAATATGTCATAAATTATCAATGTTTGATTTATCATATGTAAAATCATTAAAGGAACATTACGAAAGTGATACTGTCGATAAAATGACAAAGAAGATTTCTTCCATAAAAGGATTCCAGGGATTAACAAGTCCTACTGTAAAAGTTGAAGGAGGATATATTCCTGATTTTTCATCGCGCTATTTTACAGCTGATTTTCCTTACGGTCTAGCAATACTAATTCAGATTGCCAATTTCACTCAGGTTGATTGTCCTACCTTGATTAATACTTACAATTGGTATCGCAGCTTATGTCCAAATATTCAACAATTCAACTACAGTGATTATAATATTTATACTTTAGAAGATTTTATTCATTTCTATCAGAGGTAATAATATGCAATTAACTAGATATCAGTTTGAAATAATGAACTATCTGCAATCTAACCAAAACTGTTTTTTTGATTTGCGCAGCATATCAGATAAAATATGTGTTAGTTCTGCTCTTGTATCTCAGCAGCTTGAAGTTTTAGAAAAAAGCGGATTAGTGGATTTATCAGATAAAATAATAAAAGTGACAGAAAAGGGTCTTTTAGTACTTGAACAATATCGAGTAAGAAAAGCTATTATCCTTGCTGCCGGCTTTGGTTCGAGAATGCTACCGGCAACAAAAGACAAGCCAAAACCACTTGTACTAGTTAATAATGTTAGAATCATCGATACATTACTTGATGCCCTTATAAAAGCAGAGATTAATGATATTGTTATTGTTACGGGTTATAAAGGGGATAGATTTAACGAACTTCTTAATAAATATCCTACAATAAAGCTGGTTAATAACCCAATTTTTGATAAAACAAACAATATTTCTTCAATCATGACAGTATTGAATCAGCTGGATTGCTGTTACATATGCGAAGCTGATTTATATATTTCAAATCCAAATATTATTACTAAATATCAATATTGCAGCAATATTTTAGGTTCTTATTCCCTGCAAACTGATGACTGGTCTTTTAAGATGAATAACGGGTTTATTGACCAATATCAGAAAGGCAATACATATTGTTATAACTATTATGGCATTTCGTTTTGGACCAGGGATGACAGCATTAAATTAAAGAACGATTTCAAAGAGGTGTATAATAATGGCGGTACTGACTACTTTTGGGAATTTGTACCACTTGTTTTAAAGAAAGATAATTATCAGGTTGAAATTAGACAATGCCAAAAAGAAGATATTATGGAAATCGATAATTATTATGAACTACAGCAAATAGATTCGTCATATAAGTAAGATGGGGAATATACCTTTTTTCACTCATCTTTTTTTTGATATAATTTTATAGAAGATTGGAGGCACTTTTTATGCAAGTATTCAAAGGTAATATTGTTACAGTTAACAAAAATAATGATGTTGTAAATTATTTAGTTGAAAACAAGGGTATGATTGAATTTGTTGGAAATCAGTTACCTGATAAATACGCAAATTGGCCTACTATTGATTTAAAAGACAAGGCTCTTATTCCTGCTTTTGTTGATACACACCAGCATTTTGCATCTTTTTCCACTTTTAATAGTGGATTAAATGTTATGGATTGTAGTGATAATCAGCAAATTATGCAAATGATAAGTGATTACTATAAAACAAGCAAAAGTAAAACCATCATTGCTTTTGGAGCTTCACCTTATTCTGTTAAAGAAAGAGTTCTATTGAGCAAACAGCAATTAGACGAAGTTTGCCCTGATAAGGAAATCATGGTTGTTAAATACGATGGGCATGCTTGCATTATTAATACCAAACTACTTAACAAGCTAAAAAATGTATTATCAAAATTAAGAGGATACCACTTTGAAAGTGGAGAAATGAACCAGGAAGCCTTTTTTGCCGTTAGTAACTATATAACCAACTCTCTTTCAATTCCACAACTGATTGAAAATATGCAAAGTACGGTAGATTATCTAGCAAAAAGGGGAATTGGATGCGTAAATACGGTTAGTGGTGTAGGCTTTGCTGGTAATCTAGATATTTCTATGGAGCAGATATTCGCAAAAGGTTTAACTAACGGATTTCAAATAAGGGTATTTCCTCAAAGCTTAGATGTTTCAGTAGCCACTAAAAGAAAATTGCCTAGAATTGGAGGCTGTTTTGCATGTGCCTTGGATGGCTGTTTTGGTTCAATGGATGCTGCTGTAATTCAACCATACACAAATGGGGACTGTGGCGTTTTATATTATGACGATGAAAAAGTTATCGATTTCTGCAAAAAAGCTAATCGTTTAAATCTACAGATTGAAATGCACGCTATAGGAGATAAGGCTTTTGATCAGGCTAGCAAAGCATTAAAAGCAGCTCTAGATGATTATCCAAGAGAAGACCATCGCCATGGTATTATTCACAGTTGTATGATTACAAAAGAAGGGTTGGATATATGCAAAAAATATCATATTCAATTACCGGTTCAATCCGCTTTTATCGATTGGAAACAGGAACCAACCGAATATCTTGAATCAATCCTGTCAAAAGAAAGAGTTAAGAATCTTAATCCACTTAAGACATTTATCGACGAAGGAATAACAATCTCCTTTGGTTCAGATGGACCTTGTACAAATCCTGATCCAATCGATTGGCTAGATAAAGCTGTCAATAATGAAAATATTGAGCAAAGAATTTCTATTCAGCAGGCCTTGCGTTGTGCTTGCTACAATGGCTACTATACAACTTTTGATGAGGATAAACGTGGTTCTTTAGAAGAAAACAAAATATGTGATATGGTTATCCTTTCTAATAATCCATACACGATTGATCCTAAAAATATTAGAAATCTTAAAGTTGAGCAACTATATTTATCAGGAAAGCCATACCAAAGCTGTAAGGAAAATATCTTAAAAACAATGGTAAGGGGATTATTTAGTAAAAATAAAGCATAAAAAAGGAGTGATTTCATGCTGCTAAATGAGTTTTATATATTATCTTCTTTGTATAATGGGTCAAAGGGGTTAGTTGATTGTCAAACAGATATAGAAAAACAGAAGGCATTACAAGATGCTAAGTGTTTTAGTAACCTTGTAAAAAGAGGCTACATAAAGGATAATAAGTTGACTAGTAAAGCCTTAAATGCTTTACAACCATACAAAGTTAATAATGCAGTCATCTTAGCAGCAGGAGCATCAACAAGATTTATCCCTCTTTCACTTGAACAACCTAAAGGTCTTTATGAAGTTAGAAATGAAAAATTAATTGAAAGACAGATATGTCAACTAAAGCAAGCAGGAATTAATGATATAACTCTTGTATTAGGTTACAAAAAGGAAATGTTCTATTATCTAAAAGATAAATACCAGGTTAAATTTATCATTAACGATTCTTTTAATATAAAGAATAACATCGAAAGCTTACGTCTTGCGCAAAGCATTATATCAAATACCTATATTTGTGTTAGTGATGATTATTTTATGGAAAATCCTTTTAACCAATTTGAATACCGCTGTTTCTTCTCTGGTTCTTCAACAAGTGAAAAAACAGATGAAATGTATGCAATTACAGACTCCAACAATAGAATAACTCGTTTAGAAAAAGGACTAGACGGCGGAAGAATTCTATTAGGTCATTGTTTCTTTGATAAACAATTTTCCCAAAAGTTTTTTGAAATTGTAAACTCCGTAACCAATAATGGAAAGTATGACAAAGCTTTTTGGGAGTGGTTAGTAAAGGATTATCTAAATAGTTTTGATAATATCTATTTTAAAGAGTTTTCCCCTAATACTATTTTTGAATTCGACTATTTTGACGATCTTAGAAAATTTGATACCAATTACCTTGGTTATTCCCATAGTGATATTATGAGAAATATCAAACTGATTTTTAGGTGCGATGAGGAAGATATAATTAATTTTAGGAATGTTTCTAAAGGATTAACCAATAAGTCATTTGTATTTGAAATTAATGGCATTGAGTATATATACCGCCATCCTGGTGACGGTACAGAAAGTATCGTGAATAGAAAAAATGAAAAGAAATCGTTAGTATTAGCTAAGCAGTTTGGAATAGATCCCACTTATATTTATCTAGATGTCAATGAAGGATGGAAAATATCACAATTCATTGCAGACTTTAGAGAACCGGATTACAATAGTTTTAATGATAGCAAGTTGATTATTAAAACATTAAGGAAGTTACACAACTTACCAATTACTGTTGATTATGGTCTCGATCCAATCAAAGATAGTATTGAAATTGAAAAACTACTAAAACAAAAAGATCCAAATTGTTTTAAACCATATCAACAATTAAAAGAAAATATCTTAAAGCTGTATTCTCTTACTGAAAATGATGGAATTGAAAAATGCTTTTGCCATGGCGACACATATCAGCCAAATTGGATGATATTGCCTGATAATTCGGTTATTCTAATTGACTGGGAATATTCTGGAGTAAGTGATCCTGGTATAGATATTGGTTATTATATTGTAGATGGACAATATGATTTCCAGCAGGCTGAGCAATTTATCAAAGAATACCTTCAGCAAGACTACAACCCTACTACAAGATTACATTATTTATGTTATATTTCAATTATTGCTTATTATTGGTTTGTTTGGGCCTTATATAGAGAATCTTGTGGCGCTAGTATGCCTGATGCACTACAATGCTGGTTAAATGAAGCCATTATCTATAGTGATTATGTTTTAGATAATCTTGATAAAATAAAACAATAAGTCTTTATCTTTAAAAAAAGAGCTGCAAAGCTCTTTTTTACGTCCTATTAAAAATCTTTTTCAATCCTTTTGAAACATAAATCAATCCAAATGCTATTGGTATTATTTCAAGTCTTCCAAGTAGCATACCAACAATTTCAATAATGAAAGTGCCCACTGTAGCATCAGCAGCTGTAATACCAACCGATGAGCCAACTGTTGATAGACAACTTGTAAATTCGAATAATGCTTCATGTAACTGACAGTTAGCAGTAATCATTAAGCCAAATGTACCAAGCAATAATAACAACAAATAAATACCAACATAATTAACTGCGTCTTTTTGTTGTTTTTCGCTAATTACACATTCTCCATTTGTTGTATACATATGAATGTATCTTATGCTTCTTGATGAATGCATTCGATCTGTAATCGATTTTATCCATACTTTAAAAGATATATATACTCTAGATAATTTTAAACCACCTGCTGTAGACCCCATAGATCCACCAAAAACCATAAGTATAATATATAAGAACAATTTAGCATGTGGGATTGTTGTAAAACTGCTCATGTAATCGCCAGTGGTTGTAATTGATGATACTACATTAAATATTGAATCAACAAAATTATCAAATAATGACAAATTGCTTGTATTATAAGTAATAAGCATGACAATTGCGGTAAAGCCTAATACAATCATGTTCAACACTTTAAATTCTGTATTATTTAACATTTCTTTGAATTTTCCTTTTGCTGGGAAAATTAATACAGCCATATTTATGCCACCCATAAGCATTAATAAGGTCGTCCATAATTTGATTGCATTAGAAAAACTTGCCACACCATCGGAGTGAGTAGCAAATCCGCCAGTCGAAACCGCAGTCATCGTAGTATTCAAACTGTCAAAGAAACCCATTCCTAGTATACAATAGCCTACAACACCAAAAGCAGTCATTATTAGATATGTTTTAAATAAAGTTCTTGCTGTTACTCTTAAATTTGGTCTAAGTTTTTCAGGGTGACCTTCTGCATTAAACAAATCCATACTTTGACGGTCATTAACAACAATCAAAAACAGTAATACAAATCCCAAGCCTCCAACAAATTGAATCCAGGAACGATAAAATAGCATTGTTGAAAAACAGTTATCAACATCTAATACTGAAAGCCCGCATGTTGTAAAACCGGAAACTGCTTCAAATAAGGCCTGAATAAAGTTCAATTGTCCACTTAGAATAAATGGCATTGCTCCAGCAAGACAGCTATAGCCCCAGGCATATAGCACAATCAATGTGCTGCTTCTTAAATTTACTGTATAAAATGGAGAAGGTGTGTATCCCTTACCAAAAAAGCATAATAACAATCCCAGTAAAATTGACCCTATTGAAGGAATTATGTAACAATGAACATACTTTATATCTTCCGGATAAAAAATAATACATAATACTGGAATAAACAATATTATCCCAATTAATATGGTCAATTTACCATAATTATTAAGTGATGATATTTTATTTTTACTTATACTACTCATATTTATTTACCCGTAATTAATGTAATTGCTTCTGCTTCACTTGCAGCAGAAGATAATAACAACAACATATCATTGGCCTTAATCTCAGTATCACCACGAGGTATAATATTTTCATTTGAGCGAATAATACATCCAATAGTTGCTCCTATCTTTGGCAAATCGATATCAGCAAGTTTTTTTCCGACCATTTTACTATCTTCAGAAACCATAATTTCACTAATTCTTATTCTGCCTTCGGCAATTGGAATAACATGACTTAATTTGCTAGCGATAGTTTGCTGCTCTAAAATGCTTGTGATTGCGCCTGTTGTACATACAACACTATCTACTCCCATTTGATAAAATAAGCTCGTTCTATTTGAGTCAGAGACAACTGCAACGGTCTTTTTTACACCAAATATTTTTTTACAAACCTGACAAACAATTAAGTTATCCGCATCATGATCGTTCATCGCAATGGCAACATCGCAATTAAAAGTATCTGCGTCCTGTAAAACATCAACGCGACATCCATCGCCTAATACAACATTAATGCCTTCAACTTCAGCAATTCTTTGACAGAATTTTTCATCCTTGTTAATGACTGTTACATCATATTTTTTCATGTTTAACGATTCAGCAAGAGACCTTGCCTGAGTTTTTCCACCAATAATATATATTCTTTTATTCATGACTATGGCCTCCATAATAGAAATCCAATACTGCATTTGCTGATAATTCAGCTGGGCAAATTGTTTCAATGCCCATCGATTCATAAATCGGTCTTAAGTCGTTATTAATTATTCTAATGATGACTTTCTCAACATTGAACATTTTTTTAGCAGCTTGTCCGATGAAAATGTTATTGTTTTCAAAATCTGTTACCGCAATTACGCAGTTTGCTTTTTCAATTTCCGCCTTTTTTAATATCTCAAAATCACAAGCATCACCAACTATAGTTAATCCACCATAAGATGAATCAAGCGATTCAAATGCCTCTTCATGACGATCTATTACTATAACATTTGCATCTCCCTGGTATATTTCATTAGCAATCCTTGAACCTAATTTACCACAACCGACTATAATGGTTAAATTTTCTTTTTTCTTTGCCATACACATCCCTCTTCTTTATACAACATTAATATTATAGTTATCTTTATTTTTATATTCAAGCATTTACTTAAGGTGTATAATTTATCAAAAGGAGGTAGAAATAATGAATAAACATCTAACAAGAATGCAGGATATCATTAAAAATAGCAACTATAATAATTTAATATTCACTGATTTCTATAATTTGTACTATTTAACAGAAATCAAGATAGATAGTGGAGAAAGAATGATAGCATTACTAATAAATGAAAGAGGCAACTACCTCTTCATCAATCATTTATTTTATGTTGATAATATAGACGGGGTAGAAATCATTTATTATGATGATATAGATGATCCTATAAAAACACTTTCAAGTTATTTAGTTGACGGAGAAATAGGAATTGATGGAAAATGGCAATCTTCATTTTTATTCCGCCTAATGGATTGTCATCCATCAAAATATTCAAATTGCTCTTCAGTAATTAGTGAATGCCGTCTTATAAAAGACGAAGAAGAGCAACAATATATGATACAGGCTTCTAAGGATAATGATGAAGTAATGAAGGAAATACTTAATTATCTAAAACTTGGCGTTAGTGAGAAAGAGATTCATGATATTTTGATTTCTTTATTTGAAAAGAAAACTCGTCAACCTGTTAGTTTTGATCCTATCGTTGCCTTTGGAAAGAACTGCGGGGATCCTCATCATGTAAGCAATCAGACAATCCTTACTAAAGGTGATAATATTCTAATTGATATGGGAAGTCACTATAAAAGCTACTGTTCTGATATGACAAGGACATTTTTACAGGATGAAAGAAATAAGGAAATTTATGATATTGTTAAAAATGCCAATTTATTAGCTATTCAAGCGATTAATACGTCAATGACATTAGCACAAATTGATAAAGTTGCCAGAGATTATATTTCTTCCTTTGGCTATGGAGAGAATTTTACTCACCGTTTAGGTCATGGAATCGGTTTGGAAGTACATGAGCCATACGATGTAAGCAAAAACAGTAATATTAAGATTAGAAATGGCATGTGTTTTTCAATTGAACCTGGCATATATATTAAAGATGTAACCGGTGTAAGAATAGAAGATTTAGTTTTAATTAAAGATGATAAAGCCCTTGTTCTAAATAGTTTCACCAAAGAAGACTGTTTTATTTCACTATAAAATAGCATAATAAAAGCACAATTCAGCAATTAAATCTGATTGTGCTTTTTTCTTTATAGACTTTCAAATTTTTTAACTCCGTATTTTTCCATCCAGAAATACAAAGCAAAACTAATAATTAATAATAAACAACAAGCCAACAGGATATATAATTTAATACTGATGAATTCGCCAAACACAAATGCAGGTACTGCCACTAAAGCAATAATAATCCAGCTGGAAAATAAGTAAATAACTACATTAGCACTCTGTTTAATCGCCGTCACTTCATTAACCCAATTCAAATTTGCCATTGTTACGCCTAAAAACAAGCCATAAAAACCAAAGAAAACCATAAATGATAAGACAAACAAATGTAATAGAACTGCCTGAATTAGATTAACCTGCAAAACTACACAGGTAGTTATCGTCGCAATCAAAACTACTGGGATAGTCAGAAGCCATTGCATCAGTAATTTTGCCATTAAAATATCTCTTGTTTTGCAAGGCAGACTGCGTACTATCCAAATGTTCTCTCCTTCTAGTGAAGTACTGCAGACAACGCAATCATTCATTGCTCCTATTGCACATATTACAATAGCAATCATAAAGATAACATATTCAACAAGCAAAGCATCATTTGCACTTACTATCATATCGGTAACCATTTTAGAATTATAAACCGCTATTACTGTCATTATTGGCAACATAACCGTGCTTAATGAGCAGTTTAACATATAAGTAGAGCTACTAGTAAAGCGTGAAAACTCTCTTGAAATCAAAGCAGCAAATGGTTTTTTACTATTGTAATTCATTTTTGTTTTTCTTCTATGAACAACTTTTTCACTATGTATAATCTCAACAAAACTCTTTGATAGTAGAAAAACAACCATGACTGCTAAAGCAATAGTTATTGGGAAGAATAACAACGATTTAATATTCATAAATGGTATATTACCAAACAAATACAATATATTATTTTCTCCTACATTGTTTGCGAAAATAATTAAAGATGATACTATTTCGTTCAGTATTGTGTCAATTTTCATTATAAAGACAAAATAGACTGAAAAGAAGGCAATCGCAATTGCTACTTTAACTAAATTATTACCCTTAACCTTGCTTGATATTATAGCTACAGCGTAACCTAATATGCATGATAGAGCAAATACCAATATAGTAACTGTTAAATATGAAATAACTGATCCAACTAATACTTTCATTGAAAAACCGCAAGCAATAAAGTAACAAACAATAGTTGGAATGTAAACCAATGATACATATATTAAAGCCATAATCAATACTGACGATACTCTTGCGATAACAATAGTTTTTAATGGTATTGGCATAGACAATAATGTATCATTATCTTTAGCTCCGTAAACAGCACTTGAGGCTGTAAACATGTTAGTAATTGTTGAAAAGACTACTGCTGTTGTTGCCATAAAGGCAAAGTATAACCACATTACATCATATTCTTCTAATATAAAAGCTAATGGTAAGGCAACTACAGAGAAGATATACATAAAGCAAAGAAACAAGAATACTAGTAAGGCAATCTTTCCTATTGTTGATACTTTCTTGCTTTTTTTTGAACCACCAAAAAGAGACTGAAACAGTTCACTAATTTGTTTTGAAATTAATGCTTTAAGCATATTAGCCCTCCAATTCTAAGAAAACATCTTCTAATGAATCATCGCCAATTACTTCATTTACCAATCCTTCTTTGATTAGCTTACCATTTTTGATAATAGCAATTTTATCACACAACTTTTCTGCTACTTCCAAAACATGTGTTGAAAAAAAGATAGCTCCGCCATTGTCACATATATTTCTCATTAGCTGCTTTACTTCATGAGCTGCTTTTGGATCTAGACCTACAAAAGGCTCGTCCATAATAATTAATTTAGGATCATGAATAAGGGCGGCAATTAAAGCAAGCTTCTGCTTCATTCCGTGTGAATAACCATTTATTGTTTGACCTAAATCGTTTGTTAACTCAAACAAGTCAGCATATTTATTTATAAGCTGTTTTCTTTGAGATTTATCAATTTGATAAATGTCACAAATAAAGTTCAGATACTTGTTGGCTGTCATATATCCATATAAATCCGGATTATCTGGAATATAAGCCATTATTTTCTTGCATTCAATAGGATTATCTTTGATTGATAAGCCGTTAATAGTAATATTACCCTCTTCAAAAGGAAGAATACCACAACATGCCTTTAGTGTTGTTGTTTTACCAGCTCCATTGTGCCCAATGAATCCATATATTTCTCCGGATTTTATTTCAATATTTAAATCATCAACCGCTACTTTATCCCCATATTTTTTTGTTAAATGTTCAATTTTTAGCATATGAAATACCTCTCTACAAATTATATATTATTCTTTTTTATTATTTTTGTAAATATAAATCGTATTTCACTTACCTATCAAACATTTCATCACTTAAAACAAACTCTTTTGAATAAGAGAACTCATTTGTGATTTGAATAGCCCTATTAATTGCGGTTGTAAAGCTTTCATTATTTGCCAATGAAGCAATAAACATTGCTACAAAGCATTCGTAACAGCCGATATAGTAATTACCGCTAAATTGCTGGCCAATATAGTCATTACCGTTTTTAGTATATATATAAACCCCTTTTCCTTTATCAATAACAAGTAAAAATCTAATTCCTTTTGAAAGTAGTTCAGAGGTAAATAAATCGATATTCCTACTGTCTACAACTGTGGATAAATACTGTTGATCTAATATTATACCTTCTATATATGGCAATAGTTCATTAGAAACAATACAATTGCAGCATACTAATTTGCTTCTTACTCTATATCTATTAATCAGCATATTTACAAAATTATTATTCTGGATATTTAGCAAAATATAATCTGTATTCATCAAGAATTCAGATGGAATGCTATCTTCTAGAGAAGGATAACAATTATATGATATATCGTCAAATATTTTTACATCCTCATTAGAAAATAGATATGTTCTATTTGCTGTTTTTAAAGACATACGATTGTTAATGCTGGATATGACATTTTTGGTTTCTAAATAGTTTAACATTCTATTACCATCTTCGTCCAAAGCTATTCTTGTAATGAAATATGTGTTTACTTCAAACGTTGCTAAATTACAGGCAATGGAATAACTTCCTCCTGTTAGGCTATTATAATATTGACAATCAAAATGACTATTGGAATTTAGTCTATCTTTTATTTTTATTACTTCGCTTTTATATGTTGGTCCTATTACTAATACTTTATTCATGGCTATATTTTACCATAAATAGCCAATTATGATATACTTGATTAGGAGGTCTTACAATGAGAATTGGTCTTTCTTGTGATATACATCAGTTTGCTCAAAATAGAAAATTAGTACTTGCTGGTGTAGAGATAGAATATGAAAAAGGTCTTTTGGGCCACTCAGATGCAGATGTATTAACTCACGCGATTGCAGAAGCTATTTTAGGTGCCCTTTCTTTAGGTGATTTAGGTAGTTTTTTCCCCGACAGCGATCCTAAATATAAGGATATTTCTTCGCTTCTTTTATTAGCGGAAGTATATAGGATGATGGATGAACAAGGATATCAAATTGGCAATATTGACTCATTAGTTATGATTGAAGAACCAAAACTAGCAAAATATAAGACCTTAATGCAAAAAAACATAGCTGATGTCTTGCACTGTAATCTTAATCAAGTATGTATTAAAGCAACACGTGGAGAGAGGTTAGGCTTTGTAGGACGAAAAGAAGGAGTAATGGCACAAGCTGTAGTGCTATTAGAAGAAAAGGAGACTATTCATTATGCAAAGCTATAAGATAGTTATTGATGATATGAAATGTAAACAATGCGCTAATAAAATCACTGAAGCGTTTTATGAAAAAGATAAAAATGCGGCATTGAGAGTTAATTTATCAAGTAAAGAAGTGCTATTGGATACCGATTTATCAATCGAGGAAATTTGTGAACTCATTGACGAAACAGGATATACATTTTCATCAATTGAAGTTGCTTAAAATGAAGTGAACCCC
>JAEDOA010000025.1 GCA_016302195.1 Erysipelotrichaceae bacterium | reverse complement strand
AGTTCAAAAAAGATTATAAGCTGGCACTGAAGCGTCATCTGGATATTGAACTGCTTGATAACATTATTAGAAGCTTGTCCCGTGGAAAAACGCTGCCAAAGAAGAATCGGGATCATGCACTGACAGGCGATTGGGCCGGGCACAGAGAATGCCATATTCTGCCGGACCGGCTTCTGGTGTACCGCACCAGAGGATGATGTCCTGGTGCTCACGCTGGCCCGTACTGGAACACACAGTGATTTGTTTGGAAAATAAATTGCGACAAATCGGAATTTGTAGGGGATATTGAATGAAAAAATTAGTTATATATGTACACGGCAAAGGGGGAACAGCAGAGGAAGCAAAGCATTATCGGACGCTCTTTGTTGAAAGTGATGTTATTGGGTTTGACTATAAATCGCAAAATCCTTGGGAAGCTAAAATAGAGTTTTCTGATTTCTACGATTTACACAGCAAAGAATATAATTCTGTCATTTTGGTTGCAAACAGCATAGGGGCTTTTTTCTCGATGCATGCTCTTGCTGAAAAGAAGATTTCCAAAGCCTTATTTATTTCTCCTATCTCAAATATGGAAAAATTGATTACGAATATGATGATTTGGTCAAATGTTACGGAAGAAGAACTTTGTAGAAAGAAAGAAATATCTACGGGTTTTGGAGAAACATTATCTTGGGAATACCTGTGCTATGTACGGAAGCACCCGATTAAGTGGAACATTCCAACCTGCATTTTATATGGTGCAAATGATAATTTGACTTCCTTAGAAACCGTATCAGAGTTTGCAGAACAAATTGGGGCAAGTCTCACAATAATGAATGACGGAGAACACTGGTTCCATACAAATGAGCAGATGGAGTTTCTTGACAATTGGATTAGAAATTCAATTTGACAAATTCCAGTCTGCCGGTTTCTTTCAGTATCCTCCGAAAGAACACACTTCTATACGTGTTTTTCTTTACAAGAAAAAACGGCGTGACCGCTTTCGTCACGCCGTTTTACTGTCTTATAAGCATCGCCCTTTATATGCGACTTTTTCTACTTTTTAAAGAAGGCCACCGCTACAGCACCAGGTCCGCCATGAGAACCAATCGTACAGCCAACAACCGTATAATCTACTTCACCTAATTGGCTTTTCCACAGTCTTTCACTATCCTCAATATACTTTTTTATCATGGAGTCATCATTTCCAGTATAGCCTAACAATACAGGCATACTATAATCTACTCCACCTACTTTCTCAATTTCTTTTTCCAGCAGGTTTCCTCCCATTTTCATGCCTCTAGCTTTTCCAAGGACATTGATATCTCCATTTGTAACTGCTAAAACAGGCTTAATATTTAAAATATTACCAGCAAAAGCAGCTGTTTTAGATATTCTTCCGCCCCTTTTTAAGTATTCAAGAGTATCTACTAATGCTACTATGACGATTTTTTCTCTTACTTTCTTTATAGAATCAATAATTTGCTCAAATTGATATCCCTTATCAATCAATTCAAAGGCATATTCAGTTAAAATTCCCGCTCCAATAGCTACTGATTGAGAATCAATTACCATTATATTAGAGTAATTCTCTGAAGCAATCATAGCAGACTGATAAGTACCTGATAATTTAGCTGATAATGTAATTACAATTGCCTGATCATCTTTTGATAATGAAGCAAATACTCTATCAAAGCTCTCTGGATTGGCTTGCGATGTCGTAGGAAATACATTCGAATTAACTAATTTATCATAGAATTGCTTATGATCAATTGTAACACCATCTAAATATTCTTCATCGCCAAATCTTATCGATAAAGGAACAGACGAATACACTCTTTCTTTTAATTCATCTTTTAAATCAACAGTTGAATCGACTATTATTTTAATGCTCATCTTCTACACTTTTCCTTTCTTGCACATTTTTAAGTGCTTGATAGATATTTTGTAAATTTTGATAAAACTCTTCTCTTTGACTATCAGTTAATAACTGATCTAATTGCTTTAAAACCAAATCAATTTTATCAGCTATCTCTTTTGCCACTAACTGCCCTTTTTGCGTTAGTAAAATAGGGCTCTTGTATTTTTTTAGTGTTTTTGATTGACAATAGATATATTCATTATCCTGCAAAAAATCAATACTGCGTGAAATGCTTGCCTTATCCTGTTGGGTCATTTCCACTAAATCGGTAGCAGTTATTCCCTTGTGCTTATACAAATTATACAAACAGGAAATGTGATAACTGCGCAGGTTGTACTTATGCATTTGATCATTTTCAATTCTTTTGATACATCTATTGATGTTATTTATTAACATCATAAATTTCCCATATCTATCTTCCATATTTTCCTCTCTTGTTGAAAAATCAACAAGAGCATTATATAAAACACTTGTTGAAATGTCAACAAGTGTAATTAGATATTAAACATTAAGGACTATCAAATAGATATCTTTAGTTATTATTACAATTTTCCCTTAACCACTTCTCTTTTGTAATGGCATATACGCAATGAATTTCTTCACCCTGCAATTGATATTCTTTTACTTTTTCCATCCCGATGGATTTAGCAGTAGAATATGAGGCAACATTGCTTTTGGTCATATATGAGTATAGGCAATTAAAATCAGTATTGGAAAATCCCCAGTCTAAAACTGCTTTAGCTGCCTCTTTCCCAAAACCTTGACGCCAATAATCTTTGTTAATATGATAACCAATTTCAGGCAATAGCTCACCATCGATATTCTGCATCGTTATACCGCAATCACCGATAAATATTCCGTTTTCCTTTAATTCTATGGCCCACAATCCAAAGCTGTATCTTTGATAATTATCCAGATTCCAGTCAATCCATCTTTGAGTCATTTTATAATCATATGGCGCTGGATAATGGGACATTGTTATTGGATCAGACAATATTTGATATAAGTCAGCAAAATCCTGTTGGATATATTCTCTTAGTTTTAATCTTTTTGTTTCTATAATCACCTTACATACCTATAATTCTATTTCATCATAAGAATACACTTCCTTATCGGCAAGCGTAGTATTTTGTTCAATAATAGAAGCTTTTAAGCCATAAGTAAATATCTTCGAATTAACCCCAGCCAGTATTCCATTATATGCATCCTCAATAATAATTAATTCTTTCTTATCAATACCCATCTTTTCACTTGCGATATTGTAAATCTGAGGGTCAGGTTTGCTTCTTTCAACAAACTGGCCAGAAACGATAAATGAAAAATATTTATCTATTTCATTATGCTTTAAAACTGCTTCAATAAAACTGACATCACTACTTGAGGCAATTGCCATTTTAATACCTTTTTGTTCACATTTCTTTAAAAACGGTTTTACTCCATTAATAAGCTGATACCTTTCAACCTTTTTAACCTGCTTCTCTATCTCTACCATATCTGAATAGATTTTATCTAAATCATCTTTTAAATTGAAAGCCGATTTCATCGCTTTTACGATATTAGTTTTGGTCATACCACATAACTGTTTAGTAGAAGAATAGTCAGCAGTTATATTAAATCTTTTTAGATACATAATAACGCTATCCAAAAACAAAGGTTCACTTTCAACAATCACTCCATCAAAATCAAATATTATTCCCTTAACCATTTTATTACCTCTTACACTTGTAAATACTGACATTTTCCTTCTTTTTCAAATTCTATGATTTGATTAAAAGCAATCTCTATCTGATTTGTTCTTGCGGTTATCGTATGAGCCCCAATATGAGGAGTAATTATTACTTTCGGATATAAATCAATAGCTTGTTTAACCACCATATCAGTAATCTCATCAAACTTTTTCGCAAATATATTTTGCTCATTTTCTATTACATCACAACCATAGCCAGCTATTTTATTATTAATGATTGCCTGATTAATTGCTTTCAAATCAACCAATTCTCCTCTTGCCACATTAATGATCAAAGCTGTTGATTTCATTTTTTCCAATAGTTCGTCATTTATTATATGATAATTGCTATTTTTAACATACGGAGCATGAAGAATTAGAATATCGCTTTCGCTAATAAGTCTATCCATATCTACATAAGTTAAAAAGGCTTTATTCTCTTCTCTAATTGTAGGGTTATATCCAATAACTCTACTTCCCAAAGAACTAAACAATTTTGCTGTTGTTGTTCCAATTCTACCGACGCCATATATTCCTATTACACAATCCCGTATTTCTTTAAAATATGGATAATCCAATCTAAAATTGTAGTTTCTATTATTTAACTGTATCTGAAATAGATTTCTATTTAACGACAAAGCAAGCGCTAAAGCTAATTCAGAAATCGCATTAGGCGAATAATTTTGAACGTTGGCTAAATGCATACCATTTCTTTTAACAGCTGCTAAATCAATTTGAGCTATGCCTGTCATTTTTGCGACAAATAGCTTAACATTATGCCTTTTTAACATCGAAAAATAATCATCTGATAGTTTTGTTGTTGTATTCCCAGAGATTACATAATCGATGTTTTCATATAACGACTCATCACAAATATCCTGTTCTACTGGATAACAAGTCAAATCAAAATTGTATTTTTCTTTTAATTTCTCATACAAAGGGAATTCCTTGTCTCTAACCCCCACAGCAATAATTTTCATAACTCACCTCATAAATAAAGAAGGTTTTCACCTTCTTTATTATAATTCAATTGATCTTATTTTTTGTGATATATGTTTTAATATACTATTATTTAATGGATATCTTACTACACAGCCAGGTGAAAAAATGTGTTTTTTTCCTTTGAACAATTCATGGCCATAATCTATACATTTATCTATATTATCTATATTACCCTTTGTGATGTCTTCTCTTACAATGCCAGTCATAATGCATTTATCAAGATTGTCTTTACCATATTGCAAAGTTGGCTGGCTTTCATAAACATGCCAATTGAATATATCTACTGGATATTCCTTCAACAAATCAAACATGATATTGTTGCCATGACAATGCAAACAATCCGCAAAGCCTGTCGAGCTTTTTAGCACTTCCACATCATATTTAGCACCAAATTTGCGATATATTTCTTCTTCACAGACAGAATAATTAGCCAGCTGAGTAGCAAAGTATATACCGCTAGCTCCTATACTATTTGCTGCCTTAACAATTTGAATTGTCGTGTAGGTAATATTTTCTAGAGCTTTTTCTATTTCTTTAGTTTCTTTTAAAGAAATATACTCTAATAATTTGTTATTAGATAGTTTATTTAATGTAGTAAGTGGAGAGAAAACAGTGAATAGTACTGGAACATCCTCTCCTTTTAATTTTTCAAGCAACAATTCCAAAGAATATAATTCTCTTTTTATCGCAACTGAATTTTCAATTTCCAATTTTCCTATATAACCAAAATCATTATAAGACTTAATTGGAGTAGAAGTAATTTTCGCTACTCCACCCTTTTCAATATCAGAATAATCGATTTCGCAATTGTAATCCTGACAACTATACATACCATTATTCATCGTTTTAATCAAATCTATATCATAGGTCTTATAAAACTGATATGTATTATCAGCTAACAGCACTGGATCTAAATCGCAATGAGGTAAATGAGTCCAAAAACTGAAAGGATAGACATCCACCTTTTGCCCATTAACCGCAGCTTGTATTCTTTCTATCTTATTCATATTTACTTTTCTAACATTATTTCTACAATTGTTTTATCAGTAGATTTCATACCCTCTTTAGCCATGGTTCCAATAGCTTCAACAGTGGCATCAGCATTTTCTTTAATTAACCCGTCACCACTTCTTAGTACTCTTTTGTTTTTGGCCATTCGTAAACCCATAAATGCTGCTTCCAAAGCCAAAGAAATTTTAGAAGCACAGCTACTCTTTGCTCCATCACATACCATACCAGCAATTGAGCCAATATCATTAGTTAATGTGTCAAAAATTACTTCTCTCGAGCAACCCTGTAACCAGGCAATAGCGCATCCTGCAGCTGCTGCGGCACTAACTGCTCCACAATATGCACTTAATGCGCCAATAAAACTTTTTTGATAGATAGCTATTAAATTTCCAATTGCTAAAGCACGATATAATTTATCTTGAGAAATATTATATTCTTTAGCAAATTCTATGATAGGAAGTGAAACAGTCATACCTTGATTGCCTGAACCGCTATTAATAACTACAGCCATTGGACAGCCGTTCATTCTTGCATCAGAACCAGCTGCCGCAGCTGCTTTGGCACGAGTATAGACATCATTTCCAGTAGAAGCAATAGTTTTGCCAACGCTTTCTCCCCAATTGTTTGTTAAGCCTTCTTGAGAAATTGCGGTATTATCATCAATTTGTCTTTGTAATGCTTCTTTTACTTCCGATAAATCAGCAGTTTCACCATAATCGAGTATATCATTTAGGTTCAACATACTTTTGTCTATATGTTTTACGACTAAATCAACATCATCATCCTGTTGGAATAATACTTCATCATCTTTAGTTACCTTGCTAATGTGAGTGTGTTTATTCTTTAGTTCAACAGTAACCACATGTTGTTTTGCTATCATTTTGACTAGAATATACAAAGTTGGAACATTGGTAATCAAGTTGGCTTCAACATAGTTCTTTGCCAGTTCTTCTTTTAGTTGTTCTCTATGTTTATCAGTAATATGACTCAATACTTGAAGCATATTATGACAATCACCGCCAATAACGCCTAATAACACTGCTGCTTGCATACCTTTTATTCCACCGGAATTCGGTACAGTGACACTCTTGCAGTTTTTAATCATATTAGAAGAACAATATAATTCAATTTTTTCAGGCATTTCTTTTAATGCTTCTTTACCAACTGCTCCAACCAAAGCTAGTGCAATTGGCTCAGTACATCCAGTAGCCTCAATTAATTCAGAATTTAAAATATTGTTATAACAGGCAACAATTGCATCGTTAATCATGATTATACCCCTCTTCTTCTACAACCTCACCCATAAGAGTAAAGACATATCTATCAACATCCATAGGCAAAGCACAACCAGGAGCAAATATAACCCTATTATCTAAGCTTTCATTTATGACTGTTAGTAACCTTTTACGGAAAAATTCCTTTAATTGGTTACGATCATTCTTCTCGTTATAATAATCATAATGTCTAGCTAAGCCTGTAACAAGAATCTTATCAGTCATTTTTCTAACGTCTTTTACATGACTAATATCTTTTTCATCTAGGCCAGGAACGCAGTTTTCCCAGCTATAGGCTTGCACATCGTATTTCAATGCTTTTTCAAACAACAATTGATCTTCACCATGAACATGCAAAACGTTAAACCAGGTTCTATCCTTAATATAATCTAGGATTTCTTTATCATAAGGATAGCAGAATTCATCAAACAACTCTTCTGAAATTACTCTTTTGCTCATATATTGGCTAGCGAAGAATATTCCATCAATGCCTGCTTGATTAATCAACATATCTAAATATGTCTTAATTGATTCAACCGCAACTTTTAAAGCGTGATGTAAAGCTTCTTTATCTTCTGCAATAAACTGCATTATTTTTTGATTCGTACCCCTGCTACACGCTTCCTGAATAAAAGTAAGTGGCGTAAAAATAGTCGCAATCACCGGTTTACTATCACCATAATGCTGTTTTATCCCTTTAGCAATCTGTACTTCACGATTAAAAACATAATTGGTATCATCTAACACAGGAAGATTTCTTAAATCATCAACTGTATTAATTGGATAGCGATTTATTGTTCCCGTCCATTTTGTAGGATTAACAGACGGAGTAACATCCCCACCTAAAGCTTCGGTACAATAATGCCCAGTAGACATTATTTTTACAAAATCCCATCCACAATAATCAGTAACCATTATTGTAGCCTTAACCATATCTTTAACATTATGATCAACTAAAGGCAAATGGACCCAGCCACTCACACCACAGCGGTCAAATGGCTGATGATTAATCATCGCTTTGATTCTCTCTGTACTATTCATATCTACGCTCCTAAATATGACTTAATTATTTCATCATTACTTAATAATTCTTTACCTGTTCCAGAAATAGTTATTTCGCCTGTTTCTAACGCATATGCTCTATCAGCTATTTCTAAAGCAGCCATCGCATTTTGTTCAACAAGTAAAACAGTAGTTCCTGATTGATGAATTGTATTGATTAATTTAAAAATCTTTTGTACTAATATTGGACTTAGACCTAATGATGGTTCATCAAGCATCAATAGCTTTGGTTGAGACATTAAGGCTCTACCGATCGCAAGCATTTGCTGCTCACCTCCAGATAATGTACCTGCAAGTTGCTTTTGACGATCTTTTATTTCTGGGAACAGTTCAAAAACATAATCATAAGTTGAGTTAATCAGTTTTTTATCCTTTACAGTATAAGCACCCATTTTCAGATTCTCTTCAACAGTAAACTTAGGAAAGATTTGTCTTCCTTCAGGGCACAATATTATTCCCTTACTTACTCTTTGTTGTGGTGTCATTTTAGTAATATTTTCACCATTGAACAATATTTCACCCATCTTTGGTTTTAAGGTACCAGAAAGTGTATTCATCAATGTACTCTTACCGGCTCCATTAGCACCGATAAATGACAGAATTTCTCCCTCATTAACATTAAATGTTACCCCTCTAAGTGCTTTGATATTTCCATAATAAGTATGTAAATTATTCACTTGTAATAACATCTCTATGAGCTCCTCCTTTACCTAAATATGCTTCAATAACCTCTGGATTTGACTGAACTTCACTTGGCTTACCTTCGCATATTTTCTTTCCATGATTTAATACAACAATCTTATCTGAGATAGACATGATAACCTTCATATCATGTTCGATTAACAGTATTCCCTCTACGTCATTTAAAAGTCCTTTAATAAAGCTGGATAATTCTATTTTCTCCGCAGGGTTCATACCTGCTGCTGGCTCATCCAGCAACAATATTCTTGGATGAGCAGCTAAAGCTCTACCAATTTCGAGTTTTCTTTGCATGCCATAAGGAAGTGAACCAGGTTTAGAATAACGATACTCTTCTAAGCCAACTCTCTTTAGTATTTCAGTTACTTCATCTTTGGCTTTTTTCTCACATTCACTCTTCTTTTTGTTAGGAAATAGAGACAAAAAACTACCATAAGGAATACGATGCTGCATTCCAATTAAGATATTATCTTCCACCGTTAATTGTTTAAATAAACGGATATTTTGAAAGGTACGACAAAATCCGACTTTTACATGGGCATCAGTCGACAAATTTGTAGTATCCATATCATTCAATTTAATTGTTCCGCTTGTTGGAGTATAGAAACCAGTAAGCATGTTGATAACAGTAGTCTTACCAGCTCCGTTTGGACCTATTAATGAGGTGATTTGCCCCTTTTCCATAGTGAAATTCAAATCATCAACTGCTACTAGGCCTCCAAAACGAATAGTTAAGCCTTTTACATCTAACAATGGTGACATATTAAGCTACCTCCTCAACTTCTTTTTTCTTAAGTATTTTTCTAAAGAAGCCAACTACTGTACTCTTTAGTTTTTCACCTGGAATTGAATGGTTCAACCACATTACAATAACAAGAACCGCACCATAGGCAATCATACGATACTGGAACAAGAACTCAAACTGTCTTAAATATTCTGGTAATATAGATAAGAATAAGGCCGAAATCAATGTGCCAGGGAAGTTTGCTAGTCCACCTAATACAACAATAGCTATACAGTTAAAGGAGATAGCTGAGTTAAATGTACCAGGATCAACATAAGTCATTAAATGAGCATATAATGAACCAGCAATACCAGCAAAGATTGCTGAAATAGTAAAGATGATAACCTTATTTGGGAACAACTTAATACCCATTGCTTCAGCCGCAATTGGGTCATCTCTCATAGCCTGCAAGTTTCTTCCTAATTTGCTTTTTACTAGCCATTGCATCATTACATAAGTGATAACAACAAATAACAATGCAAAATAGAAGAACATTATCTTGCTTTTGAGTTTGAAACCAAAAATAGAAATTGTTGGAATACCAACAATACCCATCTGTCCTTGGGTAACTTTATCCCAGTTTTTAATAATCAAATTGACAATTTCGGCGTATGATAAAGTGATGATTGTAACATAACGTCCTGTAATTCTACTCATAGGTACTGCCAACAACAGTCCAGCTAAGGCAGTAACAATAATGACAAAAATAAAGTTTGTTGAATACTGTGTTCCAAAATGATAATACAAACAAGCAGTTGTATAAGCACCGATACTATAGAAAGCCGCATGACCAAATGACACTGTTCCTCCTATTCCCATAAGCAAATTCAAGCTCATAGCGAATATCATATTAAGTTCGGCTGTAATTAATACTCTTAACCAATATGCGTTAACAAATAAAGGCGCGATAGCCATTGAAATAATTACCAATATAAACACTATATTTTTTGATGTAAAATATTTTTTCATAACTACACCTTCTTCTGTTCTTTCTTTCCAAACAATCCAGTTGGCTTAATCATTAAGACAATAATCAAAATCGCAAATGATACGAAGTTTGAAGCACTCATTGACCAATAACCTGATACCAGATTTTCGGCAATCGCAAGCATGTAGCCACCTACAACGGCTCCTTTTAATTCTCCTATACCTCCCAATACAGTTGCAGCAAAGGCTTTATTACCAATAGCTGCTCCAACTGAGATTGATATTGAACTTAAGTACATACAATACATAACACCACTGACAGCAGCTAAAATACTACCAGCAGCAAAGCTCAAACCGATTAGTTTGTTGACAGGCATACCCATCAAGTGACAAGCATTGATGTTCTGACTTAACGCTCTTAAGCCTCTACCAACACGATTGTGCTGAGTAAACCAGTTCATTACTAGCAAAATAGTAATTGTGAAAACTACGATAATGATTTGGATTGCAGTTGTACGTGCACCAAAAATGTTTATATATTTACCGGCAAGAAGAGTTGGAAATGGTTTAATTTCGCTTCCAAATGTTCCTTGACAGATTTGTTCCAAAATAGTTTTTACGCCTATACATGAAATAAGCGCATAAGTGTTCGAATCTCCTTTATTTCTAATAGGTCTAATTGCGATTACTTCTATTAAATAACCTAAAGCACCAGCAGCTGCTAGTGTCAAAACGAATGTTAATAAAACTGAAGATCCAGTTAATGAGGTATAAAGTGCATAGAATATTACAGCACTTGTCAAAAATACAGCAGCATTAGACATGTTAATAAGCTGCAAGATACTATAGATCAAAGAATAGCCAATAGCTGTTAAGGCATAGATACTACCTTGAGCAAACCCATTAATTAGAATTTGAATTAACATAATTCATATTCTCCTTTCTTTTTAAAAAAAGGGACCCGTTAGGACTGTTTGTACAAACGGATCCCCTTATATCGCAAATTATTTCAATCCAGCTACTGCGTCAACATCGAATGTATCATTAACTTCTTGATAGTTAACCCATTCTAATTCACCTGTAGTTTCGTTTCTAACGATTTGAGATAAGTACTGAACTTGAAGAATCTTACGTCCAGTAGCGAAAGTTAAAGGTCCTTGAACTCCCATGAAATCAGTTAGTGTAGCTAATTGATCACGGAATGACTGACGAGTTGTTCCTGTTTTCTGAGTTTCTTTAATTGCCCAGATAGTAGTTAACAAACAGTTATAACCCTGATCAGCATATTTTTGAGTAGTATTACCATCAGCTGCGAATGTATCTGGATACATTTGAGCATATGTATTATAGTAACGAGCATAAACTGGATTACTCATATCCTTAGTTGCAGCATAGATACCATATAAACCTTCACCTAAGTCACCTAAGTTTTGTAAAACGTTAGAAGTACGTGATTTAGAAGATACTTGCCATTTACAATCTAAGCCAACTGTTTCAGCCTGTTGTCTAATTAATACGATATCATTTTCAGCACAGAAACACATTACTAACTCTGGATTTGTATCCTTAATCTTTGTTAAGATTGATGAGAAGTCTTGTTGACCGTCATCATATTTTTCACTAGCTAATAATTCTACACCTAATCTTTTTGCACATTCTGTATAGTATTTGCAAGTTTCAAGACCCCAAGAATCATTAGAATAAATTAAAGCAATCTTTTCAAATCCCAAATATTTAATATCGTAAGCAGCTACACGTGAAGCGGCAACATCCTGAGTCATTGATAATGAGAAGCCCCAATCACCTGAAGTAGCTAAATAGTCTGATTTTGAACAAGTTAGAGCATATTGAACTATTTCAGCATCTCTATAAATTGAAGCACATGGATATGATACACCAGATGCAAATGATCCAATTTCTAACAAATAGTAAGGTTCTGTTGAACTAACAACCTTTTCCGCAATTGTTGCGCCTTCAGTTGCGTCATTCTTATCGTCATAGTAATCAAGAATTAGTTTTCCAGTTCCATCGCCATTTAACCAGCCATCTTCTTCAAGATTCTTTAAAGCAACCTTAAGTCCCATTTCAATATACTTTGCATAAGATGCATTAGTACCTGTATAAGGTAAGCTAACAGCGATGTGATAATCGCCATTTTCATCTGCCGCACTTTCAACCTTATTACCTCCACTTGTACATGCAGATAATGGGAAAGCAATTAAGCAAGCCAATAAAACAATTAATAACTTTTTCATATTCTCCTCCATTTATATATGTGTGGGTTATTACCACATTATTTCTTTCTATAAACTAAATGACAGCAGTCATCTCCACAAGCTAGTGAACTCTTGAGTTCGAAGTCTAATCCTAAGCCTTCAGCTGATCCTCTATCGCCTTCCATAGCGATATCACATAATTTTGCGCAGTCTTCATCAGATAAGCCTAATTTTTGCCAAGCTGCAACAAGTGGGCAGTAATTCAAAGAGCATTCAAAATGATCATCTTCTTCTACAAGAATCTTCTTTTCAAATGTCTCATTATAATCTTTTGTGCAGAAATAGTGTCCATATGTTTTTGGTGTTACTTCATCAAATTTCTTAGCTTCTGCTTTTCCAGAATCAACTCCCTGCTGGAAAATAACTTTTCTCATTATAGGCTCTAAATCGATGCCTTGTGCTCTTGCTTCAGTATAAAAGCCAGCTGCCCATCTTCCACGATGCTCAATTGCAGCTCTGCGAACATTTATCACCTTATCATCTGTGATAGTAGCAACATTTTTTATTTTACTCATTTTATCTTTTTTTGATGCTTATACATTTTTCCGTATAATGTATCAATTCCTCCCTTTTCCACCAAAATTATAAGCGTATCAGGAGCACAAATCAAGGGTAAACGCTTACATTCTTTACATTTTCTTTACAATTTCTTTACAAAGCTAGCATATATCACTTTCTTATCACCATTTTGTTACTAAAAGTTAATAATAAGTTATTTTAAGCACCTTGTTTATTAGCTAACTAATTGTATTTTTCCTTTTTCCCATAATAAAAACCTTCAAAGATTACATACTACTTTGAAGGTTAATTATGGTTTATGATAAATATTATTTCATGTTGCCAATCCAAAGCGGAGAATTAATCTGCTTGAAATGGTCTTGTAATTCATTTGTGCCATATATGGCATCTCTTTGATTTATCAGTTCTATCTTGTTTTCAATAATCCAATTGCGATATTGGTCACTTAATGCTGCCTGTAGTTCCTTGCATCTATGTAGATTACAGCTCGATTCCGCCATAATGTAATCATCGCAATACCCTGGATGGAAACCGTAGAAATAGATTTCTTCTTTCTCAGTCCAGGTCAAACTAGTCATTTTTTCTAAAGGATTATATTCTTTAAAATGCGCCAAATCAAATCCAACAGAAGGATCAGGCTGAATATTTACAGAGATGTAATTAAGATGACGATACTTTTCATCAGCCACCATTTGATGCTTATGATCTGCTGTTGTTGAGAAAACACCATGAGCTATATTGTATTTATCAAGAATATCCATATACGCTTTATCTATTTCCAAATTAGTGTTTCTGCTTGTAGCCACATCAGGATATTTCCCCAGGATGCTGTAGCATAACTGCATTTGTTTATCAAATTCTTTGTAGCAATCCTGATAAGTTGCCTCGCTCATTAAATGAGTCTTACGATGTCTCCATTTGAATCTACCTTCTTCATCAACCATAGACTTAACTTCGCTTGGATCACAGACAGGTCTTTCCCATAAATGACGATGCCAGCCTATCGAAATCCATGGTCTATCCTTTAGCCATTTTAGGATTTCGACGCAATCCATACTATCAAACATAACATCAGCGCTGCATCCAATACCGCTTTCAATTACTTTTTTGATGCCCATATCATATACTTCAGTATATCCTACATCATCAATTCTATACACTAGTCTCTTTCTCATATATTTCCCTTCTCTTTCGTTTTTAATTATAAACTTTTTTCAAACAACAAAAATTCAAAAAATGATTTAATATAGACAACAAAAATGATGGAAACCATCGCTTAAAAAAAGCAGCCTTATTAGCTGCTTATAACGTCTTTCTAAATTGTTTAACAACATCCATAAATTCTCTAACTCTGTTTTCATCAACTGGGTTTTCAAATT
>JAEDOA010000147.1 GCA_016302195.1 Erysipelotrichaceae bacterium | reverse complement strand
CAATTAACTCATACCGTTTCAGGTTCGTCATAACTTCTAAAGGTTTGTTGGCAAATTGATATAAGGATACAGAGTAATGTTTACCGTGTAGAACAAAATCAATTCTATCTTTGTAAGAATTATTTGGTGCTTGTATTCTAAATAAATCGTTAGTACCAACCATATATGACCATCCATTTGGAGCTTCTGTTAATTGACCTTTATAAAAAATAGTATCACTGTCATTTGGAGGCAAATTAAGGATTATATTTTGTCCTGCTGCGTTAGTTAAGCTCTTTACAAAGTGAATACCCGTTCTATCTGGAACATTGTTACCTAATTGAACTGTAAGCGTTACACTAACCTCATCCAACGTATATGTGACTGTTGTCTTACCAGGTTTCATTAGTATTAAATTATAAAGACCAACTGGTTTTACGATTGTCTCATCTTCACTCACAACGGTCATTTTAGTTATATCTGCGTTATTCGGATAAATTCTTGGAATCACAGTATAAGCAGCGAATTGATTATTAATATTAAGTGGTACATCACCGCCAACAACTCCATTAGAATCACTAACAAGTGTTATAGATTTGCATTTAGGAGTGTACCCATATTTTTCATCTAGGTACTCTTGTCTAATTGCTGAAAATGATTCAAATCTTGCTTCAGTGTTATAGTCATATGGCATTGCTTCTTTTGTATAACCACTTCTTGCCTCATATGTCTCCCATTTATTTCTCTCTTCGTGTAGTTGCTTTAATGAGAATTTACTATATACTCTATCAAATAAAGTCTTTAAGTTTTCTACAGAGAATATACCAGAATTTCTTAATTCAGCATATCTAGCTTTCATTTCCTCCCAGTAGACTTCATAAAGTGTTGCTGCCATTAAAGAGTTGTTATCCTGGAATTCATGCATGCAGTCTGCATTAGCTGGGAATGCAACATTTCCATTAAAATCCATGCCAAAAGTACTATCCATATCATAACAAATAGCACCCCATTGTACACCATCATACGTTGCCATAATCATATTCTTTGCCATACCATCCATATTGTTGATGTAATCTGTCATTAAGAAATAATCAATCATACTATATAAATCATATTTAGCTTCAAATCTCTGTTTAAAATCTGGGGCAGAATGCTCAGTTGCTAATAATGAGATTCCAGCGTTAAAACTGTTTTTTAATTCAGGTGTTAATGTACCAACTTCAATGCTCCAAGTCCTTCCATCAGTACCATCGTAAGGGAGTCTAAACTCACATTGTAAAGTGCCGCTATGCTGATTTTCATTTAGTTGAAGATTTCTATTGTTATTTCGTTCTGCGCATAATACAAAGTGGTTAGGATTTGATTTATCCATACCAAACATCCAAGTATCTTTTGGAATGTTTAGCGTGTATAATCCATGGAATGCTCCTCTAATATATACCTCGATTGGGAATCCATCTACGCATCCATTATTAGGTGCTTTCAGTAGCTCTGTTTTGAATGGGCTTTCTGGTCTAGTTGCAGTAGCTTGTGCTGCTAAGTTTGCAGATAAGATATTTCTAGAATGTGTAGAATCAATCCAGTTAGCTTTAATGCAGTATTTTGATTGGCTTCCCCATCCAAAGTCAATCTTCTTCTTTGTTGTTAAGTCTTCATCTTCATACAATGATAATGTGTAGTTCTTTTTAATGTATCTTGCGCTACTTGAACCTTGTACTTTAGCAGTACAGTATCCAGTATACACTGTATTATTATCAACATATTTGAACTTAGACTGCACTTCACCAGATGTCTTTGCTTTTAGTAACGTGATATCCGAATTATCTAGGTAAAGTTTAGGCACTACATAAGTTGCTGAAGCTTCTCCATCGCTTGTTGTTGGAATTGTAAATAAGTCTTTCCACACAGAATCATCAGTATATCTCCACTGTACCTTTCCGCTTACAGTTTGTAGTTCAATCTCTTTACCATCAGCTCCAGCTGGGCCTTGTTCACCTTGAATGCCTTGTGGTCCTTGAGGTCCTTGAGGTCCTTGAGGTCCGATTCCTCCTTCTCCACCTTCTCCACCTTTGATTATACTTTCTAGTTTTTCAATTATCTGGTCATATATGCTAGGAGTAGGATCAGGAATTTCTGCATCTTCATTGTAGCAAGTTCTATCTATATAAACTTCTACAATATTTGTTGTATGAATGTTGCCAGCAATTACTCCTACTTCAAATTTTGAACAGTTACGTAGAACTTCTTTAGGAACTATGCACTTATCATTTTCAATCAATACTGGTATTGCATGGATTCCAGTACGTTTAAAAATAGCTGTCTTCTGTCTACCTGCCCATTCGTTAGAAAATGAAAATTCAGCTTCTAATTCACTCGTATAAGATATTGTAGTTGGTCTTTCTAAAATGCTTATCTTCTGTCCACTAATTGAGAATTTAATGTTCATATATACCTCCTGTAATTTAAAAATTAGTTGTAACAATTTAGGCAACTACTATAAAATTATTGTAAAGCCTTAAATGTATTAACTATTGCATGTACTTAGTTGACTCTAATCACATTATTTTATTAAATTCTTTAGTGTTTCAATTTCTTTCTTTAAATTATCAATTTCTTCTTGTACATCTTCTGTTGCTGGACTCCAAGTAGAACTTGGCTTATTCCCTTTTTGGAACATTAAGTTTTTGAAAACTAGGTAGCACACCTGTTTACCGAAGTAACGGAAGTATAATACTTGGTTATCAATTCCTTCACTCAGTGAATTTGTTGTAAAGAGTAAAGTGTTGTGTACCCAAGTATCTTTCTTGGTTTTAAAATTACAAGCGCTCTTAACTAGTAGTTTTGTACCGTTACCCTTTCCAATATTAACTATACCATCAGTAATGTCAACGTTGGACAATACATCGAAACTTAACACATATTCAGTATTAGGTTCTAATTTTTTTAATACATTGTTACCAATTTCATAATAAGCATAATACAAACTAGTAGATACTGATTTTACCTCGATTTTAGCACCATTTACACCAGTGCTGTCTAAGTATGCTAATTTTGTTAAAACTTCAGTAGAACCAGCATAAGCAATTTCCCAATTTGTAATCCCTTGATTTGTTTTTCTAAGAAGGTTTGAACCACCAATCTCTAATTCATTAACCGCATCCAATGATGAGTCCCCTTTAGGTCCTTGAGGCCCTTGTGGACCTGCAGGACCTTGTGGACCTTGTGGACCTTGAGGTCCTTGTTCACCTAAAATTTTATAAGTGATTGTTCCGTTTGAAATATACTTTGCTCTTTTCATATTATCA
>JAEDOA010000024.1 GCA_016302195.1 Erysipelotrichaceae bacterium | reverse complement strand
ATTTCATCGCTTCTAAAGCGTTATTATGACTTTCAACAGTTACTCCTGCACAGCAAGAGGCATCGACCAGTATCTCTGTTTCGGGTAAGAACGCCTTAATAATCATCGCATTACTGATAACGCAAATATCGGTGCATACTCCAATTAATGTAATGCTGTTGATTGTTTCTTTTTCGTTTTCTTTTACTAACAAATCAACTAACTTACTGCTACCAAAGGTCACTTTATCGATCGGTTCAGTTTTTCTCAACTGGTCCAAATCCTTAATAATTTGCCAACCTTCTGTGTCCTTTATACAGTGGGCAACAGGAAGTTTTTTTCCTTCCTGGCTAGAGAGGTAATTTTCAAAGTGAGTATCCTTGTAAAATAGATGTCACCTTTAAAATTAAGAACTTTTTCTTTGACGTTTTGAACTATTTCTCTTGCTTGATCTGTAGATAGTGGACCAAACACAAAGTCATTTTGCATATCAATAACTAGTAATATATCTTTCATTAACATTTACCTCATTATTGAATATCTTAACACAAACTTCACTAAAAAGGTTGAGATAAATTAATCAACTAGTACCATTCTACCTTCAACATTACTATCAACGATATTACAGTTAGATAGATATTCGACTAACAAATCAAAATCATTAGTGGCAATCACTCTAGCAGCCCCATTTTTTTCATACTCTTGTGGATCAATGCCTAAGAAATCTTTTATATTTGAGAAATGAAATTCAGATAAAGCAACGCTTATTATTCTATCTCCTATTAATTCTTCGCCATTTAACGTGCATTTTATGAAGTCACGCTTGCTTTTTGAATAGATAAAATTGATTCCCTTAGACAGCTGATAGTATTCACCATGATTAATAAAATTATCTTCTCTATTGATATACAAGAGCATTTTTCTTAAAGTATCAGCAGTAACTTTTATTAGATACTGTTTACCTCCATAAGGATAGATTTCACTTAGTTTGCCAAAAGTGATAATTGGACCGGCTTGCTCTACTCTAATTGAGCCAGAACCAACTAATGCCACATCAACACCGAGAGATTGTTGAAAAATATCGGCTACTAGATTGCCTAATTCTGTTTCTTGAAGCCTTGAAGGGTGGGTTAATACATCTAAAAATTTACAAACAACTCTTCCGTATTTCTTATCGGTGTCGTTTTTATAATTACAAATCAATTCTTCAATTTGATGGTCAACAGGGCAAGTATCATTATTGATAGGTATATATTGCCATTTATAGTCAACAAGGCAATTATTATCAGTATCTATTTCTAAATCAAAACGTCCTATTCCATCTGTGCCCGTACCGGCTTGAACGATAGCGATTCCATTTACAAAATCAGGTTGCTCTATAAAGGTGTGAGAATGTCCACCGATAATTACATCAACGCCCCAACTTGGATCTAATAGAGCAGCTAGGTTATGGTCTTCCTGCCAGCCAATATGGGTTAATACAACAGTGAAATCGATGTCGATACCGTTATGAGCGTTACATATCTTGCCTATTTCTTCAGCAGCAGCTGCTGTGTTAATTATCGTTCCAATTAAGCCTTCTTTTTTTGCGCTTGCTAATACTTCCTCAGTGATAATACCAATGAATAAGATTTTCATTCCACCTATCTCGATTATTTTGTACGGTTGAAATAGTCTAGCGCCATTGGTTTTTATATGAAGGTTAGCATTAATGATGGGAAATTTAGCGCATTTCTCGATAAATAATAGATGTGAAAATCCATAGTCGGCTTCGTGGTTGCCAATAGACACAACATCTGGGGCAATTGCGTTCATTATTTCAATTGTTGATATGCCTTTGTATTCAGAATCGATAACAGAGCCTCTAAACATATCACCGGCAATAGCATAAATAACATTATCCTCTTCAGCTCTAACCTTATTGATGTAACCTGATAAAAGTGAAACACCGCCAACTAATTTTTCATCGATTTTTTCTGCTAAGAAATCTCCGTGTAAATCATTTGAGTGTAATATTGTTAAGTGCTTTTTGTTCATTGTGTTACCTCTTTTTTTATATCATAAAAAGAATTTTTAAATTATGAAATACCTTTGTGGGTAAAAAAACACAATTTTATTATTAAATATCATATTATTTTATATAATTATCTTAACTATATAGTAAGTGAAAGGACGATTAGGGTGAGTGGAATGAAGAAAGAGTATTTGCTGGTAGTATTAGTAGTTATAGTGGTCTTTACTGGTATCTTTTTCTTTTCAAAAAAGAAATTGTCTATACAATCCTTGTCATATTATCGTGGTGGCGGCGATAGTGTTAGTAGTTATCGAATTGAGTTATCAAATAACAATTTAAGTATTTGTAAAACTGATGATAATAATGATACAGACGAAAAAAGTTTTGTGGTTGATGATGATTTATATAAACAAATAAATGAAATTGTAAATAAATATCAATTACAGAAAATGAAAAATCTTAAAGAATCTGACGTGATGGTTTTGGATGGAGAAGTAGAAATATTAAAGATTAAACTCGATGATGATAATACAATTTTATTGAGCAGTAACTATGATTTGCCAGATAAGGCTATAAAAGCAATCAGAGAAATACTTCAATTAATTCATACTTATTATGATAACAATATGGAGTAATGATATAATGATTATATACATTTGGAGGAAGAAATTATGAAGAAAACTATGAGAATAATATTGGCTAGTTTACTTGCTTTTATGCTAGTAGGATGCCAACCAAACCAACCAAAAGTTGATTATAGATATAAAGAATTGGTTAATGGTTTATCTGATCCTTTCCAATATATCGAATCTACACAACCTGGAAGCTGGTTTTTAAGGGTTAGCGATGATGGAACAATGCTAATAGGAATATATTGTTCTGGTGAAGCAGTAAGTGGAAAGATAACTAATGTTGAATATTTGGAAAACGATGATTATAAGTTTAAACTGGAAGTACCAGCATTTGAGGGTGATATGATAACTGATGCTTATGATGCTTATACTTTGGATTTTACAATTCATTATGATATGTCAGATCTAATAGTTGTTCAATTTCCAGAAGAATACAATGTGGGAAAAATTGAAATGGGTGCTGATAGAGCTCGTTCACAAACAAGTTTGCTAGACATGCTGAATTCACATGGAACCTATTGTTCAGAAGATATTTGTATCTCATTTGCCGATCGCAAATATAATAAGTGGATTAATAATTCTGATTTCCATGTCAGTGGGGAAGTAAGTGATTTACAATATAAGGGTTTTGGCATATACAGCTTCACTTGTACCTATTTGCCAGAGGAAAACGGCAAAGAATATAAATCTAATGTTGAATTAACATTAATGGAAAACAACCTGGCTCTTTCGATATGTGAAGAAAGCAATGATGAATTTGAAATATACTACGTAAAAGCCGAACAATAAATAAAACCTCTTGAAAATAGAGGTTTTTTATTGCTGATTGCTATATAATAATATTATAGAAGTAAAGGGGAGAATTAATTATGTTATTGTGCATTGATGATGCTAATGTAGAAGCGATTAGAAGACTTGTTGAATACTATCCAATTGATGGTGTTTCAACTAATCCAACAATTATTTCTAGAACTAAAAGAGAACCATTTGAGGTTTTAAAAGAGATTAGAGAGATTATTGGTAGTGAGAGAGAATTATTTGCTCAAGTATTAGCCACAGAGGCTGATGGAATGCTTGCTGATGCTAAAAGGATTATTAAGGAACTAGGAGATAATACAATTGTTAAAATTCCTTGTACAACAGAAGGCTTTAAAGCTATGAAGATGTGCCATAAGGAAGGAATTAGATTATTAGGAACAGCTATTTATACTCCAATGCAGGGTTTTATTGCTGCTAAGTGTGGCTGTGAATATCTTGCTCCTTATGTAAATCGTATTGATAATATGGGCTATGATGGCGTTAGAGTTGCTATGGAGATACAGGATATGCTGGAAAATAATGGTTTGGATTACTGTGGTTTATTAGCTGCCAGCTTCAAAAACAGCCAGCAGATTATTGATTTAATAAAGTATGGTGTAAAAGCAGTTACTGTTCCAGTTGATGTATTTGATAATTTTGTTAAAAATGCTGCAATTGATGCTGCAGTTGATCAATTTACAAAGGATTTTGCTAATTTGGTTGGACCAGGAAAAACAATGTCAAATTGTTAGTAAAAAAAGAAGGCGTTTGCCTTCTTTTTACTTGATTAGGTATTTTTCTTCTTTATTATTGAGTGCTAAGGTTAATTTGCTATCTAATTCCTCATAACTAATAATATCTTTAATGACTACTACTTTATTAAAGTCTTTAAACAAAGGATATACATCAAGTCCAACCACTACAATATCTGCTGATTTTTTGTTTACTTCTGAAACAGAAGAATGAGAAACAGAGATATTTTTTAAATTGTGATTTTTTATGTAGTTGCCTATATTTAATGAAAGAATTATCGAGGAGCCTAAACCGTAACCACAACAACAAATTATCCTTAGATATTCATTCATTTTAGAGAGTTTCTTTAACTGCCTTATATAAATCTTGGGTTGTCAAGCCAAATTCTTTCTGTAAGAAACTAGGTGAACCAACCTGACCAAATCTGTCAGTAACACCAACTCTCTTGAAATGGGTATTGATATTTTCTTCAGCGATTACTTCACTGACAGCACTTCCTAATCCATTTATGATTGAGTGGTTTTCAAAAGTCAATACTGCTTTTTTGCCAGTAGCTTCTTTAACGAGAAGATCCTTATCTAATGGCTTGATTGTAAACATGTCGATAACTTCAACTGAGATTCCTTCAGCTTCTAACATTTCAGCAGCATCTAAAGCATCTGATACTATTTGACCACAAGATACAATTAATACATCTTTTCCTTCTTTAACAACTACACCTTTACCAAGTTCGAATTGACTTGACTTATCGTATAATTGTCTACAAGCTTTTCTTCCTGCTCTAACATAATGAACACCTTGTAGTTTTGAGAACTCTTTTAAGATGAATTCAAATTGGGTTTCATCAGCGGCATCACAAACAATTGCTTCTGGCATTGCTCTCATTAGCGCGATATCTTCAAATGAAGTATGTGTTCCACCATTAGCGCCTACTGTAAAGCCAGGATCTGAGCCATAAATATTAATAGTGTTTTTAGCATAAGCACCTGAAAGATATACTTGATCATACACTCTTCTAGTAGCAAATGGAGCAAATGTATGAATGTAAGGGACATATCCTAAAGTACTCATACCGCAAGCAACTCCTACCATGTTTGCTTCTGATATACCACACTGAATGAAATTATCAGGATGCTTTTTTAAAGTTGCAGTAGATCCGCTTGCTCCACCAAGGTCAGCTTCCAAAATAACAACATCTTTATTTTCATCCATTAAATCATTAACAGTATCAACAAATACTTTTCTTAATTCTTTACCGTTTACAGTTCTATCTTCTACTAATTTAATCATCTTATTCTCCCTCCTTGGCAATATACTCTTTTAATTGTGCGATTGCCTTGTTGGCTTCATTAGTGTATTCTTCATTGAATTTTACAGAGTGGTTTGATAATAATTCTTCAAAGAACTTAACACCTTGTCCTTTAACAGAATCTAATACCATACAAACTGCACTGTCTTTAACTTCCTTTAACTTGTTGATAGTGTCATCAATTGCTTCTAAATCATCACCTTTAGCAGTCAATGTGTAGAAGCCAAAGGCTTTCATTTTTTCCTGATAACTGAAAGGATTAATAACATCTTTTGTGTAACCATCTAATTGTCTCTTGTTATCATCAATAATAACTATACAATTGTTTAATTTGTAGTTAGCAATATATTGGAATGCTTCCCAGCATTGTCCTTCATTTAATTCACCATCACCAACAATCAGGTATGTATAACTGTTTAAACCTCTTTTTTTCATTGCAGTTGCGATTCCTGCTGCAGTAGAAGTTCCTTGTCCTAACGAACCAGTTGTCATATCAACACCAGGAGTTTTTGTTCTATCTGGGTGAGAAGGAAGTAATGTTCCTCCTTGATTTAATGTGAATAACCAGTCTTTAGGGAAAAAGCCTTTTTCAGCTAGAGTAGAGTACCATACTGGTCCAGCATGACCCTTTGACAAAACAACCTGATCTCTGTCTTCTTTTTTAGGGTTTTTAGGATCGACATTTAGTTGTTTTCCATATAATACTGCAAATAGTTCAACACATGACATTGAGCCTCCAAGATGTCCTTGTCCGAACTTCATTAGCATTTCTAAGATGTCAATTCTAACGTTTGCACATAGTAATTTTAATTCTTTTAATTTATTTGCTTCCATTATTAAAAAAATCCTCCTATTAATAAGATAAAGTTTTTTGTAACAAATTTCAAGACCAAGCCTTTGCGAAATATAGTGAAATATAGTAGGTAATAAAAAAGGGTGATCCTCAAATCACCCTTTAGAGTTCATTAAATACTGATAGCCTTAAACAATATGGAATGTATCTTCTTCTTTTGCAAATGCTTGCTCAAGTTTTTCTGTCAATTCTTTCATTGACATAATCTTTTGTAAGCAAATTACTCTAGGATAATCCTTTAATTGTGGGTAAATATCTTTACCTACAACGAATAAGTCAGCTGATTTTGGGCTAATTTCTGATAAAGAAGTATGTCCAGCAGTAACTCCTGAGATACCCATATTTTTTAATGCTTTCTCGATATTCATTTGTACCATCATGCTTGATCCAAGACCAGAACCACAACAGCACATGATTGAACTAATTTTAGCCATGTATTTCAACTCCTTTTTTGTTATTTTTTTTGCTTAATCAAATTATTGATTATGCAGATTTTTTCTTAGTAACTAAAGAAAGTACAATTGGTGCTAAGAATACAACAACTGATACTACAAACATAACTGTTGCACCAACGTTCAATGATAAGTTACCAAATACTAATGCCATCCAAGAGAAGTCAGCATCTGAGAATGTTGCAGATGTGAATCCTAAATTAGTGAATACTGGCATTACAGCTGCAGGTAAGAATGTGATTAATAAGCCATGTACGAATGAGCCTAATAAGCATCCTCTCCAACCACCTTCAGCGTTACCGAATACACCAGCAGTAGCTCCACAGAAGAAGTGAGGAACAACACCTGGAAGAATCATAGCAACTGGGAATGCTTTGTTAACTAATGCTAATACTAATAAGCCAACAACACCACCAACGAATGATACTAAGAATCCGATTAATACAGCGTTAGGAGCATAAGGGAATACAACTGGACAGTCAATTGCAGGTACAGCACCTGGAACCAACTTTTCAGCAATACCTTTGAATGCTGGAACAAGTTCAGAAACGATTAGACGTACACCTGATAAGATTACATATACAGCACCTGAGAAGTCTAAACCACGAGTGATTGCCCATACTAACCAGTGAGTCTTTGTATCACCAGAAACTAATGCAGATAATGTTGGGTAGTCGCCAGCAACATCTAATAATCCTTTAGCAACAGCAACACCTGTTACAACGATAAAGAAGATAACCATTGTAATACCGATTGAAACAGTTGTGTCTCTTAAGAAAGTAAGTCTTTGTGGGAAGTTCAAATCTTCTGTTGATTCATTAACTTTGCCCTTGAATAACTTACCGCATTGAGCTGATAACCAGTAACCTAAACCACCGAAGTGACCAAAGCCTAATTCATCAGTTTCAACAATTTTTTCCATTGTAGGAGCGCAATACCAAGGTGAGAATGCGCAAATGAAAGCTAATAAACATCCACCAGCGATCCATAACATCCAACTAGATAATCCGCATAAGCTTAAAATAACTGCTAACATACAAGCCATGTATAATGTATGGTGTCCTGTTAAGAAGATGTATTTTAAGTTAGAGAATCTAGCTAGAACGATATTTAAAATCATTCCTGCTACCATGATATAAGCTGAATCAGCACCGAATTTAGTTAATGCTAATGATACAACTGCTTCGTTATTTGGAACTACACCCTGCATATTGAATGCATAGTTGAATAAGTCACCAAATGCTAATAATGAACCAGTTTGAATATAACTAGCACCTGCGCTTACTACTAAGAAACCAACGATAGTCTTAATAGTACCCTTAACTACTTCTTCGACAGGTTTACCTTGTAAGATTAAACCTACCATTGCTAACAAACCAACACAAATAGCTGGTGTAGCTAAGATGTTAATAATAAAATCTAACATAATATCCTCCTTTTTATTATTAAACCGTTATTTAATCAGTATCGATGTAGATACTGAAATAACCTAAGTATTATTCAACTGAATTAATAAACAAATCGTAAATTTCATCAGCTGAAGTTGCGTTGATGATGTCTGATGCTTTATCATCATCGCCAAAAATATTTGCAACGGCCATAATTCCTTCCATATGGGTATTGCCGTCTTTAGCAACTAAAGTAACTAGAATTCTAATATTTGGATGCTCGTCTGAAAAAGCAACAGGAGAATCTAATACAGTAACTGCTAATTGAGTTTGGTTAACTGCTTCAAATGCTTTAGCGTGAATTAATGCTAAATCGTCTGTTAAACAATAATAGAATCCATTTTCTTCTGTACTTTTTAATACTGCTGTTTCGTATTCATCAGTGCAATAACCGTTTTTAACTAATTGTTGCAATGATAAATTGATTGCTTGTTGCCAAGAGTCGGCATGCGCATTGACAACAATGTTTTCTTTTTTGATTAGTTGTTCGATCATATTAGTGTCCTTTCTATTTACAATGTCAATATATAAAGTTTCTTTTTTTTAGTCAAAGCCAATTATTTGTTGATAAATGTGCAATTATTGTTATCGTTTGCACAAGTTTTGCACAGTTAATGTGCAAAAATAAAAATTTTTTTATTTTTTGCACAAAAACTCTTTTTTTGTGCAAAAAGATTTCTATACTATGCTACAATGAATCTATCAATTTATATCACAAAAATATAAGGGGGTATATTTTATGAGTAAAGAAGCGTTGTTAATATTGCTGTTTATATTGTTAATGGCAATTGCTATACCATACATGTTCAGAGCTAATTTTCAGACAAAACTGCAAAAATGCAAAGCGAACAACGATTATCAAGGTGCACTAAAAATCGTTGAAAACAGGTTTTATGTATATTTGTTTGGCAGATTCAGCTCATTAATGGAAAAATTACAAATCTATATGACTACTAATAACTATGACAAAATGAAAGAGGTTATTGATACAGTCATAGATGGAAGTTTTTCAAAAAAAGAAAAGAATTTCGTTTGCAGTAATTCGTTTTTCTTCTTTGTTGATGCTAAAGATAAACAGTATTGTAAAAAATTATTAGATTGTTTAAGAAAAACAGCTGATATAGATGAATATGAATTTGATACTTTATTATATCGTTTTTTGGTAGACGATTCTGCTAGTCAAAGTGATGTTGAACATGTTTTAGAAATGCTTGATATGGTAAATCCATCTTCAAAAAATAAGATTCAAGTAGGAATGATGCAATATATGCTTGGCAGCTATTATTTGAACCACAATGAAAAGAAGAAAGGTGAATCGTTTTTAAATAAGGCAAAATTGAATTTAAAGCAGACGCCATATCATTCAAAAGTAAAGAACTTGCTGCAGGAGCATTAAGATGAATTATTATCTAGATAAAAGGTGTGAAGACATTTTAAAAATATTAATTTATTCTAATAATTATGTTAAAGTTGATGAATTAGCCAATTCAATTGGTATTTCTAGAAGAAGCATTTATTACGATTTAAAGAAAATAAATGATTTTTTGTCGTTTAATCAAATTGAACCGCTTCAACAGCACCGCTCAAATGGAATAATTTTAAATGAGCAGCAACGACAACAAATTCGCCAGTTGACTTCGTCAAGTAAGAAAACCATTCAGGTGTTGTCTCCAAGTGAGCGTAAATCTATTCAAATTTGTGAACTGTTAATAAAGAGAAAAGATTTGTATATTGAAGATCTAGCAGAGATTTGCGATGTAAGTAGAAATACAATTGTTAATGATTTAAAACAGGTATCCCTTGATTTGCAAGCCTATAACCTGTCAATAACATATAATATTAGAAATGGTTATACAGTAGTTGGTGATCCAGTTAAAAAAAGAGCGGTTTTCTTTATGATGTTTCCTGCTCTTTGGTCTTTTTACTACGGAAGTATGGAAGAAAAACAAGCCAAAATTATTGACTCAACTATAGCTGGGCTAAAACAAATAGAAAAGGAATTGAATACACAATATGTAAGTGGAATTTTACCAACTTTGGCAATGTATATCGTATGTATTGCTAGTAAAAACGAAGATATTATTTTTAAAAATATGAATCTTCAAGAAATCATTTCAACAACTGAATACGCTTTAGTTGATAAATATTTTCCATATTTGATTATTAGTGAAAAAGTCTATGTTTCACTTCATTTATTAGGCTCTCGTTTACAAAGTGTCCCTGTAAATGTATCAAAAGATGATGGTCAGGCCAAAAAACTCGCAAAATTAGTAGTAGAAGAGTTTCAAAGAATATCTTATATAAGTTTTGAAAATAGTGATGAGCTAGTTGAAGCGATTGCTGCTCATTTAAATAGTTCTCTTTATAGATATAAGTATGGCATACAACTATCAAATCCAATGCTAAAGGATATCAAGGCAGAATATTCTGATTTGTTTGATATTACTAGAAGAGCTGCTAGCGTATTAGAGGATGAATTATCGGTTATTATTTCTGATGATGAGGTAGCTTATCTTACTTTGCATTTCGGATCATATATTATTCCAAATAGAAAGGCAACTAAAGGATTTAGAATACTTGTTGTTTGCGCTAATGGAATAGGTACAAGCGTTATGCTTAAAAATGAAATAAAGTCTTTGGTTCCTCAAGCTAGTGCTGTTGATAATATTTCCTTAGCTAATTATTCTCCAAAGCACGATTACGATATTGTAATATCAACTTCATATATTGAAAATGAGAAGAATCTTATTGTGGTTCATCCTATTTTGACAGAGCAGGATCGTGTTATTATCTTAAGAAAGTGTCTATATGCTGAACCACTTTCTACAGTGCATATCAAAGATATAGTAGAAATAGCTTCAAAGTATATTCCCGAAGAAATGCTGAATGATTTCAGGGATGATTTAAATAAATACTACGCTACAAATAAAATTAAGAAAGTATCGATTAAATCAAATGATATAAACTTATTGGATTGTTTGGATGAAACATCAGTCAATGTGTGTTTTTCTGATTGCGATTGGCAGCAAGCGCTTAGAATTTCTGCAGAGCCATTATTAAAAAAGGACTTGATAACAGAAAATTATGTTGATTCCATTATTGACCAGCAACAGAATCAGGGTGTTCATATGTTTTTATCTGATGGACTTGTTTTAGCTCATTCAGCAAGTGATAAAGGTGTAAAAAGTATGGGTATTTCCTTAGCTGTCTTTAAAAATCCTGTGTCTTTTTTAAATGGTAGAGAAGCAAAACTGATCTTCACCTTGGCAGCTGAAGACCAAAGTAAGCATATAACAATATTGAATGATATTCTTAAACTATTTTCTAATAAAAATAATATCAACTTACTGGCTGAAAAAAATAATGCCAGTGAGATAATTGATTTTATTGATGATGTAATAAAAGAGCAATAGCTTATCAGAAACCTATTTTTGATAAGTAAAGGAGTAATTTTAGTCAAATTTGGGGTGAAGATAATAATGTTAATTTCTTGTCAAGTTTTATTTGGCTAATTTATTGTTGACTGCACATTGGTGACAGCTTCAAAATGGAATTATAAGAGGATAATAATATATGTTTAGGGCAATTAAAAATCATATCAATTACTGGTTAGAAAAGAAGATGGCTAACGGTACCTACAGCATGATAAAAATGCTTACTATTGTAACTTTATCAATAGTAATGTTATTGGCCATAATGATGGCATTGCTTGATATAGGTGACGGTGATGGCTTCTTCTCTTTGTTTTGGGATTTGCTGGCTACGGCAATTAACGCTTGGATGCCTTATAGTGAGGACGGTCAGGTAAGTTATGTATTATTAAGTTCGCTTGTAGCGATTATGGGTTTATTTCTAACAAGTACATTAATTGGCATAATCAGTAGTTTTATAGAAGAAAAACTGGAAAATCTAAGAAATGGAACTGCAACTATATTTGAAAAAAATCATACCGTAATAATTGGCTATAATTTGTTGGAGCATCAATTACTAAACCAGATTATTATCAATACTGGAAAGAAAAAAAGAGTAATAGTAATTTGCACCAATAATGAAAAAGATGAGTTATTAGATGATTTAAGAAATAATGTAGATTATGGTAAAAATATAACTATCATTATTAGGCATTGTGACATTACCAGTAGTGTAGATTTGAATAATTGTTCGATAGATAAAGCAAATACGGTGATTATTAATGCTTTAGAAGAAAAAAATAGAATTAAATCGCTATTGGCAGTTGCGTCTTTATTGAAAAAATATCCAAACAGTAAGCCTAATATAGTTGCCTGTGTTAACGATAAACAACATATGCTGGATGAATCATCTTTAAAAAACAACGGTATTATCATGTTTCAACTTAATGAGATAATGGCGAAATTATTAGTGAGAACTATAACGGATTTTAGCGTCAGTGATGTCTATAATGAATTGTTTGATTTTGAAAAAAACGAATTCCATATTCAGCAGGTAAAATATACAGCTGGTTTAACAATTTATAAAGCTATTTCTATCATTGATAAAGCAACTATAATAGGAATTATTAAAGGCGAAAAAACCATCTTAAACCCAGATAAGGAACAAATTATTAATAAAGAAGATAAACTGATATTGCTTCAGGAAGATGAAAATTGTCAAAGAATAAAGAAAAGAGATTGTGATGTTGATGACAAGATAATAAAATCAATAACAAAAGTTAACAAGAAAAAAGAGAAATTGATTATTTTTGGTGCTAATCCATTACTGGAGGAAATACTAAATGAGACATCTGTTCAGTATTTAAATATTAGAGTTTTAATTGATAAAAGACGTCAGAATATGGTTAAAAATTTGGATTTTGATATTCCAATCTCGATTTTAAGATATATCGATATGCAAGATGAAGAAATTATTAAAAAATATGTTAATAACAGTAATCATGTTTTAATATTATCCGATAGAGAAGAAAACTTCCAAGATGATGATACTAGAAATTTACTTCTATTATTAAAACTAGTGAATCTAAAGCAGAATAATAATTATGACTTTAAGATTCTTGCTGAGTTTTCAAGGGAAAGTTCGACTAGATTAATTGATGAAAGAGATGATGTCAAATGCTTTGTCGGTTCCAATGTAGCTTCATTGATTCTATCTCAATTAGCTGAAAATCCTTTGTTAAGAGATACATTTAGAGATCTTCTTTCAAAAAAAGGGATTATATTATCCTCGATAAAAATATCTGAAATAGATTTGGATTTAGATAAACAATATTCAATTGTTCAAATAAAACTTGCATTAAAAAAATTAGGTTATTGTTTTTTGGGATATAAGAATTGTAATGGAATGTTTTTGAATCAGGACAATAATCAAATTGTTCAGTTTAATTCAAATGATAGATTGTTAGTATTAACTAAAGGGATATAGTCTGAATAAACAATAAAAGACATAGAAGAAAACGCTGTAGAAATGGCAAAAAAAGCAACAAATGAGTGGCAAGTTTTGTTAATGAGAGAGCATGTAAACTGTCTTTGCGGTAAATAGATTTTCTAACAAGTAAATAACCAACACGGACTAGAATTAATTGTTGACTGCACATTGGGGACAACTTCAAAATGAAGTTGTGAAGGGATAATATATATGGATGAAAAGAAAGAATATTTTAATGATGTAAAGAAAGTAATACAGCAAACAGCTCAGGTTGTTGGCGAAAAAGCCAATGATGCAAAGAAAAAAGTCACTGAAGCAACTATCAAATTAGTTGATGAAAATGGCAATGGTCAAATCGATTTGGAAGATTTTGTTGTCAAAGCATTGCGAATGCCTGGTATTCATGTCAATCGAACAGAATTTTTATCAGGTGCATTTATGAAGTATTGCGATAAAGACACAATCAATAAAGCAATAGAAACATCTCCAGCTAAAGCTGGAATTGGTAGAGATATAGCTGATAAAGCGGCTAATGAATCTATTGCAAAGCAGACAACATTAGCAACTGCAACAGCTGTTGGCCTTGGAGCTGCTCCTGGTGGTATTGCGGTAGATGCAGTTACAACTGTAGCAGATTTAGGACAATTTTATGGTCATTTATTGATTATAATGCAAAAACTAATGTATTTATATGGTTATCCAGAATTGGACTTGGAAAAAAATGAATATGGTATTGATGATGGAACAATGAATCTAATCATTATTGGAATAGGTACTATGGCTGGTGTTGAAGCAGCTGGAAAATTTATGAATAAGATGGCATTAATGCTGGCAAATAATGTTCCAAAAATTCTACTAAAAGGTGTCCTTGCAGAAAAAGCTGCATACCAAGTAGCAAAACAAGTATTAAAATATTTCGGCATTAAATTAACAAGAGATTTAGCTACAAAAGGTTTAGGAAATAGTATCAAGTTTTTTGGCGGTGCTATTGTTGGTGGAATAACGCTAGTATCGTTTAGTTCATCATGCAGCAATTTCAAAAAACAGATTAGTAATACACCATTAAGTGATCCACATTATAAAGCTCAATCAGATATAATTGACGTTGAGTTTACGACAATTGAAGAAGTCGAAAAGGAATTTGAGAACGACTTAGATTTTGTAGATGAAGAAGA
>JAEDOA010000146.1 GCA_016302195.1 Erysipelotrichaceae bacterium | reverse complement strand
AAAAATTTGATTCAATATGTAGTATTATCCTAAATCAACATAAGGATATAAAATATGCTTTTGGCGAATCTTCACTAGAATACAATACATTAATCCAGGCGGCTGATTTTATTTATACATTAAGCAATATTAATGATATCAATCCCTTTCAGAAATATAAGGAATTAGGGAAATGGATAAGAAAACTTGAACGCTACTATGATAAATCAACATCTTGTCAATTATCAATAGCAACAGCTCTATCAGACTACTATTTTACAAACAAGAAAGGAAAGAAAGCTAAATACTGGATTGATATTCAAAAGAAATTATCAATAAAGAATAATAATTTCGTCCAATTGGGAAATGCCTATGTTACAGAGGCTACAGTTGCTGTTGCTGAAAAAGATAAAAAATTATTGTATAATGTAATCAATGATATAATAAATGAAAAGCGAATACCTCAACAAGTAGTAACTATCGCTTTTAATACTTGTTTGGTTTTTGGCTATAATTACCTAGATAAAAAGGAACTTGAAATTTTATATAGTTCAATAGCTCAAAATGATAGTTTAAGTTTACAGTTATTATTAAATGCAGCAGATAAAGCAGCAGAACACAACGATACAATAGGAGTGAATATCATTCTTAGTTCTCAGTCTGTACAGTCGCTTGCACCTGATGAGTATATTCATCTATTTCATGAGGTCTCTTCCTTTTTTCAAGAAAATAACCCACACAAAGCTATTGAGCTACTGAATGATGCTATTCAATATGGGCAAAATCATAATAGAAATGACTTATTGTTTGAAGAGTGGGATAAAACGTATCATTACTATCGAACGATTGCACTATATTATATTAGTCAATTAAATGACAGAAGATCTTATATTGAATACGAGCTTAAGAATCTCAAAGAGATAGAATCGTATTATGGGAGAAAGTCATCAGAATATTGCAAAACAACGACTGACATAGCGAACATTATGTCGCTATATGGCCATTCAAAAGATTTAACGATGTTATATGACTCAATTTCTGTTAGATCACATATAGATTTTTATGGTTTTAACTCCGTAGAATATGTAATATCTGTGTTAAACCAAATGGCACACGCGAAACAATATCATAAGTACGATTACTTTTGGAACAGTGCAAAAAGCATAGAAAATATCATAAATAATTACAGTGATTCTATTCAATGTGATTACTTTAATCTATTAGGCCAAGTTTGCTCTATACAAGGTGAAAACGGACGTGCTATTCTTATGTATGACAATGCTTTACAAAAATGTGTTACTTATCAAGAAAGGTGTTCTATTGTAAGTAATCTTGCTCTCCTTCATATAAATGAAGGAAACGATAGTATTGCCCGTATTAGTATAAAAAAAATGATTGAAGACAAAGAATTTAATGAGTTGTCAGGCAGCAAGAAGTTTCTTTTGTTAGAGAATTATGCAAGGTGTTTAGAAACAAAAGAAGAAAGATATGCGGTTTTAAAAAAGTCAGAAAAGTTCATAAATGATTATAGAATTTCGGTATATGACAAAGTCCAGCATTATATAAAAAAATCAAATAATTCGCCCACAAGAAATAGCAAATTAGAAGCTTTGAATGAGGCAAAAACTCAATGCTTTCAGGAACAGCCAAGAGACACAACACTTTATGTTCAGGTTTTAGCAAAACTTGGTGAGGAGTATAATGTTTATTGTAACACTAATAAGTCTATAGAGTGTTATGAGGAGGTTTATGAGATTTTAAAATCTCATGAAGTTTTCGACTCAGTATATCAAATAAATATTACCGAATACATCCTTAGTAAACTTACAGGGTTATATTTTGCATCTGGAAATATAAGCAAAAGTCAAGAGTATGCCGAATCTTGGTTTGATTTGGTAGTAAAAGCATGTGAACAGGGACATCCATCTTCTTCATCGTGGTTATATGGTGTAAGTATATATCTTCCGATAGAGAAATCAACAGAGCTATATGAAAAATACGTTGACATATTGAAGCAACATCCATTCTATTTATGGGGAAAGGCATATTTGTATGAACGAAAAGGATTGTTCAAAGAAGCAACAGCACTTTATGAGGATTGTTTAAAAGACACCTCTTTAGTTTCTTCTACATTACCACGGTTATTAAGGATGTATAACAAGATAGGGCTTAACCATAGAATATCTGAAATTGAAGACGATGTTGTATATTCACAAAATAATGTACTATTATCTCTACTCACAGAATTAACAGAATCAGAGCAAAAAAACATGATACCTTTGATTGAAGGAAGTGTAGTTGAGGTTCTTCGTGGAATGCCCAATTTACATAGCTCATATTCAATATTTGACCACATGTTGCTCTGCAAAGGATTACTTTACAATATTAACTTTAGCAAAAGGAAGTTGTTAGCTAAGAAAAAAAATAAATCTTTGCGGGATAGTCTTAGAATAATCAAAGAGGAAATTGCTAGTATTTCAGTAAAAAATGACTCCGTTACACTTCAATCATTGCAAGTTAAAAAAGATTCACTTGAACGATTGTTAGCTTCACATGATAATTTTGAAAATATATTAAAGAATGATTTGCTAAAAAAATCCTCATCTCTAAAACTGCAAAAAATCATAAACGAAGACGAGTTAATTATCGATTTTGAAAAATTTAATGAAGATGGCAACGTCTATTACAAATCAATAGTTATGGCAAATGATATTCCTCCTACCATAATAGATTTGTATAAAGATGCAAATGACACCATTTTTTATAATCAATTAGAACCCTATATTAAACGATATAAAAAAGTTTACTTCTCCCCATCTGGTAGCTTTTTGGTTTACCCATTGGAGTACATATTGAGGAAAAAATATAAAAATATTGAATTTCATCGAGTATTCTCTTTGTCAAACATCCATACAGATCGACGCATAAAAGATTTTAATATTGTTGCGTTTGGTAATCCTAGTTTTAATACGGATTTAGCCCAAACAAAATCTAAACGTAGTGATTTGTGGCAGCCACTACCAGGTAGCAAAGTAGAGATAGATACTATCACTTCTTATATTAGAAATTTCACAACAGGTCGTGCTTTACAATTTACAGAACAGTTGGCTACAGAAAATAAATTAAAATCTATAGAAAAGAAGGATATTAGTATTCTTCATATTTCGACACATGGGTTCTATAATGCTCTTACCAATGAATCTGGACTATTATTTACAGGTGCAAACAGAGGTGTAAATGCAGATTCTAACGATGATACTGATGATGGCATACTAACCTGTGAAGAAATCGAAAACTTATATTTCCCGAATCTTAAACTCGTGGTACTATCTGCTTGTGAAACAGGTTTGGGGGAAACCAACATAGATGGAGTTTGGGGACTACAGCGTGCATTTCGTATCGCTGGAGCACA
>JAEDOA010000145.1 GCA_016302195.1 Erysipelotrichaceae bacterium | reverse complement strand
AAATTAATTTACATATGATATCATATGTATAGAAGGAGTGATATTATGCCATTTAATCAAACTGAATACATTTCAAACTTTAATAAGAATAATTATAAGATGTACCAATTTAGAGTTAAAAAATCAGACATAAATATTATTAATCATTTAGATAATATTGAAAATAGAAATAGTTATATTGTATCTTTAATTACCACTGATATAAGTAGTTCCATTTATACAATTAAAGAAATAAAGAGTATCATTAAACCAATTCTTAATAAATATGGAATAAATGATATTTATCTTTTCGGATCATACGCTAGAGGAGAAGCAAAAGATTCAAGTGATATTGATATTTATTGTGATAAGGGTAATATTAGAACATTTATAGATCAAGGACTACTTGAAGATGAATTAGAAGAAGCTTTAAACAAAAAAGTAGATATTATATTTGATTCATCTTATATTGATGAATATTTTAAAAAGCAAATAATGGAGGATATGATTAAGTTATGTTAGGAGTTAAAGATAAAGGTATATTATTACAAATTACCAAAAGATGTAATCGTGTTATTGAAAAAGTATCAAATATAAGTGAAACTGAGTTTTCTTTAAATGAAGATACTAAAGAAGTTGTATGTTTTAATTTGTTTCAAATAGGCGAACTTGCTAATGGTTTATCTGTTGAATTCATAAAAGAATATAATAAAATTCCATGGAAACAAATTATAGGCATGAGAAATAGAATAGTACATGGATATGATACTATTAATTTTGAGATTGTATGGAGAACAGCTATAGAAAGTATTCCTGAATTAAAATCATACTGTAAAGAAATTTTAGGTTAAGATTCTTTTGTGCTATTAGTGATTTTTATATTATTACTAAAAGTTGTATCATGTAACATTTTGTAGTAATGACACATATTGAAGGGATAGGTTTGATGCAATAACAAACTAAAATTGTTTTGGTATCATACCTTTTTTTATACCAAAATATAAGGGTTGAAGTTTCGGAATTGGTAGTTGAATGAACCGTTTTAACACAAAATCCTCAAGTTGTTAGGCTGATAAGTACTTAACGATAAGCCTTTTTATCAAAAAAGAAAAGTTTATATTGCATTTCTCATGCATTTATTATGCTTTATTTTAATTGAGCTGATTTTTTAAGCAAGAAAATAAGCAAGATTTAAGCAAGATAATTCAAAAAGTCCAAATCATCTTATAATAGAATTGGAAATCAGTTATAAGGACTGATTTTTATGATACTACTGCGTATACAAATCAATGGTTTTATAGTAAAATAAATAACAATTTTTATAAGAAATAGAGGTGATAAATGTGGATGATAAACAACTCATAAAACTATCTCCAGGTGAACTAGTTGATCTTGGAATCTGTCCTACTTGCTTTAATAGAAAGCATAATGGGGCAATATTTGGAGATAATTCTGACAAGTTATTGTATGAAGATCATGAAATAGAATGTTTTTTTGTGGGGAACCCCCGAGCCGATGGGCATATGTGTATTTCGACTATTGACCATTATCACGACATGAGCGAAGCACCGGATTATATAAATGAAAAAATTATTCGATTTGCAAAACAATTTATGATAATCATCAAAGAAGTTTATCAGTGTGAAAGAGTTTATATGTGCACTATGTGTGATGGTCCAAATAATCACTATCATATTCAGCTGATACCTCGCTATAGTTATGAAAAACGTGGTAGCAAAAACTTTGTAAAAGAAAGACATAATTACATCTACGATGAAGCGAAGTTTAGACAAGTTAAATCATTGTTAAATGAATATCTACTAAAAAATAGATAACTTCTTCAAATTACAATTTAACTTGCTGCATTCTATAGCAAAACTGAATGTTTCAAAAAACGATAATGTGTTTGCTTTTTGTATTAAAATGGTTCATCTTTGCCATATTGAAAAAAGCGTAGTCACGAAAAGGTTATTTCCAAAAATTGACTACGTTTTTTTACATTTTCATGTTAATTAACAACAAGCAGAATAAGTTGTTGTGAGACTATTAATAATGTTAATTGTTCTAATGATATGTTTCATATTTTCGTTTACAAATATTCACTATAATGTGCTATATCAATACTATTTGAATTTTGAAGAATAATAATATCATTTAAATCTTTACCATTATCAAATTAGATAGATTTGTACAAAACAGCCACAAAAGACTATGCTTTTGTGACTGTCATTTTATCAATAATCCTATCTAGTCAATAACGACTTTCTTTTTTTCTAATTTTTCCTGAACTATCTGTTTAAACAATACATATATTACCGAAGCAAATGGTAAGCCACATAACATTCCAACTACTCCAAACATATTGCCGCCAACAGTAATAGCCAGCAAAGTCCATATCGGATATAAACCAACCGACTTGCCCACAACCTTTGGATATATGAAATTGTTTTCAATTTGCTGGACAACCTGGAAAACAACAATAAACAATAATCCTTTTAATGGGGAACTAATAGCTATTAAAACAAAACCTATAACCATCGCAACAAGTGCGCCAAAAATTGGAATCAAAGCAGTTATTGTCGTTAATACCGCAATTATTAAAGCATATGGAAATCTGAAAATTGAGCAGGCAATAAACATCATCGTTCCAAGTATTACCACTTCAATACATTGACCTGATACAAATTTGGCAAATGTCAGATTAATTAATTCAGATAGTTCTATTATTTTATCAGCCTTTTGATTTGACAGGAAAGCATATATCACTTTTTTGCACCCTCTAAGCAAATACTCCTTTTGAGCTAGCATATAGATTGAGAAAATAATTGAGGTAAATGCCAGCATAAATCCAGAGAATAGATTCGACAAGAAAGTAACCATGGAATTCACTAAAGTAGATAATAAATTAGATACAATCTTTGTAATATCAGAAAATTGTGAAAACATGCTGCTAATCTGCGCTTGTAATTCTGGGAATCGATCGAACAAATCAATAATGAATGCTTCAGCAGTTTTCGCAAATGTAGAAAGCGAATCTATCAGCATCGTAATATTCTCTACCAACTCGGGAATCAACAATAACAAAACAATCAAAACAATTACTATCATTAACAATAAAGATAGAATAATTGATATCATTCTCACCATCTTAGGCTTATCTTGGATTTTCTTTTCTAAAATAGACTCAAATTTTTTCATTGGGATATTCAAAATATAAGCAATGACAAAGCCGACAATAAAAGGCATAATAACTGATATCAATTTAGAAACAACCCCAAATATAGCACTTAAATTATTTAAACACCAATAAGATAAAATGCCGATAATTACAATAAGTACTGTTTTGATAAAACTATAATCATTTTTAAGCATAGAAGCACCTCTATTCATATTATATTATACCATTACTAAAAACAAAGAGAACAAAGCCTAC
>JAEDOA010000144.1 GCA_016302195.1 Erysipelotrichaceae bacterium | reverse complement strand
GATATTTAATGCTAAATTATCATCATAAAATTAAGTGAGAAATTTTTATTATGGACATTACAACACAAAAAAGAAACGCTAAACAATTTATTGAAGAATGGAAAGACCGTGGAAGAGAAAAACAAGATAGTCAATCTTTTTGGCTTTCTTTGTTACGCAATGTGTTAGGTATTGAGAATCCAGAAAATTTCATTAAGTTTGAGGAGAAAGTAAAGTTATCACATGATAGCTTTATCGATGGTTATATTGATCAAACTCATGTAATGATCGAACAGAAGGGTAGCAATAAAGATCTTGATAAAGCCATTAAACAATCTGATGGTAGTTTATTAACTCCATTTCAACAGGCGCAAAGATATTCAGCCGCTTTACCTTATTCAAGAAGACCTAGATGGATCGTTACTTGTAATTTTAAAGAATTTCGTGTGTATGATATGGAACACCCAAATTCTGAGCCAGTAAAGATTGAATTAAAAGACTTGGATAAGAATTACTATCAACTTGAATTTTTAGTAGATAAAAGTAATGAACACCTTGAAAGAGAAAAGCAAGTTTCATTAAGTGCTGGTGAGTTAGTTGGTAAGATCTATGATGAACTCTTGAAGCAGTACAAGGATCCAGATAATGAACATTCGCAAAAGAGTATTAATCAACTTTGTGTGCGAATTGTATTTTGTTTGTATGCCGAAGACGCTGGCATTTTTGGCAAAAAGAATATGTTTCATGATTATCTTGAAGATTTTGATGCTAGACAAACAAGAAAAGCATTAATTAACTTGTTTAAGGTATTGGATACGAAAATTGAAGATCGTGATCCATATTTAGCTGATGATGATCCTAAATTAGCTGAATTTCCTTATGTAAATGGTGGAATGTTTTCAGATGAAGATATTGAAATACCTTCTTTTACTGATGAGCTAAGAGATCTGCTTCTTAGCAGAGCTAGTGATGAATTTGATTGGTCTGAAATCAGTCCTACTATTTTTGGTGCGGTGTTTGAGTCAACATTGAACCCTGAAACCAGACGCCAGGGAGGGATGCACTACACTTCTGTTGAAAATATTCACAAGGTAATTGATCCTTTATTCCTAAATAACTTGAAGAATGAGTTAAACGAGATAAAGAAGACTAAACAACCTGCAACTTTAAAGAAAAAAGCTACAGCATTTCAAGAGAAATTAGCTAACTTAACTTTCTTTGATCCTGCTTGTGGTTCTGGTAATTTCTTAACAGAAACTTATTTACAATTAAGACGATTAGAAAATGATGCCATTAAGTTGATCTATCCTAATCCTTCTCTTGATGTAGGGCAGGCTAAAGATATTATCAAGGTCTCAATTCAGCAATTTTATGGTATAGAAATTAATGATTTTGCGGTTTCTGTCGCTAAGACTGCTTTATGGATTGCTGAAAGTCAAATGCTTGAAGAGACCAAAGATATCTTCTATGCTGACTGGGATTTCTTACCTTTGAAAACTTATACTAATATTCATGAAGGTAATGCTCTGAGAATGGATTGGAATAAGGTCATTCCTAACTATGCCTGTCATTATATTATGGGTAATCCGCCGTTTGTAGGATATGATTGGATGACTCTAGATCAAAAACAAGATATGAAATTATTCTTTAAGAAAACTGGAAGACTTGATTTTGTTGTCGCCTGGTATATGAAATCTTCTGAATATATTCAAGAGCAACCTATTCATTGTGCCTTCGTGTCTACTAATTCAATTACTCAAGGAATACAAGTTCCTAGTTTTTTCCCTCAGTTAATTAGAAAAGGATTTAGAATCAATTTTGCATACAAAACATTCGTTTGGAATAATGAAGCAAAGAGTAAAGCGAGTGTTCACTGTGTAATAATCGGTTTTTCATTTAGTAATTATAATAAAAAGAAAATAATATTTGATGAATCTGGGAATCCGAAAATCGTAAGGGATATAAGTCCATACTTAATTGAAGGAGATAATACAATTGTTAAGAGTAGTTTTAGACCACTTGAAAGTAATGTCCCTAGATTAATATTAGGTAATATGCCTAAAGATGGTGGTGGGTTTTTAATAGATAAAAAAGAGTATGATGAAATTAAGGAAAAAGATCCAATTGCTTTAAAATATATACATAGATATATGATGGGTAGAGAATTTATTAATAATATACCTAGATATTGCTTTTGGCTAGTAAATGCTGATCCAACAGATATTAGAAAAAGTTCTTTCTTAAGAAGGCATGTTGAAAAGGTTCGTAGATACAGACTGAGTAGTAAAGCAGCATCTACTAGAAAACTAGCTGATACTCCTACTTTATTTGCTCAAATTATTCCATCAGGAGAAAATTATATAGCTATTCCTAAAGTCTCATCTCAGAGAAGGAGATATATTCCAATAGGATATATAAATTCGAATGTTATACCAGGTGATAAATTATTTGTAATTCCCAAAGCAGGTTTATACGAATTTGGTATTTTAACTTCAAATATTCATATGGCCTGGGTTAAAGTAGTAGCCGGAAGACTAAAAAGTGATTATAGTTATACTAGTACTGTGGTTTATAATACATTCCCATGGCCAACACCAACTGATAAACAAAAGGAAGAAATTGAAAAAACGGCTCAAGCTATCCTGAATGCACGTGCATTATATCCTGATAGCTCACTTGCTGACCTATATGATCCATTAACTATGCCAAAAGAATTGCTTAAGGCACATCAGGATAATGATCGTGCAGTAATGGAAGCTTACGGGTTGCCTATTAAGGGAACAACAGAAAGTGATGCTGTAGCTCTTTTGTTTAAAATGTATGAGAGATTAACTAAAAAGGAAAAATGATGAAGCCAAATTATGATCCAAATGATTTGAAAGTTAATAAAAATAACTATTTTAATGTAGCTTATAAGATTCTTTTATATTTAAAATATTGTTATGAAAATGGTATTGATGCAGATGCTGATATCTTAAGTCCAGAAAATATAGGTATTTCAGAGAAGCAATTTGTATTAACTTTACAGATGCTTTTAGAAGATGGATATATTAGAGGCGTATCGTTAAAACCTACACTTCAAGGACCAACTATAATTTGTAATATTCAGAATACATATGCTACAAGCTCTGGATTACAATATTTAGTTGAAAATTCAATGATGACAAAAGCATATAAAGTGTCAAAGGAAGTTAGAGATTGGATCCCTTTATTTAAATAAAAAAACTCCATCCAAGAAGAATGAAGTTTAGTAAGATAATCGGCAAAATGGTCACAATTGGTCACATTGTTTTCCAATCTAAAGAATTTTGTTCCAGTTTCTTCCATATTAATTAGAATCATAATCAAAATTGTATGGAATATGATGGATTAGAATTCACCAGAATAGAAAATTGTTCTAGGTTTACTAACCTGAAATTCTCAAAGCGTTAATCTGTGGATTTTACGTTTATATATCAAAAAAGCATCC
>JAEDOA010000143.1 GCA_016302195.1 Erysipelotrichaceae bacterium | reverse complement strand
TCGGCCTTGGCTAAAGCTACCCAGCAATCGAGCCAACTTTGAATTTGAGCGCGTCCGCTAAATACGGCGCGCATTTCTTTTGTACTGTATTGATCTTTGAATAATTCTGAATTAATTAATGATGATGCCATTGTTTTTCCCTTCATTTGTCTACTAACTATCTTCATTAAAACGCTAGTTTTCACAGCAGACAATTTTGTGAACGGCCTTTTGATTAATAAAATTAATGATTAAGGGCACAAATTCACTGTTTTTCCACAGATAAAAATATTTTTTATAAGTTATTTTTATAAAAGGAGAAAATTTAACTATACTAAGTAAAACGAGGGATAAAAATGAACATCAAGGATCTAGAATATTATCAAAAATTAGTTGCAACGCACAGCTATACTAAAACAGCAGAATTCTTCAACTTGAGCCAGCCTTCTATTTCAGCGGCTGTTAAGCGATTATCTAAAGAGTTCAGAACTACACTAATTACTCAGAAAACGCCGCGAGGAAGATTCTCTACGACCGCAGCAGTGAAATCTTGAATCTATTTGAAATGACGAAAAATGAGGTAGCTGAGGCAAATTATCCACAGTTGCGTGGGGGTGTGTCGCCGATTGTAGGTAAAGTTTATTTAGCCAAAATATTGACTGAACTTGATCAAGAAAACTTGAACCACAATATTGAAATTACTGAGGCAGGTTCTAATGATTTGAGTGCCAAATTGAAAAATGGTGAAATCGATATTGCGCTGCTCAATTCGCTGAGCCCGATCAACAATAACCACTATCAAAGCAAACTATTGCGAACTAATTCGGTTAAGTTGATCGTCAGCCAGCAGCATCACCACTCAAGTTAATATTTGCACGTGCACGTGAGTTACCAGCTAATTGTTCTGGTGATTTAGAGCGTTGATCACCGTTAGGATCACCATATTGTGAGTTAGCAAATGATGTACCAGTACCAGAAGCAAAGTTAGAAGCATCAGTGTTGGCACGACGATCCTTGCCTTGTGCCCATTGATCTGAAGCCGGCATCCAAGAAGTTTGTACTTGATCAACATCAAAGGATAATACTGCACTACTCTTAACTTGACAAAGTAGATCACGTGTTATGGCATTACCAGTGAAAGTTTGACCATTGATAGTTACTAAGGTTGCAACATACTGTGTCTTATCAGGATTTAAAGTGTATGTGACTGATGAAACATCTTTATATTGATGAGTGTCCTTATTATAAGCTTGATTTGTAAACTTAATCAGATCAAGCTTTGGTGCTGCAACAATCTCCATAGCGTTGGCACTACCATCATTAGTCTTGTGAGTGTCAAACGTACCTATTCTGAATGAACTCTGAGTATTTTGACCATAAACCCAGATATTATTGTCGTCATCGTGCTTAACACCAGTAATGGTTACAGGAGCATAAGCCTTTTCTGAAGTACCATCTCCATAAGTTACTAGTACTGGGATGACATAAGTACCTGCTTCAACAGAGGTAGTTGGTGCTAAAGTAATCGTACCATCAGTGGCACCAGTTGCCCATTCAGGTGTGCCAGTCATCGACTTAAATTTTGCACTGCTACCATGGTCCACTGGGTTACCTTGGTTACCATCTGCAGTTGACCAAGTTGCTGGATCATCTACACTAGAACCTTGAGTAACAGTCTTTTCACCATATTCCGGTTGATATTTATTAGCATCCTCTTTCTGAGTTGAACTTGATTGCTCTACATTCACATCATTTTGTGTAGTATCAGCAGCTCTAACAGTTTGGCCTTGATCCATTCCCATAAAGAAAAAGCCAATTAAAACGGATGCTGCCCCTACAGAAAACTTACGAATTGAGAAGCGCTCTTTACGAGGCTCCATTTTTCTTAATCTTTCTTTGAAATTATTTTTGGATAACATCTTCCTATCCTCCCTATTAGTCCTAACAATTGTCAGTATATGCGGTGTAGAGGGCTTTGTAGACGTTAAAATAACGCATATTTTGCAAAAAGTGCTATTCCTGTAGAGGTTTCAGCTATTTTTATATTCAAAGTTTTTTTAGTGTCATTTTAAAAAATTGAAATAATTTTATTTTTTTAAATCTGGCAATTTGCTATTGTAACATCCCTAAAATCTATGTAATGGTTCGATAAATAAGATATCAAAGTCTTAAAAAAGAGCACCGTAGTTTTTAGGTGCTTTTTTATTGCAAAACAAAAACACAGCCTGACGTGTGTCAAACTGTGCTTCAAAAAGTATTATTGATTATCTTTGTGCTTAAAAATGTTGAATCCTGAAAGACCTGTGGTTAAAACACTGGCCAACAATAAGAAGTATGCAGAAGTTCCAATTGAAACAGCATATGAAATCAACTGACTAGTAATCTGTGCCACAACACCATTTGATGCATGGACTGAACTAGACATCATATAAACGATGTAAATCAAGAAGATCGTTTCAATTAGTGACAAAATAAATGCCAAAATCTGACTACTTTTCGTATTCTTCAAAACGTTGTAAATGATGAAGATTGGGAACAACAACAGAAGTAGCCATACAATGTACAAAATAAGCGCTTGAAGTGAATTGGTTGATAAAAGTCGACCAGCCAAACTAAAGATCACATTCGAAATGGACATCTTTTGTGTATAACTTACAGCCGAAACGGAAGCACCAGAGTCGGTGAATAAAACGATCAAACTGATCAAAGCCGTCAAGATTACAGATAGTTGAATATAGCTGTAACGGTGACTGCGTTGCTTTTTAATCTCTCTAACTTGGCTTTCTACCTTAGGGTGCTTCTCCGCAAATTCCTTACTGCGTGTTCTCACCTTATCTTCACGTTCATCAACGCGGTTAAATATATTCGAACCTACCTGATTAATCTTTTCCGTTAATCGCTTATCAGCAGTATATTGCTCAACTTTATCTTTCCGATCGCAGACGATGAAGAGCCAGACCATCAAAGCTAGGAAGCAAATCCAACCAGCTGCTCTAGAAAAACTCATCAGAATCAGTAAAAAGACGCCAAGCAAAAAGACGATGGTTGCATTCTGTCTAACCCAGGCAATCATTCTTTGTACAGTGGAATTTTGCTTTTCTGGATAAAATTCTTCGCGGTATGCGGCACGGCTAGCTATCTTCTTTCCTTCATCGGGTTGTTCATACTTAGCCTGCTTGTGTTGATCCGTGAAAAAGTCATCACGATACTTTTTCAGGTTGAAGCCGCAGTTTGGACAGATGTCATCTGTATCACTAATCTCGTGTCCGCAGTTTGGGCATGTAGTCATATTCAAAAGTCCCTTCTTTTTTGTATTATTATACCATGCTTATACAAGCAAAAAGACGAGAGCAAAAAAAGAGCGGTCCTACGACATCATAGGACTGCTCTTTATCTTTTTAACTAATTATTGTTAGTTCTATTTCTCTTAAAGTACTTACTGAAGTCAATACCTTCATAAGTTAACTTAACTGCAGCTGATAAGGTAATTGGCAAA
>JAEDOA010000142.1 GCA_016302195.1 Erysipelotrichaceae bacterium | reverse complement strand
AATTTCATCATTACTTAATACCCAATTATACGCAAATGTTCTTCTACAATTTTGACATGGGTTAGCAAATTTATTATTTCTATACATCTGGCTTCTAAATATTAAATTATCAAATTTAGCACCTTGAAGAATAGCATTTCGAGCAGCCCAAATTTCTGCACAGTTACTAACGGTTCTTCCTCCATCTCCACCATGAAATGTAAAATAGGTTTTATTATTCCACTTATATTCATTACTACCTGATTTGTTTTCTTTTTCTGCTAATTTTTCGATTGTTTTTATGTGGTTGTATAGTTTATCCAATTCTTTTTTTACATCAGTATTTATTTCTCCATTAGAAACCATTTGAGCTGTATATGACGGTTCTAAGATTTTGTTATATTGTTCTAAAGTATTTTCATTATCATTTAAATCAAATTCAATAGAAGGATTTTTAACTCTTATATTAGAGTATCCGTAACCTGTAGCACCGTTTTCTAAATCTACTGCAATACATGCCATAACTGTTTGATAATCAGAATTTTCTTTTTCTTCTTTTATATGGTCTGTTAAATTATCTTCCATATTGCTGATTATCTCAATTGACTGTATGCCGTATTTTGATAGAATAGTAATTCCATTAGAGCCATATTTATCTGCAAATTCAACAATTTGCGATATATCAGAAACTTTACTGAATACATTTTTTAATCTACTATATTTATCTACAACAAATTTTGCTTCGTCTATTTTTCCATCTCTTAAAGACTTCTCAATAGTTTCTGAAACTTTTTTATCCGTTCTTTTAGCATCATCAATAACTATATCTATTGCATTAACGTTTCTATCTAAATTAACTTTATCTAAATTGATTTTAGTTTCAGGTTTAATGGAATCGGCAGTTTCTTTAACTGTGTCAAATAATGTATCAATTTTTTTGCAAAGGTCACTGTCTTTTAAGATACCATCAGCTTCGTTTATAACATCATCTATTACAGAATTAAATGCTTTAGGAACATCATCTAATGACTCTTTAGTTACTTTTTCAGCAGTTTTAATTAATCCTTTTTGATTTATCCAACCAGTTAATCCACCTACATTTGAATATTTGGCTATATCAAATGCTTTATCAAGCGTCTTGCCAGTTTTGATAAATTCTTTAGCAGTACCAATATAAGGAATTACTCCAATAACATCAATACCAAAATCTACCCACCATTCCGTAGTACATTCAAATGTAGCTACATCAGAAATTACATCTCCTATACTTAAAACGAAGTCAATACTTTGACAAATCGGGTCTGGTGAAAGTGAAATAAATAATCTTGCTTCATCATATATAACTTCTACTGCATCAGGAATTTCTTCTGCTAAGGTAGTAATAACTTCTTTTCCGTATTCATAAGTTTCTGCAACAGCGTCTTTGCCCTTATCTACTATATAACAGAAACCATCATAAGCATATTTTAAAAGCGATTTTCTGTTTTCTTCTTCATATGGATTGTCTGATGAAATTAATTTAGCAACAGCTTCTTTTTCTTCCGGAGTATCACCAAAATTAGATATTATAAACTCATTTACTAATTCCTTGTTCTCAGAATATTCTTCATTGCTAAGTTCTCCATCTTTAAGAATCTTATCAATAGAATCATTAATTCCATTATTATCGGTATCCTGATAATATGCTATATAATCTGGAATTTCTGGACGAAAATAATAATTTTCTGATGTATACTCTTTTGCTAACAGAACACCTAAACACAAATCATTTTGCTTATAGTCAAAATTAAGGGTTCTTTCAGTATTTCTTTCATTGGTATCAGGGTTATAAATAGTTTCACAAGTATTATCCCAACGAATTACTTGTTGACCATTTTCATAACCACCAAATAGAATAGAGTGCTTTTCTGTAGAATATACTGATTTTTCACCTGAAGCTTCATTAACTTGCCATGTATTTCCCCAAAAAGCTATTTGACCAGCAGTCCACAGATTTTCTATATCGGCAAGAGTGACATAATTCCAGTTTTCTTTAATAGACAATAATCCATTATCTTCTGTCATAATAATTTTGTCATAACTATTAGCTTGCCCAAAATCAAACTGTCCATTAATAGCTAATCCACCATTTCCAATGTTTAAAGTAACACCAGGATTATTGTTCCACATTGGATTATATGGATTTTGAGTTCTGAACACAAAGTTGCCATCAACAACTAAACTATATCCTGCCAAGTTCAAATTGGTATTTTCCAAATACATAGCAGAAGAATGAACAGAGTTGCCTGTAAGTGTCAAATTATAGATATAATCATTATATGGGTTATATCCATTATGCATATTGATATAATCAGAAAAATATTGATAATCTTCAATATCAATTATGCCATTATTATTAATATCCATGTAAGCAATCTGGTCAAAATCTTCATCACCCTTTACTGCTCCGTATGGATACAAATCGCAAATAATTTGTTGGTCATTGCTATCTATGACATTATCACCGTTTAAATCACATTTAAGAACACTGTCAACAAACTCTGGAACTGAACCGATATAAAACCATTCATCTTTACTTTCGCTTGTATAAAGATTTCCAGTACTTTCATCGTAATTGTAACCATCATATTCAGCAATAACATAAATATCATCATTGTTAATTAAACCATCATTATCTAAATCGTAACGGTCGTCAAAATTTTCATCGCCTTTACGTTTATCTATTTGACTGCTAACAAAAACAAGGTCATTGTAATTGATGGATTCATCACTCCACTGATTTGCAGCATCAGGATTATATGTAGTGTCACCAAAATACAAGATTTCTGGATTTTCTGAAGTTCCTAACTGATATGAACCAAAACCCATATCCTTATAAAAACGTGGAAGATAACCATTACACTCAATTTTTATATGAGTAGTAGAAGTAGAATTTCTTATATTATTTGCAGAAATACTGAAATATTCATTAGGATAAACAGTAGTTTCGGCAATGGTGTTCCAGTTGTCATCAAATATAATTACTGAAATTTCTGACGCCCTATTATCTTCCAATTCAACATATCCACTAATCTCAAGACTATCAATTGTGTCGATGTTTCGATTACCAAAAAAAGAAAAAGTTGAAATCCCTGAATCATTTGAACTTAAAGATTCTAATTCTTCAACACGTTCTACAATATCATTAATTACGTCTTCTTTACTTATTACTGAATTTTCAATTGTTGATGCTTTGGTTGTTAAACTGGTAATAATAGTCGCATTATTGCATAATACAGTCTGCCCTAATGTAAAAGTAGCTAATATTCCTGATAATGCACGTTTAAATTTCAGCCCCATTTATTTTTTTCTCCTTAATATTTTCTTAATATATAAAATTATACTACAAACGACAACCTATATCAATTCTAATAATTAACAATATTTCTTCAACTTTTTAAAGAATTTATATGTTTTTTCGCTTGAAAATTTAACCATGAAAATTTTTAAAACATTGCAAAATACATC
>JAEDOA010000001.1 GCA_016302195.1 Erysipelotrichaceae bacterium | reverse complement strand
TTAAAGAAATAATCTAATATCCAGCTACTAACAAATTCCAGTATTCCAGCTATAACAACAACTTTAAAGAAGGTTTTGATTACATCTTGTTTATTACCGTCAAGAAGAACTACAAATAACACTCCTCCACATCCATATATTGGTAACCAAGGCCCATATAGAGTTCCTCTATTAACCCAATTATGAGATTGAACAAAATGCAATAAAACTTCCCAAATCCAACCAATAAAACAGAATAGAAAAAAGATACTAATTAAATCGTAGATGTCATAACTTAGCTTCTGTCCATTGTGGTGAACAATATCTAATAATATGAATTGATGATCTTCATTATTCAAATCAAATCCTCTTTCGATAAAGAACTTTTTATTCTCATCATCTAATAACCTGTCTCGTAACAGTAAATATAATTCGCCATTTTTAACACTTAAAACAGGTGTACAAACTAAAATGGAAAATGATTGTAATAAGGACATAAGATAAAAGTCTAGGAAAGACAAATCGCACAAAAACAATTGCCATTTATAGCCATCGCTCATTTTTATCGCCAGTTTTTTTGCCTGTTTGTAATTGATTGTTGGATTCTCAGCTAAGATATAGGGAATAAAACGATATTGATATGTTTTGATAACTCCAGGCACTATTAAAAGCCAACTAACCAGCATCTCAATTTTCATTTGAAATCTAACCCAGATTAAGTTTAGTAAATTCTCTTTATGAAATACCGCGATTGTTCTTCTATATAGAATATTAGAATTAAAACGATGTTCTATAATGTAGCGACATTTACCAATTATGATAGTATCTTTGATGAAAAACTGAATAGTGAAAGTAATGAAAGCAGCCAATAATAAATAAACCCATACCTCCTCTTTATTTCTTAAAAAATAAGAGAAATTAGCCGCTAATAAATTAATCAACCAGCTATAGCCGCTTAACAAACGATCTAATATTGTAACAAATACTTCATTATCAAAAATAGTACTATTGGCCAGCCACCAGTCGTTTAACACAAATTTTCTGATAATATCAATATTGCCGGCAGTATTTGCAGATAGATTAAAATGCTTATCAACCATAGAGATAAAGCTAGTAGAAAAAGCGTAAGAAACACCTAAAAAAGAAAAGATGAAACAAATAACCGCTAAATCTCGCCAATTTAGAAAACCTTTTTTAAAAGTTAAATTAAGGCTACTTTTTCTAATAGCCTTTATATCCAATTTATTCATAAATCCATTTTATCATGTTGCAATAAAAAAGACCATTTATGTTATGGCCTTTCTTGTTATGCGCTAACCTCTAGAATATTATCCTCAAAAGCAATCGCTCTAGTTTCTTTACCGCCTACGGTTTTTGGTTCATATAATATCTGATATCCTGCGCTTCTAAATTTCTCAGTAATATCATTTAACTGCTCAAGAGAATCAACCTTGAAACAAATATGAATAAATCCTGTTCTATTAATATTTTTCTTTTCATCGACTATTTCAGGTTTTGTCATTATTTCAAGCTTTGGACCCTCGTCAAATTTTAAAATGTATTCCTTAAAGCCATTGTCCTCCTGATATTGACAATGAACTGTCGCATGAAAGTACTCAACGAAAAAATCCTTAGCTCTTTCCAAATCCTTTACAAACATCCCAACATTACTAATTCTCATTACAATCCTCCTATTATCCAATAATACCCAAGATACCTAGAACAAAGCCTGCTATCATTAAACCAAAAGTTATATATGATGTCTTAACACCCTTCTTGCACAAATAGAAAATAAATAAAGTTAAGGCAAGAGGAGCCATATTTGGCAAAATAGCATCAAGCACACCAGTTTGAAGATTAAACACTTCAACTTCATTCTGTACAATCGAAACAGTAAAATTCATAGTGACAAAATTACATATCATGCTACCACTTACTGCACAACCAATAATTTGAGCAACCTCGATTACTTTATCAAATATTCCACTTTCCATTAGTTTTAATACCGCTTCACCACCGCTTTTATATCCAACAAATAGCATCCAATAACCTACTCCATAGAATATTAATAAGAATAATACCGTGTAGGCAATTGGTGCCCATAATGCTCCTTGTAAAGCAAGATTAATAAAGATAATAGCTAAAATAGGAATTAATACTACCTGTGATAAAGTATCGCCGATTCCAGCGCATGGTCCCATCAATCCTGATTTGATCGCAACAAAGTCTTCTCTTTTAATATCAGCGCCAAGCTTTTTTTGCTCTTCCATAGCTGTGCATACTCCAAGAATCAATCCGCCAAAATCATGATCAGTATTAAAGAACATTGAGTGAGTTTTTAACTCTTCTTGAAGTGTTTCAGGATCGTCCTTATATATTTTTTGTAAAACTACATTCATAGCACAACCAAAGCCTAAACCCTGCATTCTTTCGTAGTTGTAGCATGACTCATTAAAGTATTGCCACAATACCCATGATTTTACCAAGTCTTTTTTACTAATCAATTTATATGCACTCTCATTTGTTGATTCAATTTCTGTAAATGGAGTAAAGTCCGAACTGTCAAAGCCAACAACCAAAATTGCGATAAAAGCAAAAATCAAGGCAATAGCAATCGTATTCAAATTTAAAAAAGTTGTAGCTAAAAAGCCCAGGAAAAAGAACCATTTTGCTTTTCCTTTAAAAATAGACAACAGCATCATCGCTATACCAACCGCAGGAATCATTCCTCCCATAATAGACAAGCCGTCTAATACTGGTCCGCTTAACGCATTAGCTAAATCTTCTATTAAAGCACTACCCGCTAAAAGAATCGTGAAGCATACCGTGAATCTAATTACTGATTTAACGATATATGGAATCCAAGTATTAAGCCATATCAAGGATTTATATTTTTCTTTTTCAATCATCTTATCATAAATAGCCACAAAAAAGCATTGTCCGGTCATAGTCAATACCCATAATATACTTCCAAACATTCCTAAAGGAACTGATAGAGCCATTGCGGTATTAACATCAAATCCGCCAATTATTGCGAAGGCACTTCCCAATACTCCGGCTGCTGTTGAATCAGAAGGAAGTGATCCTCCAGCTGAAATAACACCCAAAAACATAATATTGATAGTTGCACCAACAACAGTTCCTTTAACAGGATCGCCTAATATTAAACCAACTACCAATCCAGATACTAGTGGACGAGAAATAGTTGCCCAGGTTCCCATTGAACCAAAAGGCAATGCTGTTTCACATAGAATATAAAACAGTGAAATAAGTGTTATTTGTAATAATGTTATTTCCATATATCCTCCTTTATTTTAGTAATTTTGCTACATCTTCTTTTTTGTCTGTAATAACCATCTGCAAATACACATTACAGTGATGGTTGATAATTTCTTTTAAATCATTTTTCTCCTCTTCAGTAACTGAGACATTTTTATTCAATCTCTTTCTATCAGCATTTGCTGACATATTTCCTAGAATTACTTCGTTTATTTCTATAGAGTTATTCAATAAATCCAGAATCACTTTTGGTGTTTTTACTAATATCATTATTTTATCATCACCACTTTGATCCGATAAATAAGCTAGGCCATTAGCAAAATCATCAATTATAACTTTCATATCTTTTGGTGCTACTGCCATAAGCAAGCGTTTAGTAAACTGATTATTGGCACTTTCATCATCTATTATTAGGATGGTATTTATCTTTTTAACCTTTGTCCAACCGGTTATTACCTGACCATGAAGCAATCTTTCATCGATTCTAACTAACATAATCTCTTTCATTCTCAATTTCCTCCCTTTTTAAAATTATAACACAATAAATAAAGGTGCGGCTTTTAGACCACACCATTTATTTAACATCACTCTTATAGGTGATGATTGTAAACTAATTACATGATAGCTTTTATTTTTAATTGCTTCAAGTGTTTATTTGAATTATTTTTCACATTTTTGAAATTGAAACAAAACCTGCCTGGCAAGGATGGTCAATAAACAAATCATCATTGCCTTGATGCTTTATTACTTCTATCATTACCATAATATCACCAATTGCTGAAATAGTGTTATTAGCCGCCACAAACAGCCATAATCCACTTTGACAAGCTATTGCTATTACAGCCATCATAATTCCTAAAACAAATAAAGGCATGCCACAACCTAATAAATAAGGAACTTTTTTTAAAGGCTCTTTGCAACAGCAGTACGGTGTCATATACTCTTTAATTAGACCAAACTCAATCGAGCGGTATTTGTTTTGACAAAATAAACCCCAACTCAAACCATGAAGCAGTTCATGAACAACAATCAACACAAATATTGAAATAAATGCAACAAATAATTGTGGTAAAGAAAAATTATCAAAACCCTCTAATCCATTAATCAGAAAATATAAGGCATAAAATACAACAAATACTGGTACAGTTATAATTAAACCAACAATATTTGCTTTTTTAATAGAAATGGTATGAAGACTATCCTTATAACCTTTATCACGATATTCTTCAAGCATTTTATTAAACTGTTGTAATCTAATTTCTTCTTTTTCACTCAGTTTTCTATTCAACTCTTTTTCGTCATTATTCATATAGATCGATCCTTTTTACTCAATAACCTCTTCAACAGCTATACCTCTAGCTGCAGGTCCAATATGGCAAGCCAGGCTGGCAGGAAGAGGTGCCATCATAATGTCTTTTAAACCCAATATTTGACAAGCTTTTTCTTTAAACTTTACGGCTTCCTGTTCACTACATGAATAAGCTATATGATAATTTATTTTTTTATCAACGTATTTTGTTTGAACCAGTTTTTTTATCTCTTCAATAATGAAATTTTCAGCTTTTATAATACCGTGAACCTTGCCAACAGTTTTTAAAGCCCCACAATCAAATTTAATAATTGGCTTAATTGATAATACATTACCAACAAATGCGGAAGTAGCACTAATTCTTCCACCCTTTCTTAAATGCTCAAGTTCCCCTAAAGCAACATAACAATCATAATTATCGCTATTATCATTAAGCCTATTCATTATTTCATCTACATCTAAGCCTTTCTCGATCATTTTTTTACAATCTAAAACTGCCTGAAATGTAGGAAGAGATACCCTTCTAACATCAGCAACTCTTACTTTTCCTCCATACTCCTTCGCAAGCATAACTGCGCTTTGATAACTGCCAGATAATACAGAATCCATAGGAATATGAATTACATAATCGTTGTTTTTTAACGCCTCATCCCAAAGCAGCTGTAAAGCAGCTAAGGAAGGTTGCGATGTTGATACTGCACTACCAGAAGTCAGCTTATCCATAAATTGCTGATAAGAAATTGTTTCGTGCTCAAAATACTGGTTTCCATCTATTATTATCGGCATAGATAACAAATAGATGCCTAAATCTAATGCCTGCTGTTTTGTTAACGAGCAGTTTGTATCGGTTGAAATAACAATCTTATTCATACTTATCCCCTTTATATGGACAATACTATATAACAAAAAATCATATAATTCAACTTTTGTGGTGCTATAATTTATACTAGGAGGATTAGAAATGATATATAAACAATTTAAAGATATCCAATTATCAACTCTTGGACTAGGAAATATGAGATTACCTCTAGTTGAAGCTAACAATCCACAATCAAAAATTGATTGGGCAAAAGCACATGAAATAATTGATTATGCACTGGAAAATGGTATTAATTACTTTGATACTGCCCATGTTTATAATAATGGTGAAAGCGAGCAATGCTTAGGGGCAGCACTGAAAAAGCATGATAGAAGTAAATTCTATGTCGCAACAAAGTTTAATATCAATGCCAGTAGCGATTATAAAGCAGTATTTGAGCAACAGCTAGAGCGGCTTCAGCTCGATTATATTGATTTTTACCTCATTCACTGTCTTATGGATAATAATATAGATAAATATCTTGAAAGCGGCTGTATTGATTATTTCAATGAATTAAAGAAGCAGGGAAAAATCAAGTATTTTGGTTTTTCAAGCCATGCTAGCCCTGAAACATTACAAAGATTTACTAAGGCAAATAGTTGGGATTTTGCTCAGCTACAAATAAACTATTTTGACTGGAATTATTCGAAAACCAAACAAGAATATCAAATTCTTAAGGACTGTAACATTCCAATAATGGTAATGGAACCAGTAAGAGGCGGCAGACTGGCAACTCTAAATAAAGAGAGTGAAGAATTGCTGAAGTCTGTGCATCCTGACTGGTCAATGGCAAGCTGGGCATTGCGCTTTGTTAGAACATTAAGTCAAACACAAGTGATTTTATCAGGCATGAGTGATATGAATCAGATTGTTGACAATATAAAAACATTTAGCGATGAACATACACTAAATGATTCTGAAATGGCTGCATTAACAAAAAGCTGTCAGCTATTCCACAAATCTTTGATTGTTGGTTGCACTGGATGTCGTTATTGTTGTGATAATTGCCCTGTATCAATTAATATACCAGAATTTATGCAGGTTTATAACACTTATAAAACTATTGGAAAACGCCAGGCCAATCAAATGATTGAAAAAATCGAAACTCAAGCATATCCAACAGATTGTTTAAGCTGTGGAAGCTGTGAAGCACACTGTCCTCAGAATATCGAAATACCAAAAATAATGGATGAATTAAAAATACTTTTTTAGGAGGAATTATGGAAAAAGTTAGAATACAAGACGATCTTTATCAAGCCGTAAATGGTCAATGGTTGCAGCAAGCTGTTATCCCCGATGATAGACCAACAACAGGTGGTTTCTCATTATTAGACCAGAATGTTGAAAAAACATTAATGGATGACTTTGACAGCTTTGCCAAAGGCACAAAGACTACAGATGTTGAAACAATGGATCAGGCAATCAAACTCTATAAAAAAATTATCGATACTGAAAGAAGAAATGAAGAAGCAATTCAACCAGCTTTGGAAATATTAAATCAGCTATCACTAATTGATTGCCCTGAAAAATTCAATCAAAAAGCCAAAGAATTGTTATTAAACAAGGTTGTTATGCCATTAACATTTTCAGTTGAAACAGATATGAAGGATGCCAATAAGAATTCATTAATGATTTACGGTCCTTCAACAATTTTACCTGATACAACATATTACGATCAATTTAAGGAAGCAGGCGATAAACTTTTAAAAGTATATAGTGATATGGTAGAAAAGTTACTTGCCTTTACACCCCTTACAATTGAACAGCAGCAGCAATACCTAAAAGATACATTAGAATATGATAGTTTACTTGCTAAAAAAGTTAAAAGTCAGCTAGAATGGGCGGATTATGTCAATAACTACAACCCATTTAACTTATCAGAGGTTTGCCAATATGTTAAGCCATTAGATTTAGAAGGTTTATTAAGAAGTATTTACGATGACAAAATACCAGAAGTCGTAGTATTAGCTGATGTTAAAGCTGTAAAAGAGATGAATTTCTACTTTAATGAGGAAAACTTTGTAAAATTCATCCACTGGAGCTATGTAAAAACTCTAGTTTCCTATTCCCCAATGTTGTCAACTGAAATGGCTCATATTGCCAATTCATATCGTTTGGCATTATTAGGAGTTAAACAAGATCCTACAATTGAAAAACAGGCCTATCAGGTTGTATCACGCACTTTTGCTGAACCAATTGGAGTATATTATGGAAGAACCTACTTCGGCGAAGAAGCAAAGAAGGACATTACTAACATAGTTAAGACAATAATAGAAACCTGGAAAAATAGAGTTGCAAGAAACACCTTCTTGCAGCCATCTACTAAAGAGAAGGCAATAAAGAAACTATCAACAATTAAAACAAAATTGGCTTATCCAGATAAAGTAAGAGATATTTTCAAGAAGTTTATTGTCGATGATAATGATAGCTATTTTACAGTCATGAATAAAATTTACAAAGTTGTCATTTCCGATGAACTTGAAAAAGTTAATAAACCAGTTGATAAAGATGAATGGTTAATGCCTGCTCATATGGTTAATGCTTGCTATGATCCAAATAGAAATGATATCACTTTCCCTGCTGCAATCCTGCAGGCACCATTCTATTCAATCAATCAGACTATTTCCGAAAACCTGGGCGGAATTGGAGCGGTTATATCTCATGAAATATCACATGCCTTTGACAATAACGGAGCTCATTTTGATGAAAATGGCAATATCAATGACTGGTGGAGCCAGCAAGACTATGATAATTTCAAAAAACAAACTCAAAGAATGATTGAACAATGGGATAAAATAGAATATGCTGGTGGAAAGGTTAACGGTGAGTTAGTTGTATCTGAAAATATCGCTGATAACGGTGGTATGGCAGTAACAATTGAAATTATGCACAATACAAAGGATAGTGACTTTAAACAGTATTTCACTAACTGGGCAAAGATCTGGTGTATGAAAGCAACTGAACAATATTTGCAATACCTATTAGTAAATGATGTTCACTCACCAGCTAAGCTTAGAGCAAATATCCAAGTTAGAAATTTTGAAGAATGGTACCAAGCCTTTGATGTTAATCAAAACGATCAAATGTATCTACCAGAAGACAAGAGAATTATCATTTGGTAAAGACAAGATAAAACAAAAGACATCAATTATCTAATCAAATTGATGTCTTTTTCTTTTTAAAAAATGCTAAAAGCAATAACTAATAATTTCAATATTTGTTGTGAACATCCTCGGCAAACATCAGCATATCTTTAATTTCAATTACTGTCTGATCATCCAATATTGCCCTGCCATTTAATCTGCCGAATACTTGGTGCTGATCGGTTAAAATTGGCCCTACTTTTGTATAATCACTTCTATCCAGTATTGGCGTAAATACACAATCAAAACGATTGTCATTGCTTTCTATCGTCCATTGTGACATATAGTCTTTTTTGCCTTGTTTTGTAGGGATATTAAATACTACTTCATCAAGTTTATGAATTTTACCATCATATATTATGACATTTTCACTTGCTTTACTTCGATCGGAAAAACCATAGCCTAAATTGAAACCGAAATCCTTACCGTTTATTTTACTGTTACCACTTGACCAGTACCAACGGTTATCATAAGTCCATACTCCTCTGCCCCAATCTAAGGTTCCATAATGCTTTTTAGGATCAAATTGTAATGTCTTATCGCCAAAAACCACTGTTCCGCTGGCAGCCATACAATTAATCTTTTGATTATAATAGAAATGATCTGGTTTCTCTTTCCAATCTGATGCAATTACCATGCTTTCAGTCTTATTTTTTTGTAAAGATATATCGCAAGAAAAATCTATATTATCAGCAATATTTTTGTAGCTACATCTTATTATTCTTCTAGAATTCTCATTGATAAAATCCAGTTTCAAATCCTTATTTTCAAAATGTACATCACCTGTTATTGAAGTTGATGGCATTTGATATTTTCCCATTGGAAGAATCGTGATGATTGGTTTTGTATAGTCCTTAAGATTTTTAAAATCCAAAAAGCTTACCGATACCATTCCAATATATGATAGATCAGAAATTGTAAAGGCACAGCCAAAATCATCTGCTAATACCAGGTAGTAATCCCATTCCTTAATCCGATATGATCTTGCCTTTATGTCTTTTCTATCATACTTCAATAATAAGTCTCTTGCCCAACCACTAACAGTCAAATGGCCTTTTTCATCCAGCAGTCTTGCCTGTTTTGTTATCTCATTTTGTATTGTCATATATTTATTCTCCTGTTAACATTATATCAAAAAAGATGAATTCATTAACAAAATTCATCCTTTATTAAATTATAATTTGTAACTTCTTTTTTTATTTGGTCGTATTCAGAAATAGTTTTTTCCATCCAACACAAATTATACCAGCGATTGAACTTATAACCACAATTAACAAATGTTCCAACTTCTCTAAAACCTAGATGCTTGTGAAAGTTAATGCTATTATCATCAACGTATTCATCATTTCTTGCACAACAACTAATACTAACATATAAATTAACTATTCCCATCTTTTCTAGACGCCTAATTAACTGTTGATAAAGCATTTTCCCTATCCCCATTTTTATATGGTTATGATCGACATACAAAGATGCTTCTACTGAATACAAGCATGCTTCTCTTTCAATATATTGCTTGCAATAGATATAGCCAACCACATTTTCACCATCTAAGCAAACCAAATAAGGGAATTTTTCAACAATAGAAGACATTCTACGATAAATCTCTTTATCGTCCAGTTTCTCATATTCATATGTTATTGCTGTATTTTCAATATAGTAGTTGTATATTTGAGCAATTTGTTGACAATCATTTTTGGAAGCATCTCTAATTTTCATAGATTAATTATAATTGTTAAAACTGTTTATTTCTATAGATATTTTTAGATATAAAATAAGATATCGTCAACATCAATATAGTAATAGAAACAAGCAATATAAAAACTGTAGTACTACTCACATCTGATAAAATGTTGTTATCCATATCAATAAAGTTTACCAAAAGATAACAAATAATCCCAACAGCAAAGAAACAACTAATCAAAGCAATCCTGCCCTTTTCTGCCCCAAATTTAAACATTAGAGGATAAATAACACTAACTACCAAATAAAAGCCGAATAATGAACCAAGGGCTATTGTTAGACTTTCTTCAAGGCTAGTTTTAAATGCCAAGATATTTAACAATAAAGGAAATACGCTTAAAATTAGAGATATTATAATTGTCAGAAGATATTTTGATAAAACAACATATTCTCTTCCTTTTGGCATTGTACAAACATATCCATTGAAGTTATTGTACTCATCATAACTAAAAGTTGACAAAAATATTGAAAGAAAGAAGAATGGCAAAATATATGAGATATCCATTTTCGCAAATACCGCAAAAAAGCCAACCATGATTAAATAAATAACAATCGCGTTTCTATTATTCAATATTAAATATAAATCTTTTTTTATTAATCCCAGCATTCTACTTCTCTCCTTTAATAATCAAAAGCATTAAGTCTTCTAAAGTAATCTGATCCATTACCATATCTGGATATTTCTTTTGACATCTTTCTTTGTCATCCACTAACACTTGATAAAAATAACGATTTTTAAGATATGAAACAATATCTTTCTTATCAATTTGATTAAACTTATCAATATCGCATTTTAAAACACCATAATTATCGAAAATATCATCTCGATATTCATCCAAATAAACCCTTCCATTATCAATGAAAATTATCTTATCAGCAACATGTTCTAAGTCCGAAGTGATATGAGTTGAAAAGACGATTGTTCTGTTTTCATCTTCAACAAAGCTTTGAAAAATGCTCAATACTTCATTTCTAACTATTGGATCTAAGCCGCTTGTAGGTTCATCTAAAATAAGAAGCTTAGGCTTATGGGCCAGTGCTGAAGCAATTTCCACTTTTTTTCTATTTCCCTTTGATAATGTTTTCAAGTTCTGCTTTGGATCAATATTGAACTGCTTCAAATAATTGAAGAATAATTGGCTGTCGTAGTTATCAAAACAGCTTTTGTTTATTGAATCTATATTATTGCTGTTTAGAATTTCAGGATAAAACATATTATCCATAACAACGCCAATATCATTTTTAACATTCATATCTTTATTACTCTTGCCAAATACTTTGATACTTCCACTGTCAAGTTTAATAATATCTAAGATTAATTTAAGTAATGTTGTTTTTCCTGCACCATTCTCTCCTATTAATCCAATTATCATACCACTCTCTATTTCTAGATTGATCTCTCCTAAACTAAAATTAGGATAATTCTTTTTAACATTTTCAATACTAATCACACTCATATTCATTTTCTCCATAATAAATATCTAACGCTGAGATAATATCCTTCTTTGATATATCGTTTTTCTTGGCCAAAGAAACGATCTTTTTGATATGATTCTCTATTTCTTTTTTAGCGTTTTCTAAAGAAAGCTCCCTGCTTTTAGCGGTGACAAAAGACCCTTTTCCTTGTATAGTCACTATATAGCCCTCTGCTTCAAGCTGCTCATATGCTTTCTTTATTGTCATTACACTTATTTTAATTTCACTAGCTAATGTTCTAATAGATGGAAGAGGTTCATCCAATAAAAGTTCATTATTGGAAATCTGTTCAATAATAGAATTCTTTATCTGCAGATATATTGGTGTTGAACTACTATTACTGATTACTATTTTCATAATCTCATCTCCTCTTTGACTATAACAGTGTATAACAGTATATAACAATTGTCAATACTACCAATAAAAAAGCGTAATTCATTTGAAAACGCTTTTTACTGGTTTACTATTTCTCCTGGAAAATCTGATATTCCCCCAAACTCATAAATATTACTATAACCAAGCTTTGCCAGTTTTTCACTTGCTTGTTTACTTCTATTTCCAGAACGGCAATAGACTAAAAGCAGCTGATCCTTATCCGTTAATATTTCACTAACGCTTTCATCAATTGTTTCATTTGGAATATTGATCGCGTTTTTAATATGGCCTTGCTGATATTCGCTTTCTGTCCTAACATCAATAATAATATAATCAGTTTCATTATTCATCATATCTAATGCTCTTTGTCCATCTATTTGGTGATAGTTTGCTTTACTACTACAACCAAATAAAGATAAGCCAAGCAAAACAGTTAAAATTTTTTTCATTCTTTTAATACTACAGGTAACAATAAGTGAGTTATGTTACTTTTCCCTTCTATAATTATTAAATAACCTTTCTTATTATTTTTCAACTAAAAAGCCTAAAATTAGAAATTCATCTTCAGAATAATATTACATAGTTATTTTTACGCAGATATCCATTTATTGATGATTTACATGTATAAGAGTATGCTTTGGAGAATTGATCCTTCTTTTTGATACTGGATAAACAATAATATACTTTTTTTATCAGTTTTTTTCCTGCTATAAGATAAGATTTGCGTTAGCTAAAATTCTTCTACTCATACTAATATTCATCAAATTTATTAACTAATATATTATGTCCTTAAATTCATTATACAAAAGATAACCTGTAACTTCCGATTATCAATTATGAAATATTTGATACAAAATGATTATATGATAAAATAAAATGTGAATTATGATGTTGTAAGGCTTAGATTTTTACTTGAAAGCTGAATCGATATGTGGAATGGCTAAAAATACACTTGGCCCACGATAATATCAAAGCAGCACCATAGTTGGTGCTTTTTTATCAATATTTAATGAAAGGTGAATATACTATGGCAAGACTACCTGGTCCAAAAAACTATTTAACTGAACAAGAACGTAATAATAAGCCAAAAATAACAAAAAAACTGATATTAAGGATTTTCAGTTATTTAAAGCCCTACTGGTTTCAATTGTTATTGGTGTTTATCATCATTGTAATTTCTGCTATTTGCGGTTTACTGCCATCTATCATTACTGGAAAAATAATAGATGTAGCTATATTAGGTAAAAATTTCAGTTTACTAGTAAAATTATCTATTTTAGCTATTGTAGCTTTAACTTTCTCTCAAGTTATTGCCGTACTTGAAAGCTATATCAATAGCTGGATTTCCGCAAAAATAGTATTCGACATGAAAAACGAGATGTTTGCTCACTTACAAACGATGCCTGTCAGCTTCTTTAACAGTGAAAAACAAGGTGAAATCATTACTAGAATGAATAGTGATATCTCAGGGGTTTCAACCGTTATTTCTCAAACCTTAACCAGCTTTATTTCAAATATTTGCACTGTAGTTACAACAATTTTCGCTTTATTTTCTATTGATTGGCAGCTCGCCATTGTAGGAATTGTCGTTATTCCTTTATTAGTGCTGCCAACCAAAACAGCAGGAAAGAATCGCTGGAAGTATTTAAGCCAATCCCAGCAAAAAGCAGACCAGCTTAACGAAATTATTAATGAAACTCTCTCTCCAAGTGGTTCTCTGCTAGTTAAGCTATTCAACCAGCAGGAAAAAAAGAATCAGCAATTTATCGCAGTTAATAAAGAGGTCACCAAACTATCTATCAAGGAATCAAGAGCAGGTAAATGGTTTAAGGTGGCAATGGGTATATTTACCAATTTAGGGCCTTTGCTAATATATCTAGCTGGCGGCTATTTAATTATCGTCAAAGCTAATTCTACTTTAACAGTTGGAACAATAACAGCTTCAGTAACTATGATTAACAGGTTATATAGACCCGTAGAATCATTATTAAATATATCAGTCGATTTTACTAGATCGATTGCCTTATTTACTAGGATATTCTCCTATTTGGATATGCAAAGCACTATAAAAAATTGCGCCAATCCTCTAAAGCCTGATTTTAGCACAACTACTATAAGGTTCGATAAAGTCAACTTCCAATACTTAAAAGATGTACCCTTACTAAAAGATATTTCTTTTGAGGTACCTTGTTCAAAAACATATGCTATTGTTGGTCCATCTGGTTGTGGTAAAAGCACAATTGTGAATTTATTAGAGCGATTTTACGATGTGAATGAAGGCTGCATAACAATTAATGGTATCGATATAAGAAACATCGATATAGCTTACCTAAGGGATAACATCGGAATGGTTTGTCAGGAAGCTTATCTCTTCAATGGAACAATTAAGGAAAACTTATTATTCGCTAAAGAAGATGCTACTATGGACGAACTGATTCAAGCCTGCAAGATCGCAAATATCCATGATACAATTAGCTCATTTGCCGATGGATATAATAGTCAAGTAGGAAATAGAGGATTAAAATTATCTGGTGGGGAAAAACAGCGTATTTCTCTTGCCAGAGTTATCTTAAAAAATCCAAAGATTCTTATTCTAGATGAAGCCACCAGTGCTTTAGACTCAATCAGCGAAAATCTTATCCAGGATTCTTTGGAAAAAGTAATGAAAAATAGAACCTGCATCGTTATCGCTCATAGATTGTCAACAATTTTAAAGGCAGATAAAATACTTGTTGTTTCAAATGGAACTATTGTCGAGCAAGGTCATCATCAACAACTTTTAGATAAAAATGGTGTCTACAAACAATTATATGAAACACAATTTAGAAAAGTATTGGAAATGGAAAATAACAAATAAGCTATTTAATTACTAGGGCGGTTGGAACTGCCCTTTCTTGTTGTTGAAAGGTATTATTATTTCGGTCAGATATCATTAATTGACGTTGTCTGTTAAATATTATTTGGGCTGAACCACCACCATCCAAATTGATTCCATTATACATTTGTAATCTTTGACATATTTCACCAACCTCTTTTAAAGATGCTCCAGAGCTATCTTTATTTCGGTCATAGCCAAACTTACCGGCTCCTTCAAACCACAATAACATTGCTTTATTATCTTTGTCTGCCCCTAATACTATTCTTGGAGCTCTATCCTTCTTAAAATTAAGTGGATACACTGCAGGAACAAAGGCTTTTTTAATTGGACTAAACATATTATAAAATGGTGAAATAAACTTATCAGTTACTTTTCCATTTACAATTGTGCTATTGCCAACCGATAAGCCAAAAGATACATCTTCCAAACCACGATATTTAACACTATAATCTTTTATACTAATTTCCTTTTCTATCTTAATAACAAAGCCGCTTTCAGGAATCTCGCAATTACCATTCTTTTTGAAAGCTAATACCCTATCATTAACAACTACAATATCAAACCCGCCTTTTTTGCTTCGACGATTTTTTCCTCGCTGATACAATTGACAATTAACATTATCCTGATATGTAATACCATCTATTTCTATTTTCAATTGACTCAACCTTATAGTTTCGATAGTTACCTTATTATCTCTGACAATTAAGCACTCTCTATCATACATATTTGGAGCGATTATTTTACCATTTTTTACCATTAGTCCAACTGGGGTTGAAACACTATCAAAAAAACTGTCACAATCAAAATGCAGCATAACAAAAAAATTACTGTTAACTAATAGTTGATAATTATTCTGATATTGGGATAAATATCCGAAATTTTTGCTCACCGGTAAAAAAGTCAGTTTATTTCTTTTCCCTTTAACTATGTGCAGTTTATTATTTTGTTTTAAATAGTTAAAAATCTGCTGTGTTTCTTTGTTTAAAAATACCAGTTTATTATTTTTGAGTTTAATATTCTTTTTAAAATGATAGTTAACGCAAGATAGTCGATCAAAAAAAGTCATACCATCACATTCAAACATATTATCAGGTATAAACAAATCATCTATAAGAGTATAGATTAATATCCATCCGCAAATAAAATCATATTTTTGGATAAAAAACTGCTCATAAAGATTACAAACCGCATCAAAAGAATCAGGATTATAAGCTGGTTTTAAAAATTCTATTTCATTTAAACTATCAAAAGTAACCTGCTGAACTCTTTGATTTAATCCATCCTTGTGTTTCAAATTATACACTGTTGAGCTAATCATAATTTTATAACTCCAATTGCTTCAGTTTATATCTAAGTTTTTCTTTTATCTGCTCATCACAAAAAGCGCCATCAATCGCATTATAGTTACATTGCATCAACGTTTTCTCACTTATTGCCATATCCTTAAGCAATTGATGTTCTCTTTGCATGAATGTTCTTGAAAACATCATATTGTCACAGCAAATTGCCACTTTGATGCCATTATCTATCATCTTTCTAACAGGATGAGAGATATAATTATAATCCTTACAGTTACTGCTTAAACACACTTCAAATACTTTTCCACTTTCAATTGCTGCCTTAAACCACTTTTCATCATCAACACAATTGATACCATGACCAATTCTCTCAGGATTAAAAGAAAGAGCTGTTACAACATTCATTCCATTGCCCATCTCTCCAGCATGAATCGTAAATGGAATTCCATACTCTGTTGCTTTATCAAAAAGAGGTTTATATTCCATTAATTCACAATTATTCTCATATCCAGCCAAATCTAAACCTACTACTGTTTTCTCACCAATTAGTTCTTTAACTACTTCAATAGTTTCTAAATTTTCTTTTTCATTTGCTTTGGCGCTATCTGATTTATGCATCATACAATCAATTACTTTTAAATCTATATCGGGATACTGTTTTTCAACTTGTTTTAATCCATAACAAACTGCCTGTACTGCCTGTTTTTGGGTTAGACCTTTTTGACAATGCTGCTGGGAAGCAAATCTAATCTCTGCATATATCATTCCGCTTTCAGCTAATCTTTTCCCTAAAAGATAACTGCTCTCAACTAAAGCTTGTTCACTTTGAAGCAAAGCACAGGTTAAATCAAACTTTTTAATGCTTAACTGTCTATTTACAAAAGCAGGATATAGACTCTGGTAAAATTGATCAAAATCTAAAGTGCAGTTGTTTTCCCTTTTTGCTGTTTTATAAGCCCAATCTATATCAATAGATCCATCTAAGTGTAAATGTAAATCGATTTTAGCTGTATTCATATTCTCTCCTATCACCTCTATATTATAACAAAAAAGGGAAAATAGATTTCCCTGTTTTACTTTTGTTGCGAATCATCTGATTGGTTATCAGTATTATCCAAATTTGTTTTTTCTATCGTTTCTTCGCTTTGCTTATTAGCCTTTTTCATCTCATTTATTTTATTCCCTGCTGCCTCTAAAGCATCTTCAGAAAACTCTTTGGCTTTGTTAAACACCTTTCCCGAGAATTTCTCAGTAGCATTTAATACATCATCAAAGTTCTCATCAAAAGATTTACTTTCTTTTTCAAGCATCTTATCTCTAATCTGAATAACAGATTGAGCTGCCGAAATCAACAACCACAACATTTCAAAAGATAATCTTAATAATATTGGTGAAGCGATAATAAGTGCTAATCCATACCAGAAAGTAGATACATAATAACCATAAATTCTATAGCCAAATAACAATCTAATACCGTATAGGATACTAAAAATTGTTAAGATGATATAGATAATTTTTAAGGCCAAGCTCAAATACATTTTTTTGAAATTGAAAAAATTATGGACAATTTGAAAAAACTTGTTCAATTTACCGTCTTTGTTAGTTGGGACAATAACAACGACTACAAATAATGTTAATAATATCGCTACAACAGCAATTAAGATTTCTAACATAGTAATATACCTCAAAATTTCTAGTTCTTTCTTTCTTTTCTTCCGTTATAATAATCCAGCTCTTCCTTCATGTTTTCAGGAATATCTCTTTTAACAGGGAAACAAATGGAATTAATAAGTCTTTCGGAAAATTTGGTCAAGAAATCACAAGTTTTATAATAATTGTTTTCGCTTAAAAAATCAATTACATCTTTTTTGCTATGAATCTGGGCACCACCATTTGGCGCTATTCTCGCAAATGATACAGCTGGAACTCCTTTATCAGCAAATGGAGTAGAGTCAGATGAATACACTCCCTGCTTTGCCATTATCGCAAAACCATTTATCTTGCCCTCATAATTAATATAGTTTACCAAATCCATACCACTGGTTGCACAAGCGATATCATAACCAATTGTAACAGCCACCATATCAACATTAATATTAAGGCAATACTTATCTAATTGATCAGCATGTTTTTCAACATACGCCTTTGAACCTAGTAAACCCATTTCCTCAGCACCGCAGAAAATAAACTTTAACGTTCTATCTGGTTTATGCTGGCTATAATATGACAATAACTGCATAATACAAATACAGCCAGTAGCATTGTCATATGCTCCCCTTGAAAAACTAACAGAATCATAATGGGCAGTAAAAGCAACTACTTCGTCTTTTTTACTTCCACCTTCAATAGTAGCTACAACATTACTTGTCTTGTTAACTTTTTCATCTTGAATGATAGTTAATGTTGCCTTTAATGGCATAGCTCTTAATAATTTCTCAGCATCACTCATAGATATGCATACTGCCGGGATTTTACCAATATTATAGTGTTTATCGCGATACATATATGGATCTAAATCAGTATCCTCATTACTATCATAGACACTTCCCGTCGTTAAGATTAAGCCGGCCGGTTTTTTGTTAAAGATTTTCTTATACATCGAAACTTTTACCAGTTTGCCAGTAACAAGGCATATTTTTCCTTCAATATCACTTATTTCAACATCTGCTTCGCTCGAAAGATAACAGAATTCACCTGTTACTCCGCATTGATCAGTTGATCCAGATAATCCAACACCAGCGCAATCAAAACTCATCTGGGGATCATGGAAAACAAGCGATGCTTTTTTGATTTCATAGCCATCTATATCAAACTCTTCCAGAACAACATCATCAGTAAATTTTTTACACTCATCTAATAGTATTTCCTGTATCTTTTTATCTTCAGCACTGCCTGCTGTTCTAACAAAATACATTTTTCTTAATAAATCAAAGCTTTTATACTCACTCATATTATCCTCCTATTATCAAAAAGAAGATTACTCTTCTTTTATACAATTCTAACATTTGTAGCTCCATTAGCTAGAGCTAATTCTTTCATTTCATTAATCTGCTGATCAGAGATAATTGCTCTGCCACAAAATTGTAGTCCTTCTTCTCTAACTCCAAAAGGACGATATTTAATCAGTTTATAAATGCATTTATCTTTGATTATTCGACTAACATTTTCAACTGTTTTTATATTCTGTTGATGATTGTTTAACAGAACAGTTCTAACCTCATATATCTTATCATTTTCTAACAGATAGTTTAGATTTTTTAAAACAATATCATTATCACTTCCTGTAATCAATTTATGAAAGTCATTATCATAGGCTTTAACATCCAGCATCACTTTATCAGTTACTTCCATTAAATCAGCCATCTCACTGTATAACCTACAGCCGTTTGAATCCATAAATGTGGTCAATCCCAGTTTGTGAACTTCTTTAAATAATTCAACTAGAAACTGATGCTGATTGGTGCATTCGCCACCTGATACTGTTATCCCCTTTATAAAAGGCTTTGATTTAATGATATGTTGTAACACCTCATCGACACTCATATATGTTATTTTTGGTGAAGATAGATTTGGACAGGTTTTAATACAGGTATCACAACTAACACATTTATCTTTATCCCAGACTACCTTTCCATTAATCATGCTTAACGCTTCAACTGGACAGGTTTTTACACATTTGCCACAATGAATACAGTAATTAATTGTTTCCGGATTATGGCAATACAAGCAATGAAAAGGGCAGGATTGAAAAAAGATAGAGGTCCTGTTACCAGGACCATCTACATTTGAAAACGAAATAATTTTATTTACCGGTGCTTTGATCATAGCTTTCGATTCTTCTATCTAAAGCATTTGAAGTGTTACGAGCACCCTGTCCAAATACTGTACACTGATTTAATGATGCTTCGCCTCGATCTAATTTTGCTAATTCACTCTTCTTAACTAGATATCCTGTAACTCTAACAACATCATTATTAGCTAAATAACCTGAGAAATATCTCATACCATTTGCTAATGCACCTTTAATAATATCTAATAATGACTCTGGGGTATTATACCAAGTCTCTTCGAATTTGAAGATATCTCCAATTCCTGTTGGGAAGTACTTATGGAAGCGGCATGAATGTAAAATATGATCCATTAATTCTGGTTCTGCGCCGATTGAAATTCTAGCTCCTGGAGAATTCTCTCTACCATCACTGTCGATTCCAACCTGAGCATGTAGACGGTATTGATTATTTGTTGACTCACAATACAAGCCCTTATGAGCAGCAATTAATGAAGATAACTGTTCCATAATCTCTACACCTAAATCATCAGCTTGCTTATTATGGCCATAACCTTTCATCTTGTCAGTTATACCCAATAGGTTATTGCAACATTCACCTAATCCTACTAAACCAAACATACCTGTGAAGTTTTCGCGCTTTACAAAGCCTTCTTTAACAAGGAAATTGCTCTTAAAGAAATTGCTCTGCTCAACAATAAAGCGAATTCTATTATCCATAAACTGAAGCATTAATTCAGTATAATATGGTAAAACTCTTTTCTTAAAATCTTCAATTGAAGTAGCTTCCTTCGATAACTCATACATTCTAACTCTTGGTAAAGTATATCCGCCACCTGCCAATTTAAGTCCATTATAACAAGAAGCAATTACGTAATCCTCACCCCATTCGCTTACAAACATCTTGTGATTAGCAAATGATGGCTTGCTTGTCTTTAACATACATTTAATGGCACAAATAGCATAATCATCAGGAGTAACTTCACTATCATACTTTAATGTCAAATTTGGCATTGCCAATTGCATTTCTTCTGTTAATTCTAAAATAATACGACCAGTTAGTGAATCTTTTGGGCCTAAATCAGCATGAACAAACGAATCCACTAGAGTTTTATCAATATGTAACAAGAAAAGTTTTAGTATTTTCTTTGCCTCATCACGATCCATTTTAACAACAAATGGTTCAAGTAAAGTATCTAAATTACCTAAATAAACTGGAAATGATGTAATTGATGGAACATGCTTGTACATAATCAGCAATGCATTAGTTGCTTCTAACAAATCCTTTGGTGGATCTAATTCCAAGAATTTGCATCCCTTTTCCATTAAAATTGAATAGTCAGGTGCAATATATCTTGGACGATATGGTGCCATACCTTCGCCTAAATCACATAAAATACCCTTTGCAAATGCCTTTTGATACTCTTCTGATTGTAAGAAAGGTCCCTCAGTATTTTCGGCATATCTTGCTAATTGAAGTAATTGCTGTTGATATGTCAAAGTTTCATCTTTAATAATATCCATCACACGGCTCATTTTTGTTTCCTCCCAATATTTTATATCTATATTTTAATCTTTTTTTGTTAATTTAGTAAACAGAATTGCCCAATATCATCCTAATTGTTCATTTAAACTAGATAATGCAGCAAGTACATCCTTGATAAATTCGTCTCTATTTACTGCAACCATTACCGTTGTTGTAATAGAATTAATTTTTCTTCCTGTCTTATCACAAACAGTCATTCCTCTAGTATACTTTCCTTCTATCTCAATATTTACATACATTTCTTTGGTATCAAAGAATTCAGGATGAATTAAGTATTCAACTGGTAATACGTCAAAAATGGCTGTCGAATCCCAATTCCTATCAGTAGCATACTTACTGTAGAATTTCATTAAACCATCAAGCATTTTATACAATTTGCCTGGTTTATTAAATTCCATAAGCTCCTTTAAATAAATCTTTCCGCTATAACATGCTTCAATTGGAGCCATCACAATTTTCACACCACTGTTAAATAAAATATATGCAGCATGTGGATCGTGATAAATGTTAAACTCACTACAAGGTAAAATATTTCCTGAATCGATTGAACCACCCATTAATACAACCTGATCAATCTTATTTGCCAATTGAGGGTATGTTTTAACAAACATTGCCACATTTGTTAAGGGGCCCAAAGCAACAATTGTTACCTTGTCGTTTTCAATCAGGCACTTTTTGAAGAAATCAATTGCATGCATTGATTCAGTTTTTCTATTTGTTTTTTCAAAGACGAATCCATCCAACCCACTTTCACCATGAGCCAAAGGCTGAGGTTCACTTTTTAATACGATTGGACTGTCATAACCCATATATACTGGATAATCTAGTTGACAATAATCCTCAACTTTCAAAATGTTATCAGTTACCTTTTGCAAAGTCTGATTTCCAGCAACTGTTGTTATTCCTAATATTTCCAATTGTTGACAATAATGATGCGCTGTTAAGATCGCTAAAACATCATCATGACCTGGATCACAATCAATAATTATTTTTCTTTTCATATTACTCCTTCTCTAAAAAAGAGGTGAATACACCTCTTATTGTTCATTAACATTTCCCTTTTTAATCTTTAGATAGTTAACAATTGAAACTGTAACGATAACAACGATAACTGCCACATATGGAACTGCTGTCAATAAATCAGATGGGAAGTTAGATGTTGTAGCAAATACAATTGATACAGCTCTAAAGATACCGAAAATCAAACAGCCAACAATTAACAGGAAGTAATTTCCGCTAGCAATACCGTTAGCAGCAATACCCATCCAACCCATACCAGATACCATTAACTTTGAGTAGATTAATAAGTAGTTTAATGATAAGAAGATTCCGCCTAAAGAAGCAAAAATACCAGAGAAGACAAGTGATAATACCTGTAATCTTTGAACATTAATACCAGCGGTCTTTGCTGCATCAGGATTCAATCCGCAAGAACGCATTCTTAAACCTAATGGAGTTTTAAATACTAAAATTCCAAAAACAATTAAGCAAATCCAGCAGACATAAGTTAAAACATGTTGTCCTGAAAGAATCTGTCCTAAAATAGGAATATCCTTAATAAATGGAATATTGATAGTACCCATTGTCTTGACAGCCAATGATGCACTTGAACCCTTATCACCAGTAAACAAGTATAAAATGAAGATTGCTAATGAATCAGCAAATGTATTTAAAGCAATACCAACTAAAGTAGGATTAGCTCCCAGTCTCATTGAGAAGAAAGCTATCATCATTGCCATTAGCACACCTACTAACATACCAATCAACAAGCCTAATATTGCACTTTGAGTCCAATATGATCCCAAAATCGCAAATAAGGCTGACATTGTCATAATAGCTTCAACACCAATATTACCAATTCCAGTGGTGCTAGCAGCAAATGATGACATACCAGCAAATAAAATTGGAGTTGATAAACGAATAACTACTAATAAGAAACTTAATGTAAATATACCTTTTATAATACTAATCATGTTCTGCTAAGCCCTCCTTTAATAGTTTTTTCTCACGATATTTTCTCAAGAAATGCTGAGACGAAATCAACAATACGACGATACCAACAACAACCGCGATGATTTCAGATGGTACTGATTTGTCTGTATAATACAATACTGAAGCACCTTCCTGTAAATATTGATAAAAGAAAGTAGCAATAACAGTGGCAATTGGGTCGTTTTTACCAAGCATACTCATTAATAAGCCTGAAAATCCAATGCCGACAACCGAAACTGATGGAATGTAGAATGAAGTCTGAGTCAGCAAGTGACAGGCAGAACCAACACCGGCCAAGACACCAGCCAAGAAGTTAACTACCATTGATAGTTTGAATGAGTTAATTCCAGAATATTCGGCGAATTTTTTATTTGTTCCAGATAATCTAATCTGATAGCCAAGTTTTGTTTTGTTCATGACGATTTCCAAAACTATCATAACAGCAATCAGCAAAAAGAAGCAGGCTGAAATATGGAATTTTTCAAAGATATAACCAATTTGAGCGGTAGCCATATAGTTTTTTGAACCAACTGTTGAAGTAGTTGTAGTTAACATAAATGTTCTAACCAAATATGCAGCTATACCAGCATATAATGAGTTCAGCATCAACGATAATACCATTTCATTAGTATTGAATTTAGCCTTTAAGAATGCAGGTATTAACATCAATATACCACCGGTAATTCCTGCTGCTAAAATACATAAAATTGGTTGTAAGCCAGCAATTGCTAATTTTTCATTAATTGCTACTGCCGCTACAGATACACCTGAAATAATGAAGATACCTTCGCAACCTAAGTTGAAGAATCCAGCTTTAAATAATAAGCAGGCAGCTAAACCAGCAAAAGCATAAGGAATTGTCTTTTCAATAACAATACCAATATATCTTGCCTTCTTCAAAGGTCCAAACATGATTGTCATTATCGCATTTAATGGTTGCTCAGATATAAAGCATAAAACAATAAATGTGATAATTAAGGCAATAAGTATTGAGATTAGTATCTTTACTGCTGAGAATACTCTTTCATTTGTTATTGAGAGATTCTTTTTATCAAATGATTTTTTCTTAGTCATTTAAAGCTCCTTCTATCTCTTCGGCACTTTGTCTACTAGCACCTAACATATACATACCTAATTGATGATCAGTTACGCTATTTGCATCCTTGAAGTAACCAGCAACATGTCCTTCAAACATAACAATAATACGATCTGATAAATTCATAACTTCATTTAAGTCAGCACTAACTAATAATACTGCTGAGCCATTGTTGCGTAGTTCAATAAGCTTATGGTGAACAAACTCGGCTGAACCGATATCGATACCATGAGTTGGCTGTTCGGCAACCATTACTGAAGGCTTTGTTTCATATTCTCTAGCAACAACAACCTTTTGAATATTACCTCCTGAAAGGGAAGAAATAGTTGCTTTATTATCTTTACATCTAACCGCAAAGGTTTCAATCAACTCATTAGATTTTTGATCAATAGCATTAGTATTCATCAAAATCTTGCCATTAATGTCTTCTCTATCAAAATAAGTTGAAATGATATTGTCGTAAATAGGCAATTCAGAAGAAGTTCCATCACCCATACGATCTTCAGGAATATAAGCCAATCCCTCATTACGTCTTTGCTTAACTGATAGTTTTGAAACATCTACACCGTTAACCATAATTGATCCAGAATACTCTGATTCATTTAAGCCAACAATTGATTTAACAAGTTCAACCTGACCATTTCCTTCAACTCCAGCTATACCTAATATTTCGCCGTTTTTAACAGTAAATGAAACATTATCAAGAATATTTTTACCATTATGCTTCATAGTCAGATTTCTAACTTCAAGTCCATTGCCCTTAATAGAAGAATCTTTCTTGAAGCAATCCATATCATTTTCTATATCTCTATCAATAATTAATCTAGTTAATTCTTTAATAGACAACTCTTCATTTGTATATGTTCCTTTTGTGACACCACTTCTTAAAACTGTAATACGATCTGAAATCTGCTTAACTTCTTCCAATTTATGAGAAATAAAGATAATTGTCTTTCCTTGTTCCTTAAAACTCCTTAATTGAACAAATAGCTTTTCAGTTTCCTGTGGAGTTAATACTGAAGTAGGCTCATCTAAAATAATAAGCTCAGCATCACGATATAAGGTCTTTAATATCTCAACCTTTTGTCTTTTTGCTACTGATAATTCAGAAACTTTCTGAGTAACATCAAGTTCAAAATTATACTTATCGGATAATTGTTGACACTTTTTGATTGCTTCAGTCTTATTGATAAATACGCCCTTCTTTGGTTCATCACCTAAGATGATATTGTCAACAACTGAGAATGATGGTATCAACATAAAATGCTGGTGTACCATTCCGATGCCGGCTTTAATAGCATCCATTGAATTTTTGAAATGCACCTGCTGACCCTTATAGGTAATTGTTCCACTTGATGGTTTTTCGATACCGAAAATCATTTTCATTAATGTAGATTTACCAGCACCGTTTTCACCACAAATGGAATGAATCTCTCCTTTTTGGAAGTCAACATTTACATCGCGATTGGCAACAACTCCATTACCATAGACTTTTGTAACCTGTTGCAGCTTTAAGATAGTTTCTTCCATAGCTTTCTCCTGTTCTATTTTTATCCACTATATCTGATAGTTTGAACTATCATTTTGATTTACTACATATAAATTAATAAATCGAAATCATATTTCAAATGATAAAAGTTATGCCCTATTAAAACCTAATAGAGCATAAACTTTTATCAACATTTTAATTTTTTAAATTATTTGTTAATTCTGTTAGCATCTCTGATTGTTGGCCATTGATTTTCGTAGTCAGTCATTGTCATTGTATCAGCAACTTCAACTTCACCGTTAGCAACAGCACTTAATGTATCAGCGATTTCTTTTCTAACATCTTCTGGAACGTTAGCTAAATAGTAGTCATTTTCTGCTAAACCAACACAGTTTTCCTTAATACCTAATACTTCGTATTTACCCATCTTAGCTGAGATTGAACCATCAATAACCATCTGAACAGCATTGATTAATGCCTGGTCTGTATTCTTTAATGCAGAAGTGATGATTGTCTTAGCCCATGTAGGATTAGTTTCAGCAAATTGAGCATATTGGTCTTGGTCTACACCTACGCACCATACAGTGTCGTAATTTGAACAAGCTTCAATAACACCATTTCCTAAACCACCAGCAACTTGCCAAATAACATCGCAATTGTTGTCTTTGATTAATCTATCTGTATACTCTTTACCTAAAGCTGTGTCTGTAAAGCTGTTAGGATAAACAACTGCATATTCAACATTCTTGCTAGCTAAAACTTGGCAATAACCAGCGATGAACTGGTTCATAGCCTGGTTGTCCATACCAACAACTACACCAACTCTATTAGTCTTAGTGATTGCTGCAGATAATGTACCAACAACATAACCTAAATCATCTAATCCATAGCTTACTGCATAACAGTTAGCTGGAGTTTCAATTGACCATGATGTATCAAAGTTCATGAACATTTGATCAGGATATTTAGCACAAGCATCAGCTAAGAATCCTTCATATGTAGCATTACCAGATATAACTAAATCGTACTGTCCATCTTCACATACTTCAGCATATGCATTTTCCCAAGTAGCCTTATCAGCAGATCCTTTAGGGTCAGCTTCAATTAAAGTTACTTCAACTTGATCACCATATTCAGCATTAGCCTTAACTACACCATTGTTTAATGTGTCAAAATATGACTGGTCACCAATGTAAGGTAATAATACAGCTACTTTTTTCTTAGTATCAGTATCGCCACCGTTTGTTTTTTCGCCGCAAGCTGCCATAGAGATAGTCAACAAAGCAACCAATAAAACTGTAAGTAATTTCTTCATAGTTTCCTCCTAATTACTTAATCTATATAAATACCTCTTGGGTATTTATAGCTAATCAACTCTTAATGAGTAAATCATACAGTCAAATTCTTTCTCAAAAGATAATCCAATAATAGAATTTGACAGCGTTTTTTCAATAACAAAAACATCGCTATTAATTTTCACTACTATTTTATCATTTTTGTTGCTCAATACAATTGTATTTTTGTCATTTTCTCGATAAAAATTCGACATTTTTTTCACATCTTTTATTCCCTGTTGTTTGCTTATGAAGCAAATTTCATTTTTTACTATGCCAAAACTGTCATAATTTTGATAATCCTTGACATTAAATGCTAATAACAAATCTTCTCCAGAGAAACTAACAGAATAGTTATTTATCACACATGGACACAAGGTACTGATAAAACCACCTTCATCACCAAATAGTCTTAGTCCCTTATCACTTACCTTGTATTTACCGCTATGAATAACAAAATTTCTTAAATTATATAGATAGTCCTTTTCATATCTTGGACCATAAACATCTATTGGATAATTTCTAAAATCAATATCTACAATAGGGGCATGAATAAAATTGTAATCGATAATATAATATGGCTTATCTGACATATTGATAATGCCATAACGATTAATTGTCTTATTGACAGCTGTTTTAATCTGATAGCTGATTTCATTCTGATTAACAAAAACATTTGAATACTCAATATTACCTTGACAATCCTGAACAAATATTTTCACTTTTTCCGCATTTTCCAGTCTAAATTGAATAATATCATTTGGATATAAAAGAGCAGAAAAGCTTGGGTCATATCTACTATCATAAATATCCTTGCCAAGGTAATAGCTGAAATTCTCCACTTTTTCACTTTGGACTAATAGTTTGCCATCCTGCTGAGACAGCTCTCCTCTAAACCCATTTGTACTATAAGGTAAATCAAATTTTTTATCATCTTTAATTTCAATCCCCTTAAGTTTAAAAGCAACTTTCGCAAAAACCTTACTGCTTTGTGATATAGTTTGAATATTTAAATAACCGATACAGCTGGAACTATTAACAATATCATTTATCGGCTGTATCCAGCTTTTATCTATATTATCAACTGTTACTAATGCACCCATAATACTACCCAAGTTGCCGCAATTACAATCTGTATCCCAACCTGATTGATTAGCTATTGTTAATGTTTTAGAGAAATCATTTTCTCCATACATCATAGCCATTGTCATAATACAGGCATTTGGAATAATGTGACAAACTCCAGGATATTTATCATAGCCGTAATTTTTCTGGATAAAATCTAAACAATCTTTCCAATTTTCAGGATGCTGGTAATAATAATCCATTATCACTCTTACCACCCTGTAGTATTCCATATCGCTATCAAGGTAGTTTAAAGTTTGATTAATTACATCAACTATATTATCGTTGACATAGGCCAAACTAATCGCAGCAGCAACAAAGATTCCTCCCTGAATGCCATTTCCATCATGGCTGATACAGCTTGCTTTGATTGCGAATTCTTTAGCTTGGATTGGATCGCCTAAAGACAAATATCCCCAGCAATCAGAAAAGATTTGTCCACCAATCTGTTCGCTTAAAGCTATTCCATTAGTGCTGCTTTTACCTGAAAATGGTGGTTTTATTCCTCTTTCCAAATTTAAATAGGCTGTATGTTCAGTAGATATTCCTTCTCCTCCCCACCAGAAGAAGCCCTGATATCTTTGAATATAGCCTAGCATCGTATTGGCTATATCATCACTGGTTAGCTCATTTTTATCTAATAGTGATCTAAAGAAGAACAATGGTCCATTGGAATCATCGTCGCTAGCAAATATATCATAATCAACCAGATAACCAGTTTTGCCATGATACAACTGTTCAATTTTCTCACTGGAATAATTCTCGACAGGAGCGCCTAATCTAATGCCTATTATTTTGCCAAGCCAGCTTGAATAAACTGCATATAAATATTTTTGATAATCCACTAAATATTCTCCTTTAAAAACTGTATTGTTTCATTTGTCAATTGTTGAGACTGTTCCATATGATTATCCCATAAACCAAAACCGTGGTTTGCTTGATGAATTGTTAAAAGTTTTTTATTTTTTTGTGTCGTTAATCCATTATACGCCCTTACGGAAACATCATAAGCAACTGTTGAATCCGAATCCCCATGAACTAACAAAACGTTTCCCTGGTAATTACATAAACTATCAAATGGTTTGTATTGAAACATATCATCGAAAAAACGTTTTGAAATATGAAGGTAGTTATTGTCAAAACTATTGTATGCTACAGCATAGCCTTGCTTTTCAGCCTGACTTATCATTTCATTTACATTATTATCAAGAAAGGTGTCGTTATTATCAAATCCATTATAGGTGGCTGAAGCCCATAGAGCTATCGTTTTAAATTCTGGATGAGTATAGCTATAGATACTTGTTAATCTTCCACCCATACTATAGCCTACCATCGCTAGTCTATTAGTATCAATTGAATAATTATTAAGCATATATTGATACATTGTATCGATATCATCTAAACAATTTGTCATGCAGTAATTCTCAAAAGGCTCCTTGCTGTCACCGCAGCCAGCAAAAGAAACCATGATGCTATTTATATTATCTTGAGCTAAAGCTTCAGCAACAGTTAAAAATCTGCCGCCTTCACTTCGATCGGCCTTAAAGCCGTGAACAAACAAAATCAATCCGCTATTTTCTTTTTGACAGTCAACAATTGTTGTTACCAAATCACTGCCTCTTTTAGACTTAATAATAGTATCAAATACCTTCACTTTAATTCTCCTTTTACTTTTCTTGTATTTCTTTTCCGCTAATATGCTCTATCTCAATTACATAAATATCAGCGAACTGTCCAGCCTTTTCAATTTCCTGCTTTGCTAGTTGTTTGTCAGGATAATACTTATAGGCAAATTGTTCAAACAAATAGTATTTTTGCCTTTCATCATTTGCTAGATGGCATTTGCCAAAGACCACAACACTTTCCATAAATGGGGCCCAATCTTCCTGTTTAATTGTTTCATTGCCAAAAACAGTCAGGCAAACCTTATCACTTTTCCTTAAACAATCAACCTTATAGCCTTTTTTACTAGAGTGAAAGGCAATTTGATTTTCTTTTTGTAAAAACACATAGTTGATAGGAATTGAATATGGATAACCTTCTTCGCCATTAACCGCTAATGTTGCCCTTCTTTCCCTAGAAAGCAGACTTAAACATCTTTCTATACTAATCTCATTTTTCTTTTTTGTTACTGATCTAAACATGTTTGTCCCTCCTATAAATATATTACCTTAATTTCTATTTAAATTTTAATTAAAATAAAGTAAAATAATTAAAATCTGAAAGGAATAAATAGTCTATGTTAAGTAAAGTTTTGTCATTTTTATCAAACAACAAAAATCAAATTAAAAAAACCATGAGCGATAATATCGACCTTTATTCAACAGAAGCAGCATTCTATGCTATTATTTCCTGCGTTCCTTTCTTAATGTTTATACTATCTGTTTTACGATATGTTATTCCAATCAATTTTTTGGAATTAGAGGCTTTACTAAACAGTTACCTTCCCAAAACTGTATCATATTGGGTAGAGAAGATTGTTTCATCAATTTACAGTGATTCTACTATATCTTTAACATCTATTTCGGCTATTACCTGCATTTGGGCAGCATCTAAATCAGCCTATGCCCTAACAAAGGGATTTAGAAAAATCTATGATACTGAAGAAAAAGTGAATTCTATTTTTGCTAGAATATTCTCAATCATATTTACCATAATACTAGCTATTAGTATTACATTAGCCTTACTGCTACTTGTATTCTCTAGCCAGTTTGCGGCTTTACTACAAGACAGTCCATTTCATCACCTTATTAACGTGCTTACTTCCCCTGTTATATCAACATTAATTTTCATTTTACTAGAAACTCTATTGTTTGCTTCACTTTATAAGTTTTTGGGTTTTTCTAACATTAAGTACAAAGACCATTTGCCAGGTTCCTTTGTAGCAGCAATAATTTGGATTATCTTTTCAAAGCTGTATTCTATTTACATCAACTCTTTCTCTAATTTCTCAATAACATATGGCTCATTAGCAGCAGTTGTCTTAATGATGTTCTGGTTAAAATTTTGTATGATGATACTGCTTTATGGAGCTGAACTAAATGTAGCCTTATCAAACAAAAAGCGCACTAAATAGTGCGCTGGTTTTATGCTGTAATTGCTGTTTTAGGCTCCTTGGGCAAAACCATCTGAACTATTAATAATACGCTTAGAACCTTTTTCATACCAGCATCTTATCTTTTAATGAGGATTTCTGATGCTTGGCAGCATCTAGCATATCTGGCCCTATCCCGGCCTTTTCAGGTAGAGCTCTACGATCTTTTTGTCCCGCATTTTTCGCAGAAGTTGCCGGAATTTTGAGCGCCACAGTAGGAACAATTCCAGCTCTGCGTAGCGCTTTGGGCAGTAGAGTCAAAACTGTCTTGTGGGTTCATTTTATCCAGCATCATTTGTGCCTTGGCAATATCTTTTGCCAGTTTCAGTACGCTTTCATCCGATACCGGCTTTCCGCAATGGCTACAGTTAAGACTACCCATGTTTGGAAGTTTGCAGAAGCTGCAGTACCACGGGGTAGTTTTGATGACAGTCTCCATGATCTCCTTTTCACGAGCTTTGAGATCAGGGTCGGTATAAGTCGCAAAATCGTTTTGCCCGTAGCCCTGACGCTGACTTCCGTTTAGAATATCACATAGAGTGTACATCTGCTCCTCATACTGGTGGTAAAGGTCGGTCTGGCGATTGTCGGGGCGGTTGCCACTGCTTAATTCCAGCTCGATCTTGTCGAACCACGGAGAGTCCACCATGATTGTGACATTAAACTCGTAGTCGTACTCATAGCGGCGTGGATTATAACTTTTGTTTTTGCCCTCATCGTCCTTATAATAAATTTCGGTCTTGTTTTCAACAATATCGGTATTGACCCCTGTAACCTGGGAAAAGGAAATCAGATCGGGGTTTTCATCCATCCAGTTAACAGCAGTGGTAACAATAAACTTCTTTCCTGCTCTATCCAGGTAGACCTTTCTCAATCTACCGAAAGTAACATCAGGGTGGAAATCCGCCAAACGGCGCTCATTTTCTTCGCGGTAGGCAAGCTGCTGTTTGATTTCCTCCACGGTCGAATTGCGACGATCGCTAAAAAAAGGTGAGAGTTTTCGTGCGCAATCCTTGCAGAGATTACCATCCTCTAATTTGCGATTGCCGAGCAATCCAATCTTTTCACCACAGATACTGCAGTATTTTTTATCAAATAATCCCATATCTCTTTCCTCCATTATCTGATAATATCGCTGTCGTAAAATTACCTCTGGTCATAGCTTCCAAAGCATAATAATCCACAATAGCCCTATTTTTACTCATAATATACCGAACCAGTTTATGTTTTCCCTACCTATGTGGGTAAACTTTTGGATCCTTTGTAAAAAAAAAGAACCAGTTTCAATTTCGAAACCGGTTTGTACAGTCAAAATATTGAAGAGTTTGCCTGTCATGACAATGGCAAGCTTGTTTTTGTTTAAATAGCCTTTCTTTTGCAGAATATTACCGATTTGATACTTCATAGTAGCTTTGATAGCTACTTATTCTACCCGTTTCAATACTCCACCAAGATTGAAATCCACAATCATCTGATTTTCTGAAACCATTACATAAATACCTTGGCTTTGTTCTTTCCAACTTATCGTTGTTTCGTAATCACCATAATAATAGATATAGTCATGTAAAATGAGATCAGAATTCTTTTTTGCATAGAACCTAAAGCTTTGCCCCCAACAATCATTTGGGAAATCAAACTCAAAGCCTGTCTCGGTTTCCTTGAAATTCAAATCCAGCTGTGGGTTAAAGCTGTAATCCGACACGGTAATTTTATTTGTTGAAATATCTCTTATCTGCTGCTTGACATGGATAGCACCCCATAAAGCATAGTCGTTTCCTTCAAGCAAAATCCCGTATTCATAGAAACCTGCCTTGCCATTACTAAATGTTACGGTCTGTCTATTGTTTGTCATTGCTAGACCGTCAATTTTTGCGCCACATCTCTCTGACAATTCTTCAAAAGCTTCCAAACTAAATTGAGAAATATCCCTGTCTTCTGGTATCGATATCTGCACTTTGCTGATATGAATTAGTGGTCGAGAAGCTGGATTTCTTACGAATTCATCCAAATTGTTCACACCAGCTGGAAGTCCATAATCGAAGAAGTCAAAATGATTTTTGTCATAGGAAGTGGCCATGATACTGCATGCAAATCCATCTCCATACTGCTGTTCTATACCCATACATTCATATAGATATGATGCCATTGCCTGTTCAAGTTCATGCTGCCTGTCTTGATCCATTTTGAAATACACCTCTGCGCTGTTTGTATCAATTGCGAATTCAATTATCTTATCCTTATCCTGGATAGAACCATATGCATATCCCGTCAGATATTTATTGCCATCTACCATACTCATAAGGCTATCTGCGTTACATTCTCGCAATTGTGCATCCGGCATATTTTTCTCTAGCCACTCTTTCATAAGCACGCTACCTTTTTGGCTGATCAACTTTGCATCCTGTTGACTATAGTTAGGCGAAAGTGGATAACAACCGGAAGTCAAAGAAAAAACTATCAACAAAATCACAAAATAAAGTATTTTTTTCATGATAAATTCCTCCTTTATCCAACAATATCGCCCTAGATAAATAAATCATTATGCATAAGCTATCAAATGTCCTTTTTGTGATAACTTAAAGCCTTAGGATTATACAAAGACGATTCAACTCTATGTTTACTATATTATAACCAAACTTACTTTATTTTTCCTATTCATGTGGGTAAACTTTCACATTCTTTATAAAAAGAGAACCGTTTTGAAATATCAATAATTTGACTAAACTTTTCAAATTTTCATTTGTTGAGTAAATGAAAAAGGATGTAGCCTTTATCTAACATCCTTTTGGTCGCTGATTATCCAATTTAGTAGCTATCCTGTTTTTACTACCCTATAAGCTTTGATTTTACCAAAAATCAAGCATATTTCTTATATCAACGCTATCAAAGTGGATTTATTTAGCTAGTAGATTAATTTGTACTTTTTATAGCCATTTTCCTCTAGATTTTTATCAAAATCTTCTCTAGCTAATTTACAGGCTCCTTCAAAACTATCTGCTAGCTTTACAAGTCTAAACAGGTTGTCAAGAGGATATTTCTGATTTTCGATACCATAACCATTTTCATCATAAGTCTCATTATCAATAAGATTATGAGCAATTGAATCACGGCCAATCATTTCTTTTTCGCCACTATAAAAGCCATAAACAGGTTTGTTTAATGCGATTGCTAGGCCCAATTCAAAGGCAGTTCCACTATCTGGCTGATTGCCTCGCCAATTATCTAATTGAGCGATTAAGAAATCACAATGAACAACACCGTAAATATCAGTATCACAGATATCCTTAAACATTTCTTGAGTGTTATTTGAATAATCTTTTTCTTTGCTGACTGCCTCTCCAGGAAAATAGCCAACTAAACCATACTTGTCGCATATGTGGTGCCAATTTTTTATTGTTTCTGGAAATTCTGGAAGAAACATTTCAAAATCCGCCAGATAAGCAACAGGCTTTCTTAATACTCCATTATTATCGACAAACATCTTTCTGCTCCTTTTCTATTACTTTTAAACAATCCATAAAACTACCTTGAACTAATTTACTTGAGTAATAAAGCATTAGATTTAACGGATCATTTTCAAAGAAAGCACCATTTTCATCTACAATTCTTCCTTCAGAATTAACATGGGTTTTTCCAGTATACCTTTCACTATGTTTTCTTGCATCACTCATATAACAATAACAGGCTTTCTTTAATCCATAGCCTATTCCTAAAGTCAACCCAGATTCTCCCATGGGCTCATTATCGCAGCGAAAATCATTGCAGTCGCAAACAATGATATCGCTTTTTTTCATTAGTTCTAATTTGTCATTCGCCAGTTTATTGGCCCTTTCTTCATCCAATGTCAACTTGAAATAATCATCTGGCATATCCAACAACTCAAAACCATATTGCTGTGCTAATTGGCTGTACTTTTGATACAGTTGTTTTCCATCTTTTTTAAGATGATCAATACTTGCTAAATATATCTTTTTCATAAATTTAGTATACAACAAAATAAGGGCATTATCTAACGCCCTTATTTGTTATTTAATATATTTTCGTGACTGAATTGCCTCAAATTGCTCTTGTGTCAAACCGTAATTACCAATAAAGTCATTTTGCATTGCCATATTATGGAAATCGCTGCCCCCTGACGCAAGTAAATGATATTTATCAATATATTGCTTAACCAGTTGATAATCCTTCTGCTTCATAAGAGGGTGAGATATTTCAATACCATCAAGCTTAAAAGAAACATATTTATCAATTTCATCATAATTATTATACTCACAAGGGTGAGCTAAAATCGCAATTCCACCATCCTTGTGAATCGCTTGAATTCCTTCCTTAACATCAATGTAACCCATTTGGCTATCAACATCTTTTGAAGTTTTTCCCGCAAATAATTCACGATATTTTTCCATGTTCATATATTCTGGGTATTTCTCTACGATTGCCATAAATAAGTGCATTTTAAAGACAATATTATGCGGTGAAAATTTTTTTGCCTGCTGATAGTTAATATCTAAACCTTTTTGATTAAGTATTTCAATCAATTTACGATGATAATTATCACGAGCTAATAATGTTTTATCGCATAATTGTTTTACATTTTCAGCGTTATCGTTTATAAAGAGACCAACAACATGAACTTTTTTAAAAACATCATTATCATAACAACTCATCTCAACTCCATTAATTGTCTTAATGCCATATTGACTTGCGGCTTGTTTGATGTTTTGAAAATGAAATACAGTATCATGGTCAGTAATCGCAACAACCTTTGTGCCTCTCTCACTTTGAAATCTAAATACTTCTTCTAAAGAATGAACACCATCACTATAATTGCTGTGACAATGTAAATCAGCATATACCATAATTTATTTACCTCACTTAATTAGCGCAAATATTTCTTTATCTGTTGTAATTTTCTCATCTTTAGTAGCAACTACATCATAGTAATCAGTTGAATTGGTAATAATTACTATTACAGTTGGATCAAGATTTGCTTTTTTGATTTTATCTATGTCAAATTCCAAAAGCAATTTTCCTTTTTTAACTTTCTGTCCTAATTTTACATGATTAATAAATGGTTCACCATTTAAATTAACTGTATCAATACCTACATGTATCAGCATCTCTAGAGAAGAACCGAATTTTAATCCTATTGCATGTCCTGTAGGAAACACTGCCGCAACAGTTGCTTTTTCAGGAGCATATATTTTTCCCTCGCTCGGATAAATCGCAATACTTTTTCCCATTACTTCTTTAGAAAACATTTCATCATCAATTTTTGATAATTCAACATTAGTTCCTGACAGAGGACTAGAGATGCTGGTTATTTTTTTGTTTCAACAGTGCTTACTTCTTCTTCCTTTGGATCTTCAAATCCTAATATCCAGGTTACAACAAATGTAACAACACAGGCAATAGCCATAGTGATAAAGGCATTGATTAAGTTAGACATTGTTCCATCTGATGCCATCCACATTGGGAAGTTCAAAAAGCTAGGAGTCATAAAAGCAAATGCCTTTAGTCCAACTATACCAGCATACAAACCAGCAACACCACAACCAATAGTAACCGCAATCATTGGTTTTTTCAATCTAAATGAAACACCATAAATACAAGGTTCAGTAATACCTGCTAAAAAGGCAGTAGTACAAGCTGAAATTGCTGTAGTTCTAAAATCCTTATTCTTTGTTTTAATAGCACAAGCTAAAGCAGCTGATCCTTGTGCCATATTTGCACATAGAGTTAAAGTTCTTGAAATAGGATCAAAGCCCATAGTTTGTAATAATTGAATTCCTGCAACAGCAAGTGGAGCATGCATACCACAAGCAACTATCCAAGGGTAAATAATACACATAATCGCAATGGCAAATACTCCAAATTTCTGATAAATGAAAAGTAATACAACAGCTAATAATTTTGCTAAGTAGCCCATAATTGGAGCACAAACAACAAATGTTAATGGCACCATAACTACTAAAGTTACAAGTGGAGTTAGCATACTTCTAACAATCTGAGGAATATACTTATTGCATAATCTTTCAACCAAACTCATTACAAAGACAACAAGAATTGATGGTAAGAAAGATGAAGTGTAAGTCATACCATATACAGGTAAAAAGCCGAATATTTTGCCAACAATTGTTGGAACATATGGATTAGCAATACTCATCCAGTTTGGGTGAACTAATGCACAACCAATTACAGCCGCAATAAACTGATTACATTTGAAATATTTAGCAGCTGCTACAGCAGTAAATACTGGCAAATATGTATAACCTGCATCAAATACCAAATTAAACATATAATAAGTAAATGATGTTTCTCCGTTAATTCCTGTTAATGAGCTAATTAATGTTAAAATACAGCGTCCAAGTCCACAGCCAACAAGAATAGGGATAACTGGTCCTAAGCAGCCGATAATAACACCAAATAAGCTTTGGAAAAAGGACTTCTTTGGCTGATTATCTTCATTAATTTCAAGCTGTCCTTCTTCTTTAATTCCAGCCAAAGCACAAACATCAACATAAACATCATGAACATGTTGTCCAATAACTATTTGATATTGACCTGCTTTTTTAACAAGTGACAACACTCCTTCAATAGATTGAATTTTTTCATCATCTGCTTTACTTTCATCAGCTAGTGTAAATCTTAATCTTGTCATACAATGACTCAAAGAAGTGATGTTTTCTTTGCCGCCAACCGCAGCAATAATCTGAGTTGCTAATTTTTCGTATTTCATATTCTTCTCCTTCTATTTTCATTCCCTAGCAATTAAGGAATTAATTCTTGTTTACTACTTTTGCTACATGAATTGTCAAATACAACAATTCCTCATCCGATAGATTGTATTTGTGATATCTTTGGATATAACCAGCCATTTTTGAGGCGCAGATATACGCATCAACATATTTTTCCTTAATAATCTCTAAGATATCGCTTTTTTCGCAAATGCTTGCCTTGTTGTTGTGGCTTTCAAATACCCTTAGAGAAAAAAATTTTAAATGCGTGATAAATCTTGCATAACTTAAGCTGTCACTGTCAAGTTCACATTTAAAGTACGATTCCACAATATCAAGCATTGAATGAATAAAGTTGGTTATCAAATAGGTGCTATTTGCGCTGTCGGATACCTCACATCCTACTATATGTAATGCCAAAAATGCTGCCTCATCGTCCTTCATAACAATCTGATATTCATCGTTAATCAGCGAAAGAATGTATTTTCCAATTTCATACTCATTTTTATAAAACTTTTTAATTTCATATAACAGATTATTGGTTAAGTAAATGTTTTCACGATATCTTGCCACGCTAGTATGGATGTGATCGGCTAGAGCCATATATAAAGAATCATTAACCTCCAAATGATACTTATTCTTCGTGTAGTCACAGCCTTTTTTCGCAATCTCAAGCTCATTTAAGGGTATTTCCTTTATTAATTCAATGATTTTATTTCGCTCGTTATTCTCGCTTAATTCAAATATCTTGAATATCTTAGACTCATCGATAAAATCGCCAACTTCTTTTCCGTATCCTATTCCCTTACCCATCGCAATGATTTCTCTGGATAAACTATTTTTGGTTATTACCGCATTATTGTTGAGTATTTTTTTAATCTGCATTCTCTCACCTCCCTTGCCAAACAAAAACCTGTTCACAATCAAAAATTGTAAACAGGTTTTGTGAAATCACGTGTTTGATTTTAACAATCCATAAATTACAATTGTATTTTAGCAATTAAATGTAAACGCTGTCAATAAAAAAGTGAATAATAAATCAGCTATTTTTCGAAATTTTATACTATAATTAATTTAAGGTAAAAAACATGAAAAAACAAGAGCGCTGGAAGGAAATATTAGCATTAATAAAAGATGAAAAAGAAGTGAGTGTTCATGATCTCTCAAAGCACTTTAATGTCTCTTTAGCAACAATAAGAAGAGATTTATTGCAAATGGAGGATAATTCACTTATCGATCGCTATCACGGTGGAGCAAAAATGAACGCATCCGGATTAATGGAGCCGCCAATGAATTTAAAACAATCTACCAATGCCGAAGCTAAAAATATGGTGGCTAGATATGCTGCCAGATTAATAAGGGATTACCAAATGGTTTTCATTGATGCTGGTAGTGCCACCTTAGAAATGATTGATTATATCGTTTCCAAGAACATTACAGTAGTAACAATTGGCATTCCTCATGTTAATAAATTAATTGCTAAGGGTATAAACACCTTGCTTCTAGGCGGAAAAGTCAGGGCATCAACTATGGCAATTACTGGCAATAAACCAGTAAACCAATTAGACGAATACTATTTTGATGTTGCCTTTATTGGATCAAACGGTATTCACCCAATTAGTGGTTTAACCACAACCAACGACACGGAGGCCTTAGTAAAAGAAAAAGCAATCAGCCGAAGTTCTTCAACCTATGTTTTAGCTGATCACTCTAAATTTGATAAAATTCTTCCTTGCACCTATTCAAAAATAGATGATGTAACAATAATTACCGACACAATTGGCAATTATTTAGGCAAAAAACCAGAAAGATGTATTGAAGTGGCAAAAATCAAATTTTAAGCAAATGATAGTGATTTCCATCATATCTGATTAGGCAGTCTGATTCAATCGAGTTATTTTTAATGGTTTCAACATTGACTTTGTCAACCTGTTGATACCATTTTTTGCTTTCCTGAAGAGTTAATCCACCCTTTTGCTTTCTTCTAATAAGCCTCTCTTTTAAGACATTTTCATCTACATCAAGCATTATAGAATAATCGCAGAACTTATGCAGTTTTTGCCAATTAGCATCATTTAATAAAAGGTAATTTCCCTCCAGGATTATTAGCTTACTATCCACTTTTATCGCATTTTCAATTGGATCATGGATTACTCTATCATACAATGGCCAATAAACATCTTTTGTCAGGCTATCATTTAATGTCCTATACATTTTTTCTACATCAAATGTAATCTGATTTCCCTTAATATCCTTTAGTAAAGTTCCATTACTATCATAATGGCTATTTAAATAGTCGTTATAATAATGAAATCCGTCGATACCCAACACCTGCAAATCATAATTGAAGTATTGTTTAGCCAAAAGTTTCATAAGCAAAGACAAAGTGGATTTTCCTCCACCTGCACTTGCGGCAAAGAAGCAATAAAACCTTCCTTCCTTTTTCGTGGATAATTCAATCAAATGCTTTATGATAGTTAAAAAAACCTGATCGATATCCTTTTTATCTACACTAATTCTCTCAACAAATCCATTTACGTTTATGTTATACTCTAATTTCATTTTAGTCTAAAAATTTTAAATTCTTACTAATATCATTAATAACACTTTCGTATGATGATCCTTTTACAAATTCTTTAGCTTTATTTAGCGTTTTTTTGGCCATATCGTCCTGCTTATTCAAATGATAAGCCTTAGCTAAAGAAATACTCATCATACCCTTTGTCATTTCATTATCACAGTTATCAATAATTTCTTTCAAATCATCAATAACAGTATTATCGAAGTCGAAATACAATTTCTTATTAATTTTGTATTCCTGTTGTAGCTGTTTTACCATTATCTGCTCATTACCCGTCTTTTCTAGTTCATCAATCACCGATTTAATCTGAGCAAATAGTTTTTTATCTTTATTATTCATCGCAATAGTTGATGCGGTTTGAACATATAAACCTTTTTCATCCCCTTTTAGTCGGCGAAAGTTAACTTTTGCTAAATCCAAATCAGCCTGCTTGCTGTTATTGATATCCAAACTATAAATTGCTCTTAAAAGATTTACTCTATTTGGCTCAAGAAGGATAACCGCAAAGAAACTGTTGAGAAGTTTCCCATACTTCTCCATGTCACCTTTTCTTATCGACGTTCTTAGTTTTTGTTCATATATTTTCCTTGAAACGATAAATAAAGCGATAAAAACAACTACCACTAATAGCGCAACCTGAAATGCTACATTTTCAAATAATTCCATCCTATAAACTCCTACTTGATAAATTCTCTAGCATTTTCTATTATACAACCTATATACTCTTCAGGTATACCAATTGGCCATTTTGTAACATTAGTTTCCTGACATTCCAGCTGATAAGCTTCTCTATCGACCATATAGCCTAAGTCATTATCATTTGTATAACCCCATAAAATACATACCTTGTTTTTGCCTAACTGCTTTTTAATCTCTAATCCTAAAATAGAGCCAAGTTCTCCCGGTACTGTGATAATTACCAAATCACCCATTTGATATAATTCACTGCTCATAATAAATTCCCGATATCCCGAGCCTAAAGCCTGTTTTCTTTTAAAACCAAAAATTCCTGAAAGCAAAACTTTTCTATTTGTCAAATCAGTTTCCGTTTCTAACATTTTTTCGTATCGGCTGATTTTTTCATCGTAAATTGAAGCATCTAAAGTGAATTTTGCTGTATATTCAATATGTTTGTGTCTTATTTCGCCCAATTCAATTGGAACAAAATCACTGTGCTTTCGATAAATCTGATTAGCTAAATGATTAGCTGCTAATTGTAAATCACTAAATTGCTGACCTGTACGATATTGTCTATTTCCCATATCACCTGCATTTCCTTGGGTAATACATACTTCACAATTAAACTTTTTCTTTAATTCTCTTCTAGTAAAGCCAAATAATTCTGAAGTAATCTGATAGTTCAGAGGTCCTAAGACAGTATTATGACAAGACATATTGGCCAGTATCAGCTCAGTTTTATCTGAACTGTCAAACTTTAACAAATGCACTACTTTATCAGATAATTTGTCCATGTCATTTCTATTTGAATAAATTCCATCAACAATAAGATTGCTGTAAGAAACTCTTACTTCAACAAAGCAACCGTTGTATAATTCGATGATTGTATCAGAAAATAATTCAACCATTTCATCAACATATTCTTTTTTACTGTCCATCTGTGGTCTATCCGAATCGATTGTAATTGAAGGTGCTGAGTGATTGTGAGAACCTCCAATAATCATGTCGTGTTCATTAATTTCTAATCCTTTTTCTAAACACTTATCGATGATATCCTGTTTGAATTTTTTATGAATACCAGTATAATCGGTCATCACAAAACAAATTTTATTATTATCTATTTGCAAGACCATTACATAAGCTTCAACTGGATCAAAAACTGAATCAAAAGGGTGAGTTCTTTGAACATATCCACTTTGCATTACCGGCAAATTTGGAGTAATATCTATTCTTTTAAAATTTAGTTTTGTCATAATCGTTTTTCCTTTCTAATTATATAAAGCTCTGGCTATTACTAACCAGAGCTTAAAGATATTATGTTATTGTAGTAATTAACCTAAAATTCCTAATGCTGATGCGATAACAGAGAAGATTAATACCCCAAATACTAAAGTAGTCATCTTAATTTTCTTCTTACCTAACAAGAAGTAACAAGTACCAGTAATAACTACAGCCAATAATTTAGGCATAATCATATCTAAGTATGTTTGAATTGCGATAACGCCGCCTGTTGCTGTTGTGAATTGTAATGGGCAAACAACAGAAACAAGAGATGGAATCAATGCACCAACAACTGTTAAACCTAAGATAGAAGCACAGTCAGTTAATGTCTGCAATTGATCTCTTAAATTAAGGATAGCAGCAGTTCCTGCTTTATAACCCCAATAGAAGAAGTGCCAACGTAATGCACCTACGATAATTGCTTTTACTAAAGTGATAATAACACCTACTAAGTTGCCATCATAAGCCATAGCTGCTTCAATTGGTGTGAAGATAGCTGGTAAAACAATCCAGAATAATGTGTCACCAATTCCTGCTAAAGGACCCATTAAACCAACCTTGAAGTTCTGGATAGCTTCCATACCTTCAACGCCTAATTGCTCTTCCATACCTAATGCAGCACCCATAACAACAGATGATAAGTAAGGCTGAGTGTTGAAGTATTTACCATGATTGTGCATTACTGCTTTGTAATCTTCATCATTTGGATAAATCTTTCTTAATGCTTTTCTTAAAGCATATTGGTTTGTTAATGCTAATTGAGTTTCATAGTTGAATGTACCGATACCAACCTGCATCCAACGCCAGCTGGCTTCGTAAACATCTTTTTTAGTTAATACTTGATTACTACTCATCTTCCATACCTCCTGCTACTTGTGCAGTTGCTTTATTTTGACCATCTAACCAAGCCTTATAAGCAAATGCAGCACCTAAGATACCAACACCTAATGTAGGAATTCCAACATATGCATATGCTACAAATCCAATTAACAAATAAGTGAAGTGACGTTTAACTGGCATGTAGTTCAATAAGATAGCCATACCTGTAACTGGTAAGATCTTACCTGCAAGTGTTAAGCCTTTGTATAAGAATTCAGGCATAATATTAACTAATGCTTCAACTAAGCCCTGTCCAAATACGAATACTAAGAATACTGGTAAAACGTTTTTAGCAATAGCTGTTATTTCACCAACCCAAGCCCAAAGGTCAACCTTTTCATATTCACCTCTGTCAATTGCAGCTTCGGCATTTCTAGCAAATACACCACAAGCTAACTTCTGTAGGACGTCTAAATAAACGAATAACATACCTACTGGTAAACCAATTGTTAATCCCATTTCATATCCACCAGTTGATTTGATTGCGACAACAGTAGCAATAATAGTTGAAATGAAGTAGTTTGGAACTGAAGCTCCTCCTAATCCTACTACACCTAAGCTCATTAAACCTAATGTAGCACCAACATAAAGACCAGTTGGCACATCTCCTAGAACTAAACCAACTAATACTGCTCCACCAATGTTTGTAATCAACATCCATTGTGGGCCATTAAGATCCCAAGCCTGTAATCCTACGATTACAAGGATAATGAGAACTTGTAAAAAGTTACATCCAAACATAGAAATAATTCTCCTTTCTAAATAAATTTATCTATGCTAACTTCTGAAACTGCAGGGTTATGTTGTACAACAACTTTTGTACCACTAGCAGCTATCTGCTTTAACATTGCTAACTGATCATCAGTGACATATGCTCGATCTGACAGTTTATGTCCTTCTCCAAGTAGGTCAGTACAGCCGACAATTAATTTGTCTATTTTTACTCCAGCTTCAATTAACTTTAAAAATGCATCAGGTGTTTTTGATAAGACAAAAACTCTTTGACCATCATACTTTCCTGCTTTTGTATTATTGATAGCAGTTTCCAGAGTGATAATAGATGAAGCATAGCCATTTGGCTTAGCCATATTCATCATTTGCTTTTTAAGCGCATCATTAGCAGTAGCATCATCAATAACCATAATGCGTTGAGAATTTGTACTAGGTAAATATTGTGTCATTACAATTCCATGCATTAATCTATTGTCGATTCTTGCTAAAGTAATTTTCATATTTGGCATTTTTTAACCCTCCTATTTTTCCTTATTGAATTTCTTCAATATTAACTTTTTCATATATTCTTTGAATATCTTCTACTTCAGGAAGATATTCAACCATTACTGCCGCAGTTCCAGCAGCAACCCCTAATTTTAAAGATTCCTTTAAAGATTTTCCAAGTTGTAGAGATCCAACTGTTTCAGCAAGCAAGCTATCACCAGCAGCAACCGTGTTAACCACTTTTACTTTTGGGGGTGAAATACTATATTGAACATTTTCATCGATATAGTAAGCTCCTTTTGATCCTAAGGAAATAAATAAGCTTTTAACTCCCTGTTGAATAATTCTAGATTTGATGTCCTGCAGCAAATCTGATAATTCGTTATTTTTACAAAGCATGAATTGAAGCTCTTCTAAATTAGGCTTTATCATAAATGGTTGACATTCAATAATTTGTCCAAGAGACAAGTTTGGAATGTCCAAAACAAGCTTGCCCTTCTGTTTATTTACAAAATCACTGATTTGTTTAACTAAAGGAAACAATCCGCGTTGGATTGAACCTGAAATTACAACTGTATCATTTGTTTTTACATCTGATACTAATTTCAATAACTGCTTTTGAGCTGTTTCATCTAAGGTTGGTCCTTCTAAATTTAAATCAGTCTCCATATCATGTCTAATTTTGACATTAATGCGATTTGGCTGATTAATACTAACGGTTCTACATTCAATATTGGTGTCATTTTTAAGTTCGTCTAGTAGGAAGTCTCCAGAGAAACCTCCTTTGGGAAAAATACATATGGATTTAATATTTGATTTGGAAAGCATTCTTGATGCATTTATTCCTTTACCAGCAGCTATAAACTGGTATTTGCTTATTCTATTGATTAATCCTTTTTTTAAATCATCAAGATAAATATAGTAATCAACAGATGGATTTAATGTTATTGTATAAATCATTTTTATTCATCATCCTGACAATCATTATCATTAGCAAGGAAGTCAATAATTCCTTCTCTAGCTGAATTTACCAATCCTTCAAAGTCGTATTCTCCACATAATCTCTTCCCTAAAAACTCCATAACCATTGGCAAATTCATACCAGTAACCAACTTGATGTTCTCATTAGTTAAGACGGAAGCAAGAGCACATTTAAATGGAGATCCACCAAACAAATCGCACATAATAACTACGCCTTCGCCACTGTCCAACTGTTTAACCTTTTCAACGATTTTATTTGTAAAGTCATCTACCGAATCATCAGCCATCAAAGTCAAATAATCGCATTGTTCGATATTGTCTCCAAAAAACCATGTTGTTGTTTCATACAAGCCCTTAGCAAGGCTCCCATGGCTCAATAATAATAGCCCTTTCACTTCAATCACCTCAATTTACAATTTATTTACTTTATAATCGTATTGTAAACGCTAACATTTTTACAGTCAATCAATTTATGAGCATTTATGCAACAAATCAATCATAACGCTCAAAATATAAATTGTTTTTTATTAAACAATCAAAATTTTTGAGCATTTCTAATTTTGATTGCTTTTTACACCAATATCTAATAATATGAATACAAAGAAGGTATTTTACATATGGAAGAAAAAACTACAAACATTAAATTAGAACCTCAGCCAATTAGCGAGGTTGAAATTGACTCAAATCATTTAGCAACCATTATGTATAAAAACAATTTGGCAATATATGTAATGGTTGTCATATCAATTGTTTTGATTATCACTTTAAACATTTGGGGTGTTATTTTTGGTTTATTGTTATTGGCAGTTTGCCTATTTGTCATTTTCAAGATTAAAGACTATAAATGCTTTGAGATTTATCAGGATGCCATATTGATTTATAGTGATAAAAAAGATGATACGGTTATAAAAATCAATTATCACGACATTAAAGAGTGGACCGTTAACAATAAGCAGCAAGGTTCTAACGGCATTATATTGATTTTAAATGATGGAAGAACTATCGCAAAGGAAACATTTCAAATCAATAAAGCCTACAATCATTTAAGCAAAGTCATGGAAGAAAAGGAATCAAGAGTTATCGAATTAAATAAACTTAGAAACGAAAAGATCACTTTGGAAAATCCATTTAAGTCAAAAAAGAAAAAGTAGAAGGGAGACACTCCGTAAGGAAGTTATCTCCCTTGAGCTTTTGTAAGCAAAAAACGGCAGGAAAAGCAATTTTCCTTGCCGCCGTTGTTTTAATTTTCGTCTTCATCGTTAGACCAACCGGATATAATATGTAATTCACCTGAATCCATATCCATTGCCATATTATCTCCCATTCTCATCAATAAATCTCCGTCAGAATCTATTGCCATATTGTCAGAGATAGAATGAGCAAAATCGCCGTCCTCGAAATCAAAAAAATGTTTACCCATATAGCACCTCGCTTGAAAATTTAATAATCGTATTTGTTTATTTCTAAAACTCTGAAGGTTGCATTTTTGAATTGATTTAGTTTTTCTTGATCTACGTATTCAAAAGCTTTCAAATATATCTCTTGCCCAGCACCTAATCTATCAGCGTAAATCATATCTGTTTCAATTCTTGCACCGTTTGCATCTACTGCTTCAATTGTTATGTAATAAGTGCATTGTTTTTCAGCTTTGTTTTTTACTGTAATATCAAGGGATGTTGCAGAGAAGTATCCATTATTAGTTACTTTGAATTCCCCAAAAGAAACATCAACATATTTTTCTAAAATTTCATCTGTCGTTTCTTCTCTAAACACATTGCCAATTGTAGGTATATTAGATTCAATATCATCTGATATATTACTAAAAAGTGAAGCGGCAAAAACGACATACAGAATTACAAGAATAATAGATAAAACGATTTTAGTTATAAAGCCAATCAAGGTGCCTTTACCTGCCGACTTGGCTCGTTTAGGTTTCTTTCCTTCATATATGAGAAAGAGGATTAAACCAACAATCGGAATAAAAAATCCCAAGATGCAAACCCAAAACTTGATTGATCATCAACTTCTTTGTTATCAAATCTTGTTCCAC
>JAEDOA010000023.1 GCA_016302195.1 Erysipelotrichaceae bacterium | reverse complement strand
TCGTATTATTGACTGTTTTCTTTTACTTTACAAATAATAAAGGGGATAACAGTATTACTGATCCCCTTATTTGATTTATTAATTATATTACTTATTGCTTAAGTATTCATCAATACCCTTGGCAGCAGCTTTACCAGCTCCCATTGCCAAGATAACTGTTGCAGCACCTGTAACTGCATCACCACCAGCGAAGACACCTAACTTAGTAGTTTCACCGTTTTCTTCTTTAGCAACAATACAGCCATGGCTATTTGTTTGTAATCCTTCTGTTGTAGATGTAATTAATGGGTTAGGTGAAGTACCTAATGACATAATAACAGTATCACAATCCATAACATATTCTGAATTAGGAATTACAACTGGCTTTCTTCTACCAGAAGCATCTGGTTCACCAAGTTCCATCTTAACAAGTTTGATACCTGTAACATTATCATTTTCATCTGCTAAGATTTCAACTGGGTTTTGTAATAAATCGAAGATAATTCCTTCCTGCTTTGCATGATGTACTTCTTCTTTACGAGCAGGTAATTCTTCTTCGCCACGACGATATACAACATGTACTTCAGCACCAAGTCTTAATGCAGTTCTAGCAGCATCCATTGCTACGTTACCACCACCAACTACAACAACTTTCTTACCGCATTTAATTGGAGTATCTGAATCTTCTCTAAATGCTTTCATCAAATTGTTTCTTGTTAAGAATTCATTTGCTGAGAAAACGCCATTTGCGATTTCGCCAGGAATATTCATAAATTTAGGTAAACCAGCACCTGAGCCAATGAAGACAGCATCAAAGCCTTGTTCATTTAATAACTCATCAACTGTAATAGAACGACCGATAATAACATTTGTATCAATCTTAACACCTAATTTCTTAACATTTTCGATTGTTGACTTAACAACAGTGTCTTTTGGTAAACGGAATTCAGGAATACCATAAACAAGTACACCACCAGCCTGATGGAATGCTTCGAAAATAGTTACATCGTAACCTAACTTAGCTAAGTCACCAGCACAAGTTAATCCAGCAGGGCCTGATCCAACAACAGCAACCTTTTTGCCATTGCTTACGCCAGCCTTATCAGCTTGATAACCATGTTCTCTACACCAGTCAGCAACATATCTTTCAAGTTTGCCAATTGATACAGATTCACCTTTGATTCCTCTGATACACTTGCCTTCACATTGAGTTTCCTGTGGACATACTCTTCCACAAATTGCTGGTAATGCTGACTGCTGAGCAATAATATCAGCTGCTGCTTCAACATTTCCACTCTTTAATTCGTGAATAAATGCAGGAATATTGATAGAAACTGGACAACCTTTTTGACATAAAGAATTCTTACAATTTAAGCAACGACTTGCCTCCTGTAATGCTTCTTCTTCGTTATATCCTAAACAAACTTCTTCAAAATTAGTAGCTCTTACTTTTGGATCCTGTTCTCTTACAGGTACTTTTTTAGTTACATCCATGAACTGAACCTCCTACTTTTCACTTGAACAATGTCCACATCCACCATGATGTGTATCGCCTTCTTGAAGCTTTAACATTGCTCTAGTTTCTTCATTCTTATACAATCTAGCACGTTTCATAGCTAAATCATAATCAACCTTATGACCATCAAATTCTGGTCCATCAACACAAGCAAATTTAACCTGTCCATCAACAACGATACGGCAAGCACCACACATGCCTGTACCATCAATCATAACAGGGTTCATACTTACGATTGTAGGAATACCTAATTCTTTAGTGCATAAAGAAGTAAACTTCATCATAATAACTGGTCCGATCGCAACACATTGGTCATAATGCTTGCCTTCTTCATTAACTAGATGCTTAACCATATCAGTTCCAACACCCTTCATACCATATGAGCCATCATCTGTTGTGATATAAACATTATCAGCAACTGAACGCATTTGTTCTTCATAGAAAATCAAATCTTTACTTCTAGCTGCCATGATAACATCAGCCTTAACACCATGTTCGCTTAACCATTTTACCTGTGGATATACTGGAGCAATACCAACACCACCGCATACAAACAAATAATGTTTTTTCTTCAATTCTTCTAAATCTTCATTTACGAATTCTGATGGTTTTCCTAATGGACCAACAACATCAGTAAAACTGTCGCCTACTTTTAATTCACTCATCTTAGTAGTAGAAGCTCCAACTGTTTGGAAAACAATTGTTACTAATCCAGTTTCACGATCATAATCGCAAATTGTTAATGGAATTCTTTCTCCTAATTCTCCTGTCTTAACAATTAAAAATTGTCCAGGTTGACAACTGTGAGTAATAAATGGAGCCTCAACCTTCATCAACCAGTTTTTTTCAGACAAATGTTGTACTTCAACAATTTTGTACATGCCTAAACAATCCTCCTGTTTTTCTTTTAAGCACAATAAAAAGTGCTATTCTCCCTATAATTATATACTATTTTTAGTATAAATTTAAAATATATTTGCATTGTTAATGCGAACTGCCTGCTTCATCAGATAAAAAACCGTGCAAAGTTCTTATTATAATATGGTTGCATTGATGCCATACTTCTGTTGCCTCAATGGCCATAACAATTAAATTTCCAATGATAATAATCACAATTGAAATATGGTTAGCTAAAGAAGCCAGATAGTAGACAATATACATTAAAAATGCATGAGCTAATGCAAAGCAGCCGACCTGTAAAAAGGACATAACTGCACTGATATATTTGATAATAGAACTGCTAATAATGCCAAATCTCTTCTCTTTTGTTCCATCAAGAAGTAATATAATACAACATATTGATAATATAAGCAGCGAAATTACCAATAATACTCTGCTTGTTGACTTAGTTAATACCATAAATCCTAAAATCAAGGCAGATATATAAAATAATATTGCTGGCAAGCAGTTATTGTTAAATATTATTTCCTTATATTTTTTCTCTAGATATTTATCAATAATATTAATAACAACTGCTGTCAATATCATCATTATTCCAATAAAGGCAACTGCCAACAACAAGGTTTCAGTATTTGCTCTTTCAAGTAAACCAAAACGATAATAGCTTAAATGAGCCTGTTGCATTATCTCTGAGATTATTTCTTCGTTGCCAAAGATTGAACCGTAAAACCAGCCAAAAATCATCGAAAACAGACCAACTCGCATAAATATAGAGTAGTGGCCTTTTTTACGCATTAAAAAGCCAAAAATGATTAACAACAACCCCTGTCCTATATCGCCAAACATTACACCAAATAGGATGCAGAAACATATTGTATAAAAGCTTGTTGGATCAATTTGACCATAATGAGGCAAATGGCTATCGGTTATAAGTGAAGCAAACGGCTTACTAAACCAGTTATTTTTTAATAATACCGTTGGTTTATCAGATGGTTCAATTTCCTTAATCTGGAAGCTGTAATCGTTATTGTTTAAATAATCAACAAGTATTTCTTCCCTATCAGCCACAAAAAAAACAGTATCAGAGCAATCCTTACTGCAATATACCCCTTTTATTTGCTTGATTTTGTCAACTGCTTCTTTCTGTTGTAATACCATCTTTTTCATTTTTATAATTGACATATTATCCCCTTTATATCTTAACTCTTTCTACAATTTTTGCAGAAACTAGACCTATAACAACACCCGTTACTATCCCACTGATAATTAAAAATGGTAAGTAATAGCTAATAACACTGTTATGCATCAAGATTATTGCCATTATTATCTGGCCAATATTATGCGATATTCCGCCAGCAACACTTACACCAACAATTGAAAATCTATCTGATTTTTTTAACAAAACCATTATTAATAAGCTTAATACTGCTCCACTTAACGAATAGGCTAAGGTTAACGATGTTCCAAATAACGTTGAAACGACAACTACCCTGATTAACGAAACAACGATGGCATCCTTGATTGACAAGCGATATAAAGCAAAAATAACAGCAATATTTGCTAAACCTAATTTAATCCCTGGAATAGGAAAAAAGGAAGGTATCTGGCTTTCTACAAACGATAAAATCATAGCTAAGGCAATCATTAATGCTGAAGTAGCAATTTTTTTATTTCTCATTTATCCATAACCTTCCTTTTTATTTTAACTAATAATATCTACATCTGAATTGTTTGATTCTATGGTAACAGTCAGCTTATTAGGTAAACAGGTAATACATTGATTGCATTTGGATATTTTCCCCTGTTTAACGCATAGTTTATCTGGACAGTCAGCTTCAATCAAATACGCTTTCTTTTCCTTGATAACTAAAATATTGCTTCCGTTATTCAAAGAATAAGTTCCATCATCACTAAGACTGTATGTATTTGTGATAACACCATCCACTCTAACCACTACCTTATCACCCTTGCTATTTGAAAAAGTAAACAACAAATAACAAACTAAGGCAGCAAGCAAACAGAATATTATAAGATATAAATCAGCTTTTCTTTTTTTATTCATTCTTACTTAAAGGCCATTATTGATAAAACAACAATAGCTAATGTTAATACCTTGATTGGCAAACCCTTAAAGCAGCCTACAACTGCATCTTCCCTTACTCTCGAAATTGCTCCGTTATATAGATACATACTTACAAGCAATCCTAAAGCAGTTCCTACAGTAGCAAACAGCATTTCAACAAATGTGTAAGCATTTGCTGTATTTAACAAGCAGCAAGCAAGTAAAGCTGAGTTGAATACAGTTAAGATAAATGTTCTCTTGCATCTTTTTAATGCTACTGTGCAAATAGCACTAACTGCAACAATAACAGCTACATAAATCAAATTCTGCAAATAAGAGAGATTGAATTTTGCGATAACGTACTGCTGTAAAGGGAAACAGATTACACTGCTGACTACCATTACCAAACCGATAAACAAACCTGTGCGTAAAATCTTTTTACTATCAACACTTAAGCAATTAACACTAGAAAATCCTTTTGTTAATACTATGTTATTTGCCAAGGCACAACCAACTAAAAGAGTTAATAATTCGCTCATATCTATTCTCCTTCTTTGCCACAGCTACATCCACAGAAAACTTCATCGCATACACACTGACTTTGCTGTTTACCATTAACAGCTGCCATAGCAAATGCTAATAACAAATAACCGCCAAAGCTAGTTTGTAATAATGAAATCTTAATGTTTTCCATGAATCCCAGACTATATCCATAAACAGAACCACTGCCTAATAGTTCTCTAACAAAACCAACAACTAATATGCATACTGCATAATAGATTGCCAATTTGAAGCTGTTTACCAATGCTTCAGATACTGGTAATTTGCTGCTGTTTCTAGCATTAACAAATACTGCTAAATCAACCGCCAATACAGCTAGGTAAGTGCTAACCAGTTTATAACCTGCAGGTAAAAATGAATTTACCAATAAGCAGGCAACTGTTGATGAAGTAACCATAACAATAATGATGGCTAATAATCTGATATCCTTTGTTAATAATTTATTCAAACCAGATAATACAACTGCTGATAATACTAGGGTAATCAACAATGACACAACAAGTGCGATAGAGCCCTTTAATGTTGCTGTACATCCTACTACTAATACTGCAGCCAATAATAAGGTTACAACCGGATTTTTTACTAATTTACACATAATTAACCTCCAATTACAGCGAATGCTTCAAATGCTGCTTTCGCTGCCATGTCAATCGCATTTGAACTTACTGTTGCTCCAGAAATTAATGACACCTCTGAAGTGTAACTACCATTGTCTAATCCAGCAAATCCGGCAAGATATGATGATTCATCTAATGTATAATCATCAAAGAAATCAGAATGTAAAATGATTTCTGCAACCTTCATCTTAACAATCTTACCGCTATTATCGATAATGAAATATGATGTCATTGCTTCATTTCCATATCCATATGTCTTTACAACAAATCCATAGTTATTTCCTACTTTATAAGCACTTACTACTGAGTTAAATACACCATTTAGGCTAATTTGCTCTGCAGTAGAACCAGCTAGTTTTGAAATAGCCTTTGATCCATCTGTCAATACCAGTTTATCAGCGCAATAATTTTTAGCTTCTGATACAACAGTTGGATGAGCATCAGTTACATCATTTCCTTCAACGTCAAGAAGTTTAACATCATTTGAAGTATTAACTAATGCCAATACTGAAGTATCGCCATCTTTAGCTAAGAATGCAAAACCACCATCGTTCAGCGCCTTAAAGCCTTTGTACAAGGTTGAAGTAGATAATTCAAATTCTTCATACTGGCTAACACCTGTTGGAGTTGCCATTGAACCAAAGACAGTTGGTAATAATTCAGTTAATATCTGATCGGCACCCTTTTGTCCTGCTTTAATTAAGTCGTTCGCAATTAAAACATTGAATGCATCGCTTGTCGCATTTTTAAATGCGCTTGAAGAATAAGTAACACCGGCAACTAATGATACATTAGCCATCGCTGAATCAGAACCGATATAGCTAGCTGGATAATCCTTACCGAAGTCTCTGCTTTCAGGATAACTTGTTAATGCCACATTGGTGATTACTCCCTCATTTGAGAATGCAAGTGTGAAAGTAATAGGTTCATGAGTAAATCCTTCAGTTGTTGAAAGAAGAACAACATATCCTAATCCGCTAGTTTCTTTATAAACAGCAACAATCTTATCACTTACATCAGTTAATGTTGATTGTCCATCAGCTACATCATAAAGAACTTCAAAATCTTTAGCTTCAGGCATAACCTGTAATAAAGGTTCGAATTTGCTTGAGGCATTATTTTTTTCAATAATTGGAGCACATAATAGATTCACAACAAACATAACAGCGATAGACACTACTAATAATGCTGAAATCTTTAAAATACCGTTTGATTTATTTTCCATTTTCAACACCTCCTAAAGGATGCTTATGAGTCAACTCTTCAATATATGGAACAAGTAGATTCATAAACAAGATTGAGAATGAAACACCTTCTGGTAACGAGAAGAATTGACGAATAACAAATGTGATAATACCACAGCCAATTGCGAAAACAACTTTTCCTTTGTCAGTAATTGGAGTAGTAACATAATCTGTTGCCATAAATATTGCACCAATAAATAAGCCGCCAGAAAGGATTTGATATAAAGAATAGGTAATATCAAATGATTTAACAAATGATAATACAAATACAGTGGCAATAAATGATACTGGTACATACCATTTAATTATTTTCTTAACAACTAAGTAAACAAAGCCTAATACAAGGGCAACGATACATGTTTCACCAATAGCACCACCATGAAGACCAAGCATCATTTCAGTCATTGATGGTAATACATCCCCATTTTTCATAATTTCAAGTGGTGTAGCTGAAGTAGTTAATTCAACAATAGTTGGATTTGCACCACCAGCAACTGCTGAGAAAGTCAACAGCATAAATACACGACCACTAATAGCAGGGTTAGCAAAGTTTTTGCCTAGACCACCAAATAGACACTTAACTACGATAATAGCGAATAGCGAACCAACAACACATTGATAAACAGTAACATTAGTTGATAAGTTTAATGCTAATAACAAGCCAGTTACAGCAGCAGATAAATCCGATACTGTTTGAGGCTTTTTAGTAACTAAATTAAATACAAACTCAGATAATACACAACTAGCAACGCAAACAGCGATGATAAGTAATGCTTTAAGACCAAAAATAGCAACTGAAGCAATAGATACTGGTAATAAAGCAATTAAAACGTTAAGCATTACGCTCTGAGTAGACCAGCCACAATGAATATGTGGGGCATCAGCAACTTTAAATCTTGACATCTAAAATACTTCCTTTCCATTATCTTGCAGTTCTATGTTTCTTAACGAAACTAATAGCTGCTACATTTGTTTGAACAAGTGGGCGATGAGCTGGACATACATATGAACAGCAACCGCATTGCATACATAAAGTAACCTGTTCTTTCTTTAATAAAGCTAATTTTTCTTCTTCATTATCCAAAGTCATTGCTCTAGCAAATTCAGTTGGATTTAAAGATAGAGGGCAATTTTCAACACAACGTCCACAATGGATGCAGGCAGATGGTTCAAATAATTTAGCCTGTTTTTTATTGAAAGCCAAGACACCACCTGTTGCCTTTACAACTGGTTCATCCAAATCTTCAACGGCATGACCCATCATAGGTCCACCGATAATAACTCTTTCAACATCTTCAGTTAATCCACCAGCCAATTCGAATAGCTTGCTGATAGGTGTACCGATTGGAACGACAAAATTTCCAGGTTTATTAACTGCTGAGCCATCAACAGTAACGCATCTATCAATTAATGGCATACCATCTTCCATATATTTAGCTAGCTTTGCTAGTGAAGTAACGTTGATAATAAGAACACCTAAATCAGCTAGTCTTGTTCCAGGCTTCTGTACTTTTCCTGTAACGTTATATAACAAAACCTGTTTTGCTCCTTGTGGATAATAGCTGTCCAATTCTTCAACAACAACTGAATCATCTTTAGCAAATCTTTCCCTTAATAAAGCAATTGCTTCAGGTTTATTCTTTTCAATACCAATGACGTATTTTTCTGCTCCAGTATACTTGCGTAAGTATTCAATACCCATCTCAATATACTTGCCGTCTTCCATCATAGTTCTAGTATCGCTTGTCAAATATGGTTCACATTCTGCACCATTAATAAGGAAAGTATTAATCTTTGCCTTTTTAACTGCAGCAAGTTTTGACCAGGTAGGGAATGCGGCTCCACCTAAACCAACCAAACCACTATCTCTTACAGCCTGTAAAAACTCATCAACATTGTTTACAACAGGTGCCTTGATACTAGGATCCTTTTCATTTTTGCCATCAGAAGCAATTACAATCGCATCAACAGTCTTACCCATAGTCTTTACAGGTTCGATTGCTGTTACCGTACCAGATACACTAGCGTGTACTGGTGATGAAACATCTCCATCTTCTTTAGCGATTAATTGTCCAACATAAACATGGTCTCCAACCGAAACCACAGGAATAGCATTTTTACCAGAATGCATACTTAAAGGCATAACCACCTTTTCCACATCTGTTACTACTACTGACTGCATCAATGCAGTTGCTTTTTCGTGAGGCAATACTAATCTAGACACATTTCTCTTCATCTACTTATTAATCCTCCTAATTTAATTAATCAACTGTTAATTTTTCTACATTTTCAGTATACGATATTTTTCCGTCAGAATAAATCCAAATCGCTTCAACTCCATCTATTTTACTAAGTATTTCTCTTCCTGTTTGTTCATCACAACAAAATAGCGCTGTTGATAAACTATCCGCAAGTCCACTATCACTAGTTAATATAGTCAGCGAAGCAAAGTATTCTGCTGGAAATAAAGTATCACTATCAATGATATGATGATACCTTATACCATTTACTGTATAATAACGTTCATATACTCCACTTGTTACACATGAAGTATTGGAAATTGATATTTTAATTGGGAAATCTCCATCAGGATCATTAGGATTTTTTATTCCTGTAACCCAACTATCACCATTTGGTTTTGTACCAATAGTTCTGATATTACCTCCAATATTCAAGACATATCCATATTTCTCATTTTCAATTAAGTATTGCGCTGCCTTTTCCGTAGCATAACCTTTACCAACTGCCCCAACATCGATTGAACTGTCCTTATCACTAATGTAAACTGTTCTATTTTCTTCATCGATAATCAAATTATCAATTGAGGTATGTTTATTTGCCTCAAGCAATTCATTTTCAGCAGGAATTTTGCTATTGGCAGGATCAATTGCGGCTTCGCTGCGACAGTTGTGCCATAAGCGCAATACAGAGCCTAACATAATATTCATTTTTCCTGAAGTTAAAGTGTACATTTGCTTGCAGTAAACAAGGAAATCAATCAAATCTTTATCTACTTCAACCGGTTTAATACCAGCATTATCATTTATTGTCTTTAAATTGTTTATACCTGAGTAATCATTATATATGTCAAACAATTGGTGGTAATAACATAAGACATCAAAAACACCGTTTGAGAATTGTTCAAATTCTTTTTCGGTGTCATTGGTGTAATCATAAACATAAGAGACTGTATCGAAGTAATTGTAACTAACTTTACCAATTGGTTTGTCTCTATTTACTTCTTTTTGACAGCCGTATGCTATAAGCAAAGCCCCCACCAAAAGAATCTGACACAAGACCCTGGAAATTCTTACAATCTTTTTCACTACAGTCTCCTTATTTAATTTTTAATTAATTTTTAACTCTATCAAATTAGTGAAGAGGCTTTACAGCATAATCTGCTGCCTTAGCAATTACATTTTGCATACCAGTAATCTGGATTGAGCAAGAAGCAAATAATGTTTCATCAGCAGCTACAATGTAACCATCATGTAAGCCATCAGCTCTAACCTTTGTTTCGATAGCTAATACTTCAGCAGCTGTCTTACCAGCACAGTAATCAGTGAATGCCTTTGCTTGTTGATACCATTCATTAGTAGCTTCAGAGTAAGCAACCATGTTGTATCCTTCTTTTAATTCTCTCTTAGTTCCATTGAATGTCTTAGAAGTGATAGTTCCTTCAGCATCAAATCCAACCTTTGGTTGAGTTGCATCAGTTAAACAAGCTAAGATCTTTCCATCAGTTGAAACAACTGCAGCAGCGAATTCTGAATACATATTAACTGAACCATCTTTTTCATCAGTTGGATTAGTTGAACTTGATGCATCTGAATTAGCAGCAACACCTAATGTGAATTCATCAGCTGTCTTGAATGTTGTAAACTGTTCATCATTGCAAGCCTTAACGATAGCTTCTACAAAGCTTGTGATTTGGATTGAACAAGAAGCGAATAATGTTTCATCAGCAGCTACGATATAGCCATCATGTAAACCGTCATCTCTAACCTTTGTTTGAGTAGATTCTACTTCACTAGCAGTCTTACCTACACAGTAAGCAGCGAAATTGTTAGCTTGTTCATACCATTCTTTTGTAGCTTCAGAGAATTTAACCATGTTGTAGTCATCGCCTAATTCCATCTTTGTTTTGAAAGTAGCAGCAGTGTCTACACCATTTTCCAATTTCATCTTGTTTTGAACTGCATCTAATTTACATGCAACGATTTTTCCGTCAGCATCTAATACTACAGCAGCTACTACAGAATCAACCTGAGCCTGTCCATCTTTAGAAGAATCTAAAGAAGTAGCAACTCCCATTCCTAATTTATATTCAGCTTCTTTTTTGCCGCAACCAGCAAAAGAGAACATCATACAAACTACTAATAATAAAGCAATAATCTTTTTCATAAAGTTCTCCCTTTCATATAAAATTTTGTTGGCCAAAAGCCATTAATAATTTTATATGAAATAGACGTTATTTGTCAATCTGTTCACATATTTGTTATTATATCGGCCTTTTTCACAACAAAAATCGTTTATTGTAGCACAAAACAAGCACTTCTATCCTTTTGCATCGACCTTTTAAAAGATTATAACAAGCGAGTATTGATCCTGAAGTAGTAATAATATCATCAACTAATAAAATCTTCTTATCTGACAAATCTATCGAATTATCAACCAATTCAAACTCATTCTGAATTTGTCTATTATGAACTTTCTTTTGCTGGAAGTCGCTTTTCTTTTTGATAACATCTAAAAAAGGCAAGTCCAAAACAGAAAAGATTTTCTTAACATGGTGAAACCCTCTTTCCTTTATTTTTTTATCACTTGAAGCCACTTCAACTAGATAATAGCCTTTATATTTGTTTTTCAACCGTTTAATATAAGGATATAAAAAACAATAAGCAAGTGCCTCATCATTTTTCTCTTTATATTGCAATATTAAGTTCCTGACAATACCTTGATAGCAATATAGTCCTCTTACCTTAAAATCCTTAAGCGTAATAGTTATTGGCCTATATTCTAAACTATTACGACACTTATTGCATAAAACATCATTAACAAGTAATAGATTTGTTTTATCAGTTTTTCTTATGCTTTTGAAGCAAACTAGACAATAACAGTCAACTGTTGTTTGCTTTTTGAATTTGTTTAAGACACTCATCGATCTTTTTTGACCTTTCTGATGTCAAAAAGATGCATCTTCCCCTATCATCATTGACATCTCTTCCCACTCTACCACTAATTTGAATCAAAGAGGCTTTATCATAAACAGGATGTTGACAGTGAAGTACGATTACACTTACGGGTTTTATGGTTATTCCCCTTTCCAATATCGTGGTGGAAACACAAATTTGATATTTTCTTTCCTTAAACTGCTGAATCAGAAATTGTTTATTATCCGTTTTTGAATTTATCGCAATAGTTGTAAACCAGATAGATAAACATTTTGCCAGGATGTTACATAATTTGATTGTAGGAACAAAGACGATTACAGGTATATCTTTTAGAAGATAACAATAATATAACATCAACAGATACATCAATACTTGATCACAATAGACAACCTTTGGAACTATAAGAGGTTTATTGGTTGGCCTTTTGGGCAAATATAGATACTTGATTTTGTTAGTGTTAACCATATCTAACAGTCTTTCATCTGCAGTAGCAGTCAAATAGACAATTTGACCTTTGGAACTATTTGCCGCAATATTTTGCAACAAACTATTGTCTTTATAAGGATAGCCATCTGGCTCATCAATTATCAATAAATCAAAGTATTTGTAATAACGAAATAATTGATGGGTTGTGCATATAATTAGATCGCCCTTTATTACCTTGTTATAGCCCTGGCATACTGCAATAACCTTAAGATTTTTAAAATCCTTTTGTAGTCTTTCTTTAAGTTCCAATACTACCTGCCTTCTGCTTATCGCAAAACCTACTTTCTTTTTTTGCGAAAGGTAATAACTGATTGCCTGATAGACTAATTCAGTTTTTCCTGCTCCACATACTGCTTCAATTAAAACACTGTTGCCTGCTTTCAATAATGAAACCAGTTTATCTGATATTTCTTTTTGCCTTTTGGATAAGGAAAAATTCAGATAATAGCTGCAATCCACTACTTCATTATCATCCTCATCCTGCTCACTTATCGTTTTACCTGAAAAGCCAATACATCTACGACAATAAAAGCCTTTAGAACCTTTATAAAAATAAATAGGATTATCATTACCGCACTTTTTACATCTAATAAAAATCACCCCTATAAATAATAGAGGTGATTAAATAATATCCCTATTGGAGAATCTCTCCGTTAAACAAGCTTTCAATATACTGTTTAGCTAAATCAACACTTTCATCATATAGTATTTCTACACTATAATATTCCTCATCCAATGAAAAACATTGTCTATCCTGACCATAACCCAATATTGAGTAGCTCTTTATATTCCAATCCGCCATATCGTCTAACTGCATTTGAGCTAGAGATAAAATATCATTAAAGGAAATATTTGTAGTAAATGTCCCCTGTAATTGATTAAGTATTGATGAAATATTGGTTATAGTTGAAACACTGCACAGTTTATCAATGCAGCCCTTTAAAAATATCGCCTGATGTTTGTTTCTTCCAATGTCACCATCTGGTAAGCTGTACCTTTCTCTAACATAACCCAAGGCAGCACTTCCATCTAATGTGATAATTCCTTGTGGATAAGATTTTGTTTCAGTAACAACTTTATTTAAGCTTTCATCATATCTTAAACAATAACTGCTTTCAAAATAGTATGGATTATCTACCTGAACTCCACCAAGAGCATCAACAATAGCACTTACCGATTGGAAATTTACTTTGAAATAGTAATTTATCTCATCAAGAGATAGAATATTTTTAATCGCATTAACCCAGCAATTATTACCATAGATAGAAGCATGAGTTAATTTATCGTAGCCCATGCCATCTAAATAAACATAACTATCTCTAGGTAAAGTGATAATAAGTGCCTGCTTTGTTTTAGGATTAATTCCAACTAGCATATTAACATCAGTTCTAAAGCTGCTGTTTGAATTGATTGAGTTGTAATCCCATTGATCATTGCCACTTACTGCTATTAAAAAAGGCTCATTAACAATATCGGTTACTGAGGTAGTTGAATCCAGCAATTGAACTTTTTGAACTACAGTATATAAATTTTTACATTTGTCATTAAAATCTGCGAAATCCTTGTTGTCCGCAATAATCGAGGCATAGTTCTGATTAAGTAGAATAGCTTCAACTTCCCCATTATATAACGCTTCAACTAATTGATAAATATCCTGATAACTAGCAACATTGATATCTTCATTCTGAATTTGTTTATTTACCACCTTAATGGCATAATTCTGATAATCGATATCAACTTTGCTTTGAATTCCTACGGTTTTACCTGCCAAATCCTCTATATCGCTATAATTTCTATCGTTCAAGATATAAACATTAATATTCATTTGACCTTCATCAGGAATCTTCACAAACAATCTAGCAAGCTTGCCACTGTAAATAGGAATAGCCACATCGCACAATATTAAGACAATTGCTAATAATAGACAACTTACAATCTGAATAATCTTATATTTTTTCTTAACCTTGACAAAAAGGGCAAAAAAGCCAAATATAACAAACAAGAAGGAAAATAATCCAATAAGCAAAATAATAAACTTGCCAGGCAGAATCTTATTTAATAAAAAAATGAAAATAATACTAGCAAGCAAAAAAATCAAGTATGATATTCTAGCAGTTTTATTAAGAACTTTTTTCTTTTTATTTACCATTTATCATTAACCTCGCTACTTATTATAACATTAAAAATGTTATAATGTGTCCATGTACCATATTAAGAAAAGATTAACATCACAAATTGAAGTAAAAAAATCCCGTTTTATTTGTATTCTTATTCCCCTAGATAATGATAGAGAGATAAAAGAAATAATTAAACAGATAAAAAAAGAATATCCCAAAGCAACCCACTATTGTTATGGAGGTATTATCAACTCATCAAATAGAACCAATGATGATGGCGAACCTGCCTCAACTGCTGGCAAGCCAATCTTAGAAGCCTTGAAAAACTATCAGCTAGATAATGTATTGGCAGTAGTAGTACGATATTTTGGTGGCACTTTGCTAGGAACTAGCGGTTTAATCAAAGCCTATGGCTCAGTTACTACCCAAGCTATAAAATCAGCAGTTTTAACCCTCAGCAAGACAGTTTACAACTACAAACTAACTGTTGACTATCAATATACCAGCAAAATAGAACATCTATTACTTAAAAATGCTTCTATTACCGATCGCGACTTTTCTGATAAATGCATCTATTATTTTCAATGTGAAAAACCAATCGATGAACTGATTAAAGAAGCTACATCATCTACTGCCAAGCTGGAATTCATCAATAAAGATACAATTGAAGTTGAAGTAAATCCTAATTAATCAACCCAAATTGACTCAGTATTATAATTTACTTTATCACTAGACAGGATTTAACCACATAAAATCCTGTTTTTTTTATAAACAATAGAAAAATCGTTGTAAGCAATTAAATATCTCAAAGACACAAATAAACCCGTCCGTTTTTTTGGTTAGATTTAATGATATATTAGCTTCTAAAACATTGTTACATATAATCACTGTTTTCTAATTAATTTTAAAAAAGAGCAATTCTCTAGAATTAAATCGATATTTCTCAAGAAAAGGCATAGCCAATAGACTTACTGTCCAAAAGGTATGCCTCTTAATTTTCTTAAATGCTGTTTTTTATTGTTTTGGCTATATTCTTATTTATTTTCTTGAATATATTTATCTACCTGCTGTTTTAATATATCAAAGGAA
>JAEDOA010000141.1 GCA_016302195.1 Erysipelotrichaceae bacterium | reverse complement strand
CGATTACTACTTCACTTCTGTTGAAGATTTCAAAGATTTTCTAGGTTATTAACGATTAAAAGAGCTAGCAAGAATTTATCTTACTAGCTCTTTTACTATTTAACCAATTCATCAACAAATTGATAATATTTCTTTTCTTTGGCTAAAACATCATTCTGGCTGTCACCCTTGATGCAGAAATAGAATTTAAACTTAGGTTCTGTTCCTGAAGGTCTAATAGCAATCCATGATCCATCAGCCAGGAAATATTTCAAGACATCGCTCTTATCAAATCCTGTTAATTCTTTTTTCTCTCCATTTTCAATGGTTATTCTTAAACCAAAGTCCTGGTACTTAACTACTTTTTCACCCGCAAACTCAGACAAAATATTATTTCTAAATGATTCTATCATCTTTTGCATTTTTTCTTTGCCATCTGCTCCAGTCAACGTTAATGATTTCTGGCTTTCTCTATATGTGCCGTACTTCTGATACAACTGATTCAAAGCATCAATCATTGTCATTGACTTTTTCTTGTAATAGTTTGCGCATTCAGCAATCAATAAGCAAGATTGATTACCATCCTTGTCTCTTACAAAGTCTTTAATCAAATAGCCATAACTTTCTTCATAACCAAAGACAAATGTTTTATCTTTCTTGATATTATGCTGTTCGATTTTATCTCCAATATATTTAAAACCTGTTAATGTTTTTTCAACGCTAACCCCATAATTCTGAGCAATTCTTTCACCTAAATCAGAGGTAACTACGGTGTTAAACATAACTGCATTTTCTGGAAGAGTTCCCTTTAGTTTGTTTTGTGAAAAAACATAATCAATAATGATTGCTCCCGTTTGATTTCCGCTTAATAGAACATATTGGCCATCGTGTTTAACTGCCAATCCTAATCTGTCTCCATCAGGGTCTGTTGTTAAAACAATATCAGCATCGCATTGCTTAGCATACTCTAATGCTAATACATATGCTCTTGGATCTTCCGGATTTGGACATAAAGTATTAGAAAATGCTGGATCAGGATTACATTGCTCTTTGACATATACTACATCATAGCCAACCTTATCAAATAATGCTTTTATTGCTTTATATGATGTGCCATGCTGAGGTGTATAAACAAGTTTAAAATTATCCTTACTCAATTGAGGATTTAATTGTACTGTCAATACTTCGTTGATATAGTCTTCATCCACTGATTTATCAACTGTATTTATCAGTTTTTCCTGTTGTAAAGTAAGCTTAGGTTCTTCTACAAAATATTGCTTAATATTATTAATAGCATCAATTACTTCACCCACTTTTTCAGGTATCAATTGACATCCGTTTTCATCATAAATTTTGTAACCATTATATTCTTTCCCATTATGTGAAGCTGTAATCATGATACCAGCATCACAATGTAAATGTCTAACAGTATAACTTAATTGAGGCGTTGTTCTTAAAGAATCATACACATATGATTTGATTCCATAACTTGCCAATATCTTAGCTGATTGCTGGGCAAATTCAACAGACTTGTAGCGATTATCATAAGCAATAGCTACACCATTAGATTTATTCAATTTGTTTAATACTATTGCTAAGCCCATTGTTGCTTTTCTAATTGTGTAAACATTCAAGCGATTTGTTCCAGCTCCAAGAATATTTCTCATTCCAGCTGTACCAAATTGTGCATCAACATAAAATGCATCTTCTTTTTGTTTTTCATCCATTGAAACCAGCTCTTCTTTTAAATCCTGGTCCATATTAGGATGATTCAACCACAGTAAATATTTTTCTTCTATGTTCATATTGTCCCCCTAAGTATTCTCTATTTCTTTGTTTTTATTATAGCACAAAAAAACGATATGAATGACTCATATCGTAATAGTCAAATGACAACTAATGTCAATACTTGTGATTAGCCGATTACTTTCTGTGATCTCAATGTTTCAACGATATTGTTGATTGCTTCTTGTTCGCCTTCTCCATCACAAGTGATAACGATTTCTGACTGAGTTGGAATACCTAAAGACATAACACCCATAATTGATTTCATATCAACTGTACGGCCATTATAAGAAACCGCTACCTTACATCCTTTACATTTGCTTGCTGCACTAACAGCAACTGTTGCTGGACGTGCATGTAATCCTACTGGATCAGTTACCACTACTTTTACTTCTGTCATTACAAAACAACCTCCCATCTCAATTTATTTTGTTAACAAAATTCTAATACATTTTACTTTGTTTTTCAATAACTATTTGTAAAGGTTTACATTATTAGCTCTATCCAGGAATTTGTAAACTATAACAAAAATAATAGCAAAAATAGAAAATATACTTATCACAAACATTGTAATATTGATATTAAAACTGTCTTCCAAAAATCCCGAAATAAGTGGTGCAAATAATGCACTGGTACTGCTATAAAGGGACAGCCCAATTAATTGGCCTGAACTCTTTAATTGTTGTGGGGTTTCATGATCAATAAGATGCTTAGATGCGATTTGTACTATTGGGAAAGACATCGACTGCATCAGTGAAATTAATATCACTGATGTTACTGAATTACTAAATCCATATAGAACAAACCTGATGCCATATATTGCTACTGCGAACAATAACATATTTGAATAACCAAGTTTTTTAGCTATTCTATTTCCCATAAACATTAGCGGTAATTCCACCAAGCCAATAGTCATCCAGTAATAACCTACCTGTTTTGCGGTGGCGTTTAGTATATTTAATTTGTCGATAATAACATAATCCAGAGAATTCTGCATCATGAATGTACAGAAAAGAATTAATATCAAAACCACATATTTTTTATTGTCAAATAATAGTTTTACATCTGATAATTGAATCTTTGTCTTATCAATTTTAACTGCATCATCTATAAAGTGACAGACAACGCAAATCATTACAACGATTGTACTATAAAAGAAGCCAATATAACGATAACCTATCTTGCTGACGATATTAGATACTATATAGCTTCCTACAACCCAGCCAAGTGAACCAAAAGCTCTTATTGCACCATAACTTTCCTTACATTGTTCACCGCTTTCCATAACCCATGAATCTATAACTCCCATATTGGCATGGAATAGAAGCTGATTAGCTCCAACAACAAACAAGTGAAGTGGAAAATAATTGAAATTAATTAAATATAGAACAGTTACCACAACCGCATAGACAGGATAAATTATAAAAACATATCTTTTTATAGTTTTGTTTTTGTCGCACAAATAACCAATATAGAATTCAGCTACCATTCCTACAATTGCCCCAAGAGCAAACATAAATCCTCTTTGAGTTGCACTATATCCTAAATAAGACAAAAAGGAAATCAGTTGACAATAACTAATCGCTTGAGCGACGTATGTAAAAAAATATGTTATACAAAACAAATACTCTTTTCTAAATTTCATAACAATTACCTCAGCTAAACTATTCTACCACATTTACTTCTCTTTTTTCTTATACTGCGAAAATATCAGCACATTTTTTGTGTTATACTAAAAGAGGTGATATAAATGGAAGAAGTAATAAAAATTGAAGGTGGAAAACTGCTGGAAGGTA
>JAEDOA010000140.1 GCA_016302195.1 Erysipelotrichaceae bacterium | reverse complement strand
AGAAATTAGAAGATTCTAATGTAAAGCAAACTGGTTATATCAAGTTGCTTGAAGCCGTTAACGGGATTGTTTCAGCCTTATTTGGCCTAATCTTATTCATCGTAGCTGGGGTTTTAGTCAAACAAGGTACTATTACCATTGGTGCTTTATTAATTGTTGAAAACTTTCGTTTTTATCTTAATCAAGGTATTAATCTTATTACATCTGGTCGTGGTGCAATGAAAGGTACAACTAAATTGATTGACGAGGTTGATCAATCCGCAAGTAGTGTTGAAGTGCTCAAGGACAAACAAGGCGTTGTACCAGCCTCGATTGAAACTCATGATCTTAAGTTACATTTTCCAAATGGTGAAAGTTTATCTTTCCCAGATTTAAAGATTAACCAAGGTGAAAAGATCTTGTTAACTGGTGATTCAGGTGCTGGTAAGTCTACTCTATTCAAATTGATCTTAGGAGAATTAAAGCCGAGTGAGGGTCATGTAGTTTATAAAGATCAGAATGGTCAGGAGATTGTTCCTGACTTAAGTAGGATCGGTTATATTCCGCAAAATCCAGTAGTATTTCCAGCTACAATCGAAGACAATATTACTATGTTTAATGATAAGCTTGATAGTAAAGTTGAAACTGCAGTCAAAGAGGTTAACTTTGACACAGATATTTCTAAGTTCAATGACGGTTTAAATGAAGAACTTGATTTGGACAAATTGAATATCTCAGGTGGTCAAAGACAAAAAATTGTTTTGGCCAGAGCTAAGGTACATGATAGTGACATTATCCTGATTGATGAAGGTACTAGTGCAATTGATCAAAATGCTACAATGGATATATTGAAACGTCTTGTTCAAAGCAAGGCAACTATTGTCTTTATCGCACATAACTTTAATGAAGGGATGCACAAGTTATTTGACCGCGAGATTCATTTAGTAAAGGAATAGACAGAAAAAAATAGAAGGAGTAGCTCGTGGAAGCATATGGTCCATTAGTCCCAGTCTGGGTACAAGCCATTATTATTTTTGCTGTAATATTCATTCTGGGTAGGTATGGTCGATCAATTTCTATGAAATGGATGGGAATTGTATGGGGCGTGCTTTGTCTACTTTATATATTGATAGTCGCTTTTAAAGTTGATTATCTTTATAACATTGCTTCAAACATAATCGGGGTAGTTTCGTCAATATTTTTCTACAAAGTTGTATCTGTTAGATCTAAAATGCCTCAAGCAGCAGTTATTGCTGTTTCGTTAGCTTGGGACTGATTTGGATCATTTTGTTTATGTTTGCTGTAGGTTTAATCTTTAATATGTAAATAGATGAAAACTCCTTGTGTTGAAAAGACATAAGGAGTTTTTTAGTTGTTATAATATATCTAGTACAGAAAGAGTGAATAAGATGAGTGATAAAGAGCAGCTAGAGATAGATGATAAAAAGCAGATGATTCAAGGAATTAGGATATTTAGTCCAAGCTTATTTAAGAAAGTACGTTTTGTAGTGCAGAATAATCATCTAGAGGGATGGAATCCTACAGAGAAAGAGATTAATGATTTGGTACATGATAAGCCAGATTTAGGTGAAGATTATTATAAGGTGTTTGGAGCAAGAAAATGAGAGACTGGATTCAAGAGACTCTGTATGATAATGGTACGTTGATTAATAAGTTGGGGATTAGGGATGCACAAGAACTTGTTCAAAAAGAGTTCGAGATCAGTGCTCAAAGAGAGCTTTACTTGTTAAATAAAGATATTGTAATTAAGGATGTTAGTGCGTTTGCTAAAATAAACAAATTTTTATTTATGCCACTGTATGATTGGGCAGGTAAATATCGATCGGGTAATTTTTATAAAGGTAATACAGCTTTCCTTGACTGCAATCGCTTTGATTATGCAGAAGAGGAGATTAATCATGTATTGGCTATACAAAAAAGAAAAGATGAACTGGTTGCTGAAGATTACGCTCAATTAATGGATTTGTTGAATTATATGCATCCTTTTAGAGAAGGTAATGGTCGCAGTACACGACTGTTTTTGCAGTGCTATGCGGTAAATCATAATCAATGCATAGTTTATCCTTTAAGCAACGATAACCTAATACAAGCGCTGACAAACGCTGATGTGCATGAAATAGCTAAGTTGATAAAGGCTGAAGATTTATAAATCTTTACAGCATACTTTGTATAATACAAAAAATGATAATTTTATAGATCAAAGCTCTATTTACAGAATTTTGATCTTTTTTAATGCCTACTTTCCTGCTCCCTAGTCGTAGAGGAGGGGAGATTTAGTGAAGATTTATGGTTAAACGGGTAAATACATATAATAAAATGGCAATTTGAGAGTTCATTTGTAATAATAAGTTATATTTTCAATAACAAATTTAAAAATGTGTAACTCCTAAGCTGAAAAAATGCATAATTCGCTTATTTTGACTTGAATTTGAGGCAATTAATATAGTAATGAATATGTATTTTAAATGGTGAAAAAAGGCTTAATTAATTGAATTAGTTAACAATATTGATGGGGAAGAAAATATCATGATTGCTGGAGAGATTATTGATTACTAACAAAATTCAATCAGGTAAAAAACACAGAATTTGAGCTAATAAAAGGAAGTTTACGTGCAAGTTAATTATTAATAATATTTATAAAATTAACTAAAAAACAAGTTTATAAGAAAGTTTCAACAAATCGTAAATTTGACAAATTTCGAGAGAGGTTCATCTAGCTAGCATTAAAATTATTGTTTTATATAGAGCAAGAATACAAAAATATATAAAAAATCAGTTACGAAACAATGCAAGATAAGTAATGCTTAACTCATTATTTTTAAACTTAAGATAAAAATAATAGAAATATTCTAGTAAATTCAGCAAATAGTTAAATTTAAGATTCCTATTGGCTGCTAATTTAACAATAGTTGATATGTATTAAATTGAATGTCGTGTATTTATAGTTTGCGTAAAAATGAGTCATTCATTAGCAAATCTAAATAATTTGCCAAATTTATTTAATAGATTCATTTTTTTATAAAATTCAAGTGTCAGTATTAGACTTTTTCGATAATAGCATTTTTATATTTGAAAAGTAATTTATAACTGCTAATAATTCTAATTGATCATTCAGCAAGTAATTGACTGATGATCATAATCCAATCCATAGTTTATGGGATTAATCAGTCAAATTTGAAAATAACTACAATTTGTGGCATTGACCCAAAATAAGAATTCAAAACGAGTTAACTTAGTTGATTAATAAATTATTGGTCAAAATAAATGAACTTAACCATAGAATTGCGATCTCAGCATCTGATTTTTGGGAATAAAAGATCATGAAGGCAATGAGTGAACAACAAATGATTGATAAGAATATTTTAGAAATATAATTTGCAAACAGAATTAATCAAGCCGATTATCAAATTAATTTTGAAACTAAATCATAAAAGTTAAAATGATTGAAAGTTTCAAAATTGAATAAAATATGCTGAAGAATTATATTGCCACTTCATCTAACATCAATTTTATTACACAACTTTACATAATATCAATTATACGCAGATATATAGGAGCATTTTCTTCTGCTAT
>JAEDOA010000139.1 GCA_016302195.1 Erysipelotrichaceae bacterium | reverse complement strand
AAGCTAATTGATAAAGAGCAATGAGCTGTGCTACGTATGCATTAGCATGCTTCATAAATGATAAATTATTGGCATCTTCCCAGTATGAATCAGCGATATTTGCTTTAGCAAATTCCTTCTTAAACTCCTTAAAGGAATCTATATTTAATACAAAAACAGTATTTACCTTACTTTGATCAGATCTGGGAGTTTCAATTACTTGTTTAATGGGCAAGGCACCAATACAACGCTATTCATCTAACATACAATTAATACAATATGCCAATGCATCATAATCCATAAAGACGGTATCCTGAGGAATGCTATTTTTAGGTTGATACGTAATTCCCTGAGTTTTTAAAGGTATTAATTTCTCTTGCCATAATTTCTTATCAGAAATTACTACTTTACGTAAGTTCTCATCAACATATGTGTCCAAGTAATTTTTAAATACTTTTTTGGCAAAATCCTTTAAATTGTTCCATGCAGTTTTTATTTCTTCAGTTATATCTAGTTCATGTCCCCACTCATTAATTCTCTCTATATTCTGGCGACTTAACTTATGAGTATCCATCTCATCAGCATCAATTTTTACATGAAGAGTAGAATAAAATCTTTGTCGGAGATTAGCTTCATCATTTATATCCGTATGCATTTTCACTCCTGACATTGGAATGCTAGTATGCATAGCATAATCTCGAAGAACTTTCATATTCTTTTCCGTATTTTTATTTTGTAAATCGATAATCAAAGCAGAAATATTCGTATTCTCATGATTACGTTGAAAACTTTTACAATTATCCACAAACATCCTATGCATAAGTATGTAAGCTGTTATACTACTTTCTGTTAAGTTGAAAACAGTGTTAGGATCTATTTTCCCAGCATCATATTGTGCTGTTAGGTCTTGTAATAAAGAAAATTGTAAATTTACATTTCGATATGCTCGATACAAATCTTGGATTGGTAAAAAGATTTTTAATAATTTGCTATAGTTTTCAAACTTCTCTTTATCTATTTGTTGAATAACACCAAAGGTATTAACTTGAACCCAAGCATAGCCTTCAAAAATTTTAATCATTCTTCCCTAATCACCTTCTATACTCAATATTTTTCAGTTATACCGCTTATTTATGTAATAGTTGCATAACTCCACTAATAATTTAAACAATGATCGCATGGTAGCAATTAGCTCTTCCGTTTTGGGTTCACTTGGATTATCAATATCAAGCAATAACTGAGCTGCTGCATGAGAAAGTGGATTATCGTTTCTTAGGTCATTCGCCTTTGAGATTATCTCATCTGTTTCATTTTGCTTATTCAAAATACGATAAACTTTTTGCAGTTGCTGTTTCTTATAATACCCACTATAAATAGATCCTTTTCCTTTTCTTCCTCTCCTCTTCATTCTTTTTCTTTTATTCTCATCAAAATAGAAATCAATATTTGCAGTTGTTCTATCAAAATAATTTTTAAAAAATGCATAACTTGTTAGTATGTTGTTCTTAGAATATTCTATTATCGATTCAAAATACAAATAGTAGGAGATCCAACCTGAAGTAATATCGGCGTCAGTAACTGTAATTAAATTATTTATAGCAACACTTTCAAACTGGGATTTAAAATTACCAGTATAATCATAATCTAAGTAGGTAGCCAAATTATGATCAATATTGTAAATATGCGAGTAAAAGTTTCTAAATGAGGTTCTTCTATGAGTCAAATAAGTTATTGCCATAACTAAATCATAAAATGTCCATTCTTCAGCTTTTTTCTTCCCTAACATACTTAAAATAGGCTTTATTAGTTTACCGTCCTTAGTATTCAAGAACATAATGAATAATCTTTTGGGATCTACCCAAAAGAAGTCATCATATGCTATCAACTTTGAAAGTTCACTTAATATATAAGGATCTTGATATACAGAAGTTGCCCCTGAATTTATCTTTTTATCGTAAATTATTTTATTAAACAACTCATCTGGAACTAAATTACTATCACTTTTAAATGAACTATCAATTATCTTTTTATACTCTTTATAATCTAATTCATTATCAGCTAAAAGATCATTCAAAGATTTTAAAAATTGAAGAAATCTGTCTCTAATATTATTTAAGTTCAAATCAGAATCATCAACAATTTCAATTTGATCTTCACCATAAAAAGAGGTTTTAATTTCATTTTCTAATTCATCTGATCGTAAAAATTTAGTTTTCTCACTATTTATTGCTAAATCCTCTTTCTTTAAATATGAAGAATATTTATTTCTAATTTTATGAAAGCTTCTTATATCAAATTCATTTGAAAAAATATATAAATCATCAACATATCGTACTATTTTAAAATCTGCAATATTTAAATTGTTAGTTAAATAATCTATAAGTCTATTATCACTATCATTTAAATAAACGACTGTTGCCAAATAGGAACTTGCAATACTATTTTCAACTAATGGAAATCTTCCCTTTCCACAATATTGTAAAAATTCTTTATATATTTTTAGTTGATTTAATTGAACACTATCATTACAATTCACTTTTATTTTTTCTATCAATTTATCAACGTTAATATTACCAAAAAAACTAGAAATATCTGTTTTTATGAAATAATCATATTTTGTCGCACATCTTTTACATTCACGATAAAAATAACTATATTCTTTACTATATTTAGCATTCATTGAACTGTAATTACCTGAATAATAAGTTGCAATCTGAGTACTCCTAGTATTTTGATATTTAAACGAAATTTCTTTTCCTATAGCTTGAAGAACTAAGAATAATATTGGTGATAATAGTGTTGCATCCCGAAAACTACCATCCTTTTTTAAGAGATAGTTATCTGTAATCTTCATAACATCAGTAAATTGTACTATTGCTCCATTTTTTATATATTTACTATAAAATTTATCATTCATGAGATATTGCTTATCATTCCAAGTCATTTTAGAAAATGGATAAAGTTGTAAGTAATTTCTTAATGATCCCGAACTAATCTTAAAATACATGTTACATGTATCCTTCCAAACCTTTTTAGAAATATGAAATAAATAGTTTGTAGTATCTTCCATTTTCCGCTCTCTATATCTTGGTCACTAAAAAACTCCATTAACCTCACTCAGAGATTAACGGAGTTTTACAACATTCATAGCAATTTAATTATATCAATATCATATATTTTTATGTATCAAAAAAGCATCCCCAAAAGGGATGCTTCCTTCATCTAATCATCTAATCCTACTTACCCAATTCCTCAAAGAAACCTTGCTTCTTCAAGATTTCGAGGTACCTCTTAACCGCATCAGGCCAAACAGGCAATGGCTTAAAGCCATTCTCCACCAACTTGCTCTTATCAAGGCGTGAGTTGAATGGGCGAACTGCCTTGGACAAACCATATTCGGCAGTGGTAACTGGCGTTACCTTGGTGTCGTAACCAGCTTGACGGTAGATTTCCTTGGTAAAATCGTACCAGGAAATGTAGCCAGTCTTGGTACCATTTTCATCATAGCCGCTAGCCGTATCAGGCAATTCTGAGTTGGTTGCGTGGTAGTAACCGTACTTGTCAGTTTCGATCATGTCGACTAACAAGCGAGCCAAGTCGAAGGTGTAAGTTGGCGTACCGATTTGATCATCAACAACCTTAACTTCATCGTGAG
>JAEDOA010000138.1 GCA_016302195.1 Erysipelotrichaceae bacterium | reverse complement strand
ACTTGATCGTTTTGATCTTTTTTAGGCTTAAGCTCTGAGGCAGCTGCTGTATTGCCATACTCATCAATATCAATTGCGAATTTGCTTAATGGCTGTTTTAACTTTTTAGCTACTTGAGCAATGATTCGACTGTTTGCTTGATGCAAAAGAAAATGATCGATTTGCTCAAGTTCAACTTGTGCATCTGAGCAAGCTTTCAGAATTGATCGTGGAACTTCATGTGTGGCAAAGCGATAAACTTCTTGACCATTCATAGTGAAGGCTGATGATTTTCTCTTATTTTTTAAGACATCATCAGTAACACCTAAATAACCAGCAACTAATCGATCACCTTTGTTACCAAAAGTTCGTAAACTTTGCCCTAAAAAGTGTTTCGTATTGGTTTGCTCTAATAAAACACCACCAGCCCCATCGCCAAATAAAACTGCTGTTGAACGATCCGTCCAATCTAACAGCTTAGATAACACCTCAGCTCCAATCACTATTGCATTTTGCAAATGATTCGTTAACATCATCCCTGATAAAATATCAAAAAAGGAAGTATGCCAATGAATATGAAACTTGGAGAATATTTAAGAAAAGAACGAAAGAAATTAAGATTAACGCAACAAGACTTTGTACAAAATATTATTTCCGTTTCTCAATATTCTAGAGTGGAAAATGGTGAACAAGATTTGAAAGTATCAGATTTTGTTAAACTAATATCCATTAATAACATAGATATAAATCAATTGATTCAAACTTTTCAAAATGATACACAAATAAAACAAACTGTATTAGAAACTTTAGCTCAAGCCTTTTACGATAGAGATTTAACGAAAGTCAAGAAAATAAAAGACTATTTAAAACAAAATAGCCTTGATAATTCATTATTGCTTAGAACAGAATTGATTATTTTGACTTTAGAAAATAAAGATATTTCACATAATAAAAATCTTGAAAGACAATTTTCAGAAGAATTAAACAAATTTGACGATTGGACAAATGATAAAGTATTTCTTCAATTATTTGGAAGTTCAATGTTAATTTTTGATATGGATAGATTAAACATTTATATGAACAAGATTTTGAGTGAATATAACAACAAAATTTCTTCTCTTTCATTTGAAAATCAAAGAAGAATTGCAGGTATTTGTATAAACTATTTAAATCGCTGTTATTCAGAGAAGAATTTGGTCTTGGTTAATAAATCTATTGATCTTTTAAATCAATTGGCACGAAATCCAGATTTATTAATGTATCGGTTGCTAGGAAAATACTTTAAATATTTGTTTAATAATGAAAATGCAAAAAAGGATCAAATATTAGATCTTCTAAAAGTTGCAGGATATGAAAAATTTACTATAAATCTGGCTAAGTAATAAAATTTGCAAATTTACAAATTTTAAATTTATTTGTTATTTACATTTTATAATCAGCTTATCTTCTAAAGAAAGGAGAATAGAAAAAATCAATAAGTTATACACTCCTACTGTTAAGAGCATTGAGTATAATTATATAGTTGATAATTACGGTGTTCCATATCCGTTAATATTAAGAAAAGCATTAAAAGATATTAACCAAGGCAAAGTGGTAGCAATCCCACCAGAAATTTCAATGGGCTTAGGACCACAACATACTGTAAAATTATTAGGTAAGGATGTCTCAATGCCATTAGGTAGTTCATGGGTAAGCAACAAAATGCAGGTTCCAATTATAATATTACATACTGAAATGACAGAAAAATATAAAATTAAGATCACTTTTGAAGATCCGATTTATCCATCTGAAATTCAAAATCGACAAAATATTATTGATGAATCTACACATGTATTTAAAAAATAGATAAAATCATCAGAAACAATCCATATTCTTGGTGTGGATATGATACTTTCGACAAAATGATGATAAAGTAAAAGCCTATGTTAAACAAAAAATCCTATTTTATCTCTCGCACCGTTGGTGGCATAGCTAACTCACTCTTCAGTATGGTCTTTATCTGGTGGTTGCAAATATCCACTAAAAGTTCCTTCATTGTGGGAATCGCTGAAGCTATTTTTTCCACTACAGCTGCCCTATCTATTTTTTATGGTCCAATTATCGACCGCTATTCATTTAAAAAAACTAGTTATTACTCAATGCTCGTGCAAACAGTTTTCTTATTTGCCACAACTGCTGCAGTTTATCAATTTAACAAAAGCTATATTCTAGCGTTAATTTGCGCAGGTGTAGTCTCCATCTGTGATGAATTCTTTAATCCAGCGGATCGAGCAATTTTAAAGGAAACGGTAGCTGATGAGCAAGAGTTAAATAATCTAATCTCAAAAGTTAGCAGTATCGATCAGTTCGTAAACATTGCTGGAACAGTATTTTCAGGTCTTTTATTAACCTGGTTGATTTCCGCCAATGTAATGTTAATTTGTAGTTTGCTAAGTTTAATCAGTCTTGTATTTTTGTTCTATGCTTTAAAAGAAGTTAAAAACAGAGTACCACAAGAGGCAAGGCCCAAATACTATAAGCAAATTTTTAGTGGCTATAAGTTTATCAAAAATAACCAATTTCTAAATCATTATTTTTGGTCTTCAATCCTGTACTCATTTGTAACGCCAGCAATGACAATCTTATTGCCACGAATCGCCCAAAGAAGCGGTAAAGCCAGCTTCTATAGTATGTTCTACATCTGCTTCATGCTTGGTTTTATCATCGGTGCAACTATTGCAGGTAAATTAACTGTACGAATAAACACTATTGGTTTTACCTGGCTAAGTAGTGCTATTCCCTTAATTTTGATGATCTTCTTCAGTAATAGTTGGCTCATCTTCATGGGACTGATTTTTCTATTTGGTTTGATGACAAGCATTCATAATATTTTAGCTGAGTCAATGATTCAAATTACCTCAAATGACGAAGTACTTGGACGTGTTTTAACCACTATTCGCACTAGTACCTCTATTGGTGGACCGATCAGTTCAATTGCAGCTGGTATTTTGCTTGATAATTCTGGCGAAACAGTTTTGATCTTGGCCTGCGGATTCATCATTCTTGTTAGTGGATTTAATATTTTCAGAGCAATTGGTAAAACAGCATAAAAAAACCACAGAGTCGATTTTTAAACTCTGTGGTTTTTAAATATCAAAGTGTTTTTACTTTAAGTTGTTGTAGTAGTCTGGGTCTACATCTTCGTACCAAGTAGTCTTAGCCTTGTCAGTATCAGCCATGATTGAAAGGTGTGAGAACCATGAATCTTTAGCTGCACCATGCCAGTGTCTAGTGTTTGGTGAAACAACGTAAACGTCACCTGGGGTCATCTTGTGAGCTGGTTTACCTTCTTCTTGTACCCAGCCTTCACCAGCAACACAAACTAAAATTTGTGGAACTGTGTGTTCATGCCACTTGTTAATACAACCTGGTTCAAAGTTAACATTTGAGATGCTGCAGTTAGCCTTGTTTGCAAGTGGGTTTAAATAACTCTTACCAGTAAAGTACTTTGCGTAAGCATCATTTGATGTACCAAAGCCAAATGGTGTATTCTTTACTTCTTCTTCATTCTTAGCCATATTATCATCCTTCTTTTCTTTATTTATTGCTTATCATTTATTTCACTTAGTATTTTATTTCCATAATCCTTCTTTGAAAAATATTTATTATTACTAGCCAACTATAACTTTTGC
>JAEDOA010000137.1 GCA_016302195.1 Erysipelotrichaceae bacterium | reverse complement strand
GTATGTCTCTTCATGTTATCCTCCGTAGATTATTTAATCTCCACCATTCAATTATAGGCTTGGGTGTATAATTGAATTTATAAGGAAAAAGATATAGAAGATAAATCTATGGAGATTAAGAAATTGAAGAAGAATATTTTAGTAAGTCTTGCTGGACTTACTTTATTATCAGTGGGATTAGTACAAAATAATAATGTTCAAGCCGCTACTGTAAGAACTGGTAGAAATGCCTACTTATCACATAATGCTTATATTTATAATGCTAAAGGTCAAAAGCTTAGTTCCGGTTCAGCTAAGAATGGAACTAGTTTTAAGGTTCTTGCAATTAAGAAGATTCATGGTAAAAAGTATGTTCAAATCGGTAAGAATGAGTTCATTAAGCTAAGTAATTTTACTAAGAATAACGGTAAGTCTAGTGCTGATGCAAGTACTATTTTAGTAGGTAAGAATTCTTATGTTTATAACGCAAAAGGCCACCGTGTTGGCAAGAAGATGGTTAAACATGGTAAAGTCGTACCTATTTTGAATACTGTCACGATCAAAGGTAAGAAGTATGTTCAGATTGGACACAATCAGTTCATTAGATTTAATAATGTTGATTGGAATAATGATCAAACTAATGCAAGTAGTTCAAATTCGAATGTAACTAAGTCAACTTCAAACAATACTGCTGCTACGAATAATAAACATAATGGTACCCCAACAACATCTACTAACAATGGTCAAAACACTTCTCCAGTGAATAGTGGTACGTCATCATCAACAACGTCGGGTACTACTTCTGGGGCTTCATCTGCAAATAACACTACCGCTAATCAAAGTGATGATAGCGATGATGACTCATATCCATCAACAAGTCTCCATAACTCATATGTATTTGATGCAAAAGGCAATAGAATCTTAGGTTTCTTTGTGATAAAGGGTAAACATTACGAAATAAATAATAAAGTCAAAATCTCTGGACATGAATTCTATGAAGTTCAACTTTGGAATGGAGACGATTCAGTTACAGGTTATGTTCCCACGTTAGCTTTCGAAAAAGATGGAAAGGATCAAGACTTTAATTCTACAACAATCAAAAGATTACTTGAATTTAAAGATTATTTAAGTCGTTTGAGTGTAGATAATCTAGTCATTATGTATTCTCCCAAGGATAAAGTTGAAACATATTATAAAGCAAATAGAACTGCATGGGATGTTGCAAACCAACGTTGGTCTTCAGAAGAAGATATTAGAGAGGCAAAATTACAGTTACAGAAAGCAATGGCTGATTTGCATGGTAAACCTATTACAGTTAAAGGGTCTCCTGATAATTTTAATCTAACTGAAGATGAGAAGACTAAAATAATAAATTTAGCTAATGATTATTTACATACAGATAATGCTAGTTTTAGTGATGATTTAAAAACTATTTATTATGCTAATACAAATGGGATGCCTTCATCTATTCCCACATCGGTTTTCATTAGATTCAGTAAATAGGGACCTTTTTGTCAGCATAAAATAGTTTTAAAGAAACCAGTGAACTAAAATTCACTGGCTTTTTGCTTGCTATGAAGATGTAAAATATTAATTATCTAGGAGGGATAAAAATGAACGTGCCAGTTTCAATTACTCAATTTGCCAAACAAGCTAAATCGCTCCCATTAAACAAAATTATCAAAAGCCAGGACTTTAAAATTAAAGAATTGAGTGAAGATGCATTAATATCCGAAGCTGACGAGATAATTACTCCATCTAATTTTGGTACGGAATTGGATTATTTAACTCGCTTTGTAATGCTGGCTGATGACCATGCCTTCGATTTAGCCAATATTGAGTTGAAGCGATATCTAGATCATGGCTTGATTACGCCTGCCGAATTCATAAGAGTTATAAATAAAGAAGAAAAATTGGGTCGCCTAACTGAAAATATCTCTGAGGTTGATGATATTCCTGATAAAGTGTTCAGGTTGGCTCTGGATATTTGTGCCTGGGAAGTAGCCTTTCGAACCAATAAGTATATCAAACCGACTGTTTATCCAGATAGCGTTACCATCAGGCACATGAAAGTCATGATGAAAAGAATTGAGAATTTTTTTGATCAGTTTGGCTGGCCAATCAGGGATGCATTTATTGCTTCAACCAAGAATGGATATCTTTCTGGCGATGGCGATTATTTGTTAAAAAATACAATTGTCGATCTTAAGGCATCTAATAAAACTACGATGCAGATTTACTGGGTGCGGCAACTGCTTTTGTACTACACTTTGGGCTTTTACAATCATTTTAATGATGAAAAAATCGATCGTTTGATGATCTTTAATGCTAGGACTGACATGGTATTTTATATCAATGTTACTAAAATTGATAAGTCAGCTCTCGAATTCGTAAATGATGCTGCTGAAAAACAGAGTACAGTTAATGAGAAGCTAATTAAGCAGATGATGGAAATAGATTAGTTAATTATCTATGGTGAAATTTGAAAGTTTGGCCATAGATTTTTTGCTTTAGAACGTTTGTTTAGGTTAAAATATAAATTGACACTATCGTTGCTTATTACTCTTCAGCAACGAAAATTAGAAGGATGAAATTTATGGCTGAAACTTTAACGAAAACTGAACTTGAACATGCATTATTTAGTGCAGCTGATTCTCTGCGCTCAAAAATGGATGCTAATGAATATAAAGATTATCTGTTAGGCATTATTTTCTATAAATATTTGTCTGATAAATTACTTTATCAAGTTGGAGAACTTATTGAAGGTAGAACTGATTTATCTTTGGAAGAATGTCAGAAGATTTATTCTGCAAATTATAAAGATGAAGATCTTTTAGATGAGCTTAAAGAAACGCTCATGTATTTAGTCGAGCCTAAGCATACTTTTACGTATATTTTTGAAGAAATAAATGGTGAAGCTAGAACTGAAGATGGAAATATCAAAACTTTTCAAATCTCAGATCTGGCAGATGCATTTAATGATATTGAAGGTACAAGTGAAGAATTTGAAGGTTTATTTCAAGATGTACAACTATATTCTCAAAAATTGGGTATAAATGCGCAAAAACAAACGGATACCATTTCCGAAGTGATTAAAGCTATTGGAAAGTTAAAATTGATAAGTGCTGATGGAAAAAGCGATGCACTTGGAGATGCATATGAATATCTTATTGGTCAGTTTGCATCTGAAACTGGCAAAAAGGCAGGAGAATTTTATACTCCACAAAAGGTATCAGAGTTATTAACGAAATTAACTTTAGTAGGTAAGAAGTATCCTGAAGAACTTACAGTTTATGATCCCGCAATGGGTTCAGGTTCTTTACTGTTAAACTTTAAAAAATATATTAATGATGTTGGTGGAAAAGAAGATAATGTAATTTATTATGGCCAAGAAATTAATATTTCAACATATAACTTGGCGAAAATGAATATGATTCTTCATGGTGTAGCATCAGGAAATCAACATTTAAGACATGGTGATACTCTTGATGAAGATTGGCCACCTATTTCTCAAACTATGTTTGATGCAGTGGTCATGAATCCACCATATTCACACAAATGGTCGGCAAATAAAGGATTCTTACAAGATCCAAGATTTAGTCCTTACGGTGTATTAGCACCTAAATCTAAGGCGGATTTTGCTTTTTTGTTGCATGGATTTTATCATTTGAAGAACACAGGAACGATGGCCATCGTTC
>JAEDOA010000136.1 GCA_016302195.1 Erysipelotrichaceae bacterium | reverse complement strand
AGGGGATTTTGAATATGAAACCTTTAATGCTACTGAAGCACAGATTCATATTCGTGGTACTGTTGTTCACCCAGGTGAAGCATATGGTCTGATGGTCAATGCCGCAACATTGATGAACGACTTTTTTGATCAATTACCCAAAGACGAAGTACCAGAAAAATCTAAAGGTCATGATGGCTTTATTTTGGTACTAAATGCCACAGGTTCGGTTGATCATGCCGATATTAGTCTTATTATTAGAGACTTTGATTGGGATAAATTTACTGCAAAAGAGCAGTTGATCAAAGATATAATAGCTGAACTCAATAAAAAGTATGGCGATCGATTTACACTCAAGATGCGTCGTCAATATGAGAATATCTATAATGTAATTAAGGACCAGCCATATGTAGTTAATTTGGCTTTAGATGCATATAAGAAACTTGGTATTAAGCCAAATATTCAAACTTTTAGAGGTGGTACCGACGGTAATTTTATTACACAAAAGGGCATTCCTACACCAAATTTATTTAACGGTGGCGGCAATTATCATGGCCGTTATGAATATGCGACGGTTGAACAAATTGATAAATTAGCCGAAGTTTTAACTGAAATTGTGAAAGAGCATTTATCCCAAACTAGAAATGGTCGCGATGAGATACCTTTAGAGAAATATTGGTAGAAAAAAGAGATCGAAATTTTCGATCTCTTTTTTGTGTAACTATCAGAATTTTTGAACCCTTTTCACATATAAATTGTGCTGATAGAGAAATTTAAAAATTATACCAATGTAGCACCTAAAGAATTTTTAAAATGATCAAGTGCCCATTTTTGCCCATGCTTAGTAAAGGTAGTGACAGCTTTAGTTGGAATAGTAATTTGATAATTTAAATTGTAAGCAGCAATTGCAGTATGTAAGACACAAATATCTGTGCACACACCAGCTATCCATAAATTATCAATTTTATGTTCGCGTAAGTAGTTATCAAGATTAGTATTTTGAAAGGCTGAGTAGCGATTTTTGTTAAATTTATAAACTCGATCACTGCCTTTATGATCTTTATACCAGGTGTTTAATTTGTCATATAATTGTTGGCCTAGTGTACCAACGATATTGTGTGGTGGGAATAACTTGTATTCAGGACTAAGTTTATCGCCAGTATGTCCATCAGTTGGAAAGATAACCATCATCAGCAACAAAGTCGTTGGTGTAATCAATAATTAACAATGCTTTAGTCATAATTCACCTTTAAATATTTTTGTATTCTGAAATTAATTTTTGTTGTAAATCGAATAATTTCTTGGTTAAATATACTGGAAAGCGGTCAGGATTTATTAATCGTTTAGTTGCTGCAGGTAGTTGGTCCAATTCTTTTTTAGCAAATTTTTGAATTGCAAAAGTATCAGTTTCAATTGGAGCAGATTTTTCAGGAGTTAAAACTTGGTTAAGTAGTGGCTTAGAAATAAAATCCGTTAAAATGGCTTTATTTTTAGTTACATGGAAATCAGCATTAAATGCGGTAATTTTTGAACCAATCTTTTCATCATCAAGCGCTATTACGTCAGCGATGGCCTGATTAGGATTATTTTTATCGTATAAACGGTAAACTTGCTTATTGCCTGGTAAAGTGATTTTCTCACGACTGTTGCTGATTTTGATTTTTGGTACCCATTTCCCGTTATTTTTTAAAGCTGACATTTTGTAAACTCCACTTAATACTGGGCTTGATGAACTGGTAATTAAACGTTCACCAATACCAAAATTGTCTAATGGCGCACCTTCATCAAGTAAGGCTTTAACGATATGAGCATCGAGAGCGTTGGAAGCAGTGATTTTTGCGTTAGGGAATCCTGCATCATCCAACATTTTTCTAGCTTTGCTTGCTAATTGAGCAATATCGCCTGAATCGATTCTGATGCCTACAGGTTCATGCCCAGCCTTGCGCAACTCTTTGAAAACTTTAATTGCATTTGGAACTCCAGAATTAACAACATCATAAGTATCAACCAATAAAGAAGCGCTATCTGGATAAATTTTGGCCCATGCTCTAAAAGCGGTTAATTCATCAGGAAAACTTTCAATCCAAGCATGTGCCATTGTGCCAACAGCAGGAACATTGAACATTTTTGCAGCTAAAACATTTGATGTGCTACTGCAGCCGCCAATGATAGCTGCCCGTGCGCCGTAAATTGCAGCGTCAGGTCCTTGAGCACGACGAGCTCCAAATTCCATTACTTTGCGTCCGCCAGTTACGTTCGTGATTTGCCAAGCTTTAGTTGCAATTAGAGATTGGTGATTAATAATATTTAAAATTAAAGTTTCAAGCATTTGAACATCCATCAAAGGACCTGAAATACTTAAAATTGGTTCTTGTGGAAAAACAGGTGTGCCTTCAGGCATGGCCTTAATTGTGCACTGATTTTTGGCTTTCTCTAAATAGTTGAGAAAGCCATTAGAAAAATGATGCAGAGATTTCAAATAAGTAATGTCATCTGAAGTAAAATGCCACTTTTTTACTTCATCGATTACTTGCATTAAACCTGCGCTAATGACAAAACTGTCGTCATCTGGAGCCTTTCGATAAAAGACATCAAAGCGAGCTTGCTTATCATGTGGAAGGGTTTGATAGTAACCGTTTGCCATAGAAAATTCATACATATCGGTTAATAATTCATGATACATTTTTGTTGCTCCTAATCTATTTAAGTAAGAAATACTTAAATTACTATAAAAACAAAAGTATGTTTAACTTTTATTTGATTTGATTCTAGCACGTGTAGTTTGGAATGCAAGTCTCTGCAAGTTTAAATAATTTTGGTGGACGTCCAGACTGCTTGGTAGATGCAGTCCCAACTTCCTTAAAAATTTTTCGATGAGTTTTTTTAAAATTAGAGTTATCTATTTGATCAATATTTTTTCTTAAAAATGTTGCATATACTTCACGTGCTTGCCGTAAAGTAAAAGTAGGACCCAAAATTTGTAAAATTGTGGGTTGATAATTTAGTTTATTTTTAATTCGAATAATGGCCGTGTTGATAATTTGATGATGATCGAAGGCTAGAAGAGATTCACTATTTAAATTTAAAATAATATCATCATTTTGCAAAATAAATTTTTTTTCTTTAAATGAAAAATTGAACCAGCGAGCTTCTGTTGCACCATAACCAGCTTTTAACTGAGGCATGGTAGGCAAAAATGTCATATATGCAATTGCTAAGGCTCGATCGCTAACTACACGATTAGGATCAGTAAAAGTAGCTAATTGTTCAGAAGCGCTGTTTGGAATTAAAACGCCAATCTTATCCTTAATCAATCTAATACAAGCATCATTAGCACTTTCATTGCTACGAAGCAAAGTTTCAGGTAGGGCCCAATGGTTTTTAAAAGGTGAGCAAGCACGCTTTATAAGCAATATTTGAGGTAAATGAGTTTTATGATTAAAACTCCAAATTATATTTGCGATTGTAATCAATGGACGAGCAACAATTTTTTCAGACATATTTTTCACCTCGTATAAATTATAAGTACATTTTAGAATAAATTTTTAGTATCTGGAAAAAAGATGAATTTAAGTAAATGGAGAGCTAAAAGGAAAAGGTAAATTTTTTAAAGCAAAAAACACAGAAATTCACAAAAAATAATGAATTTCTGTGTTTTTATATCAGGGTTAAAAATTGAATTAACGATCTTCGTGGTTAGTGAAGTAACGGTAGTCCTTACTCTTGTCAAAC
>JAEDOA010000135.1 GCA_016302195.1 Erysipelotrichaceae bacterium | reverse complement strand
AAAAACTGGGAGCTTTGTGTTTTCACACTTCTCACAGTTTTTATCATACGAAAAACGGCAGATGTTATTTTTTGCCGTTTTGTTCTTTTAAAAATAGCTCTAACGTCTCTAGCGGAACACTAGCCGACATTCCACCTAAGCCTTTGCAACAGTATGCCCCTGAAAGTGAAGCGTATTTTAAACACTCTCTTATTTCCATACCTAAACTTAGACAAGCAAGGAAACAACCCGCAAAACTGTCTCCTGCCCCTGTTGAATCAACAACTTCAACCTTATATGCTTTTTGATATAATTTTTCATTCTTTGTATAACAGTATGCTCCATTACTTCCATCTGTTATACAAACAAATAATGCCCCATTTCCCAATAATCTGTCTTTAACGTCAAATCCAGCCTTCTCGCATAGAACCTTATATGCTTTAGTATTGATGAATAACCCATCTGCTAATTGAAGCAGCATTTCAATTTCTTTAGGATTATTATATTGACTTGACCCATCAAAAATCATTTTTGCTCCTGCTTTTTTTGCGGCCAATATTGGTTTTTCATCTTCAAAAGAAATCATTATAGTATGCATTAGTGAGTAAATAAATGGTGCATTATTTAATAATTCACCAAGCTGACTATCAACTGTAAAAAACGGTCTTTTTGGTTCAATGACATAGATGCATTTTTCGTCCTTACACTTCATAATTAGACAGCTGCCATTAACAACTTCTTTTCCATATTGGATATTGCTGACATCGATATTTTTATCTTTTAATGTATTTATTAAAAGTTCTGTGTCTTCATCATTCTCTTTTAGATAGTCTAATACTTTTGTATTAATGCCTTTACTAGCGCTAACTGCTGCAACATTTAAAACACATCCTCCAACCTTCTTACCTAACGGTTGAGCCATTGTGACCTCTGATGCCTCGGGAAACTCTTCAATCTGATAGAAGCTGTCAATATCGCTGCCAGCTATCATCAATAAATAATCATTCATTTAACAACGCCAACTCTCTAGCTGTTTTTTGTAAGTCAAAACCATTGACTTCATCAATTATATTTAGATATCTCTCATCCCAATAGCCATTTAGTGTGCCCGCTATAGCACCCACAATTGTCGCTACTGTATCTGTATCATTACCCATATTTACAGCCGCAACAATACAGTCAAAAGGCTTTCCATCCAAGGCAGCCAACAAACCAAATGCTGCAGGTACCGCTTCATAAGCAGCTAGTCCACTACCTACAACAGCGTTTAATTCTTTGGCAGCACTAATCAAGTCCCCCTTATTCTCAATTCCAATTTTATATGCTAGTTTAATTCTACTATATACTGAAGGATTAGCTAATTTTACTCCCTGATTTTCCCCATATTGTGCGCCTTTAAAGGCAGCATACATAACATCGCTCATATCTGCATCATCTTTTAAGGCGGCTGAAACCGCTGCTGAAACGGCGCAGGCAGCTGCTAATGATGAATTATTAAAATGAGTAGGTTTACAGATAGTGACAGCATCTCTTATCGCCTTATTAACATCGCCTCCACTAGCAAGTCCTACAGGAGCAATTTTCATCGCACTACCGTTTGTTCCCTTATTATTTTCAACAGCGGGATGAAATAAATTATCAACTACTTCTTCCCCTTTCAGTTTACTAATAGCTGCCATTGTTGTTGGCCCTGCCATGAAAAAATATGGTGATTTTGACCAGTTAATCAAAGCCTGCTTACTAACACTATCATCAATATTCCCTTTGTTATTGATTATTGCCCAGGCTGTATAGTATGCTAGTGAAAAATCATCTGTAACAAATCCCTTTGGGCATCCTCTAGCAAATACATCATCAGGAATATCAACAAAATCGGTCACTAGACCCCCAAACTTTTCTATTATTTGATCCATATTTCTAGTTTCAGTAGCTGCTCCCATTGCATCACCTACTGCGCCGGCTAATAAACCTCCCAGTATTTTCTGATATTTTGTCATAAAATCCTCCGCATTACATCTATAACAATTATAGCAAACTTTTTATATAAAGTTTGTTATAATGAATGCATGGAAAATAAAGTATTTGTATTAGGAAGCGGGTCCTGGGGAACAGCATTAGCAAGTGTTCTTGCTGATAATCAGGTAGATGTCCTTATTTATGGGAGAGATAAAAATGAGGTTGATGATATCAATCAAAATCATCGTAACTCAAAATACTTTTCTACAAATTTGCCTGTTAATCTAAAAGCTACTAATGATTTATCCCAAGCAAAAAATTACCCAATCATTCTCACTTGCGTTCCTTCAAAGTCATTTGAAAGTATTTTAGTTCAGCTAAATGAAATATTAGAAAATAAAACTATTTTTATAAATGCAGCAAAAGGTTTTCATCCTGTCAGCTATAAAAGATTATCAGAGGTGTATTATCAAACGCTAGACATTAAATTTCAAGGAGATTATTTTGCCTTGATTGGTCCATCATTTGCACAGGAAGTTGTTGAAAAGAAAATCACAACTATTAATTTAGTCGGTAAAAACCAGGATATTTCTTCAAAACTTCAGGTTTTATTATCCAATGATTATTTTAGAGTTTATCGAAACGATGATTTAATTGGAGCCGAATATGCATCAGGACTAAAAAACGTTATTGCCCTGGCCAGTGGAACAATAGCAGGTTTGGGTTTGCAAGATAATGCCAAAGCGTCTTTGATTACTCGTGGATTAAGCGAGATAACACGCTATGGTCTTGCCCATGGTGGTAAAATGTCCACATTTATGGGATTGTGCGGAATGGGAGATTTGATATTAACTTGCAGCAGTTTTACATCCAGAAATTTTCAGGCAGGTTTTTCTATAGGAAAAAATGATTCATCTGAGCCATTTTGGAATACAAACAAGACAACTGTTGAAGGAGTTAATGCCTGCAACATCATCTATCACAAAGCACAACAGGAAAAGATTGAAATGCCAATAACCACAGCTGTATATCAGGTATTATTTGAAAATAGAAAGCCTTCAGAAGCTGTTATTGAACTAATGAACCGTGATTTAAAATATGAAATTTATTAAAGAGAGAAATATATGAAGTATAAATGTTTAGTATTTGACCATGATGATACTATAGTTAATTCAACAGCTACCGTTCATTATCCATGTTTTCAACAATATTTAGACCAATTCTTTCCAGGAAAAAAGCTATCTTTAAGTGAATATTTCGAGAAAAATTTCTACCCTGGTTTTTTACAAATGTGCCGCCAAGACTTTTCTATGAGTGAGCAGCAAATAAAGGACGAAGAAATATTCTGGAATGATTACGTTAAAAATCATGTCCCATCGACTTATCCATTTATTAGAGAAATCATGGAAGAACATAAAAAACAAGGTGGTATTATCGCAATATCATCTCATTCATTTACAGAGAATATCATTAGAGATTTTAAAATTAATAATTTACCTATGCCGGATGTAATTTATGGCTGGGATTTACCAGAAGAAAAACGAAAGCCCAATCCTTATTCTCTATTGGATATTATGAAAAGATACGATTTGTCACCAAATGAATTACTAATGATTGACGATGCTAAGGCTGGATATGAAATGGCAAAGCAATGCAATGTTGAATTTGCGGGAGTTGGCTGGTCAAATGATATTGTCGCAATTCAGCAATTCATGAAACAAAATAGCGATTACTACTTCACTTCTGTTGAAGATTTCAAAGATTTTCTAGGTTATTAACGA
>JAEDOA010000022.1 GCA_016302195.1 Erysipelotrichaceae bacterium | reverse complement strand
TAAATTTTGTATAGATGATAATGCCTGCTGCTATTGCTACAGCTATGACAATACCAATTCCTATGTATTCCATATGTTTCGAACCTCCTATTGTTTATGTAATAGGCTTTGTAATTTTCGCAATATCAAAGCTTCTAATACCAATCCATATTTGACATCATTTCGGATTCGTATTCTGCCTTCATCTCACTTTCATAATCTGCAATTGAATCGAGCATAGAATCGCACCCTTCAAGAAAATTTATTATTGATTTTAGATACATATACACATTACTCAAATCAATTTTTTTGTTATCAATTCGGTACTCCAAACTGTATGATGTAGGATATCGGAAATTATCTCCTTTTTTATCTAATGAATTTATTTCATCAAGTAGATTCTCAACGATATCTACAATTGCCAAATCTTCACCAGAATCGTTAGCATATTTAACAATTACCGGTTTTACATTTTTCCATAAATCTTCTTTTATATAATGGCTTTTTCGTTTCGAGTTGAATACTTTTAACGGTACACCATCCTCTACCCTACTATAAAATAATCTCTTCAAACATAACTCTATAGTATTTCGGAACATAAAAATAAGCGGATATAATTTAACTTTGTTTGATATCTGACGATTTTCATAGATAAAATCAATCACTTCGGTATATCCAGTGACCTTGACGTGGAAGCCTTCATCCGAAATTCTTTGCCACAAATAGCAATTTCCAAATCCGTGTGAAGCAAAAACAAAGAATTCAGGTTTTAAGTTGTGGTCAAATTCATCCTCTTCAGAAACAATTCCTTTCTCAATGCATTTCTTTACTAACGCAAATGCTTGTAACAAATTATTGGCAACATCAATATTGTCCAAAAACTTATCTCTGTATTTTGAAAGAAAGTCATCTTCAAATGGAAATCTGAACATATCCGATTTTTTATCGACTTCCTCCAACGAATCTAAATAAGTGGTCAACCATTCTGTCTCTTCATTTGTCAAAAATCTTTCTCTACCTGTATCTATGTATTTTTTAAACAACATAGATACATCATGACAGCAGTCTTCGAAAGAATCTTGAATATCTTTCTTTCGAGGTAATACTCGACATAGTAAAGATTTCAAGCCAAGTTCAAGACTATGACGTACCAAAAAAATACCTGTTAGAAACCACATATCCGATTTAACGTTATCGTGCCCACTTTCAATCACATCTGCAAATGTTTTATATCCACACTCATAGAAATGGTATGAGAGCGCCTTATAATCTTCAAAACAATTTCTACTCCACTGAATAATTACGGATGTTTCTTCGTTATTAATTTTCCAAAAATCCATATCCGCTGAAGGCCAAATCCATACAGAATCCCCCATTGGTGTACCTCCTTCAATAACATCTAATCCACTGCCTAATATATTGCCAACAGTCGAGTTGCCGGATTAGACAACATCTAAATCACTCACTCAAATTGAGTTTGCACCCTAGAAAACATCTATCCCAGTGCCACACCTATGACATCTAATCCACAGCCTAAACCCTCTGACCATTTTCACAGTGGATATGTTTCAATATAAGAAATACGGACTCTCCTAGGCTATTGCCTAATCTCAAAAAAGCCCGTAATTACGCTACTTTTCGCTATTTATTTCTCTTTCCTAGACATCAAACATACCGTCTCCACATGCGCTGTTTGTGGAAACATATCAAATGGAATTACCTTGTTAATCTTATAATTTTTAGATAATACATTAATATTTTTTGCTAAAGTAGCTGTATTACATGAAATGTATATGATGTTATCGATTCCACTTTCAACAAGAGCATTCAATAATTTATCATCTATACCCTTTCTTGGAGGATCAACTACTAATGTATCAACTTTATTTTTGCTGATGATGGATTGTAATTGGCTAGTCGCATCGCCAAGTTTGAAAGATACATTAGTGATATTATTGAGTATACAATTCTGTTTGGCTGATTTTATTGCCGATTCATCAATATCAATGCCAATAACTCTTTCTGCTTTATCACTTAGATACATTGAAATTGCCCCTATGCCGCAATATGCTTCTACAATAAGTTTCTGCTTTTCATTAATCAATTTCTTCACAGTATTATATATATTTGATGCAGTATATATATTTAGTTGAAAAAACGCATTTGGTAATAATTGAAATTGATAATCATCCAATTTAAAAGAAATATATTTGCTGCCAAATAATAATTTCAAGTTATCTACCATTAAATCAATTGGATTCTTCATAGTATTTATTCCCTGATATAGAGAAGACAAATTTTCAATTTTAGATAATTGATTAATTATTTCTGGATTTATTTCATCATTTCCAGTTATTAAAACAACCTGATAGCTGTTATTAAATCCTCTAATAATTAGTTGTCGAAAACCTTTCTTTTCTTTTTGATTATATACTTTACAAGAATTTTTGTTTAATACCTCAAGTATTTCTTTTCTCAATTTTTCCAACTTGGTGCTATGTAAATAGCACGTGTCAATTGTTTGGTATATATTGCTATCAATTTGATATAGTCCATTGGCAAGTTTTCCTTTATTGTCCAAAAAAGGAAGATTGCACTTATTTCTATAAAATAAATCTTTTTGACTCTTTACAGTTTGTTCTATTCTCCCATGATAATTACAATATTTTTTCAGGGATTCTTTTAATATATCTCTTTTAATGATTAATTGATAATTATAATCACAATGCATTAAACTGCATCCGCCACATTTTTCATAAACATTACAAATAGGTTCAACTCTATTTTTGCTTTTAGAAACCATATTAATAATCTTTGCTTTGCAATAGGATTTATTTTCTTCGCTAATCTCTATATCACAAACCTCATTAACGATTCCTCCCTCTACAAAAATTGCCTTTCTATTTAAATATGCAATTCCTTCACCATTTATTCCCATTCTCTTAATTTTTAACTTCATAATACTCTCCAAAAAAAATAGTAGATTTTATCCATCTACTATTTTAACCTTTTATCACACTTACTCGCAATATAGCTACCACAGCTTTGAATCAATTGAACTAGAATAACTAACACAATAACCGAGAGAATCATCACTAAATATCGATAACGATAATATCCATAATTTATTGCGATTTTACCTAGTCCACCTCCGCCAATTGTTCCACTCATAGCCTGATAAGATAATATTGTAGTTATTGCAGTGGTTAGATTATTTATCAGGGAAGGCATTGCTTCAGCAAGCAAAACCTTTACAATGATTTGAAAAGGATTTGCTCCCATAGATTGAGCCATTTCAATAATATCATTATCAACTTCTAGAAGTGAGGTTTCAGTTAGTCGGGCTATAAATGGAAACGAAGCAATGACTAGTGGAACTATTGAAGCAAATGTTCCTACTGCTGTCCCGATAAGAAGTCTAGTAAATGGGATAACAACTACCATTAAAATCAAAAAAGGAACAGAGCGTAGAATATTAATCAACAAGTCGATTAACTTCATTAAACTCTTATTTAGCGGCATAATGCCATCTTCTCTAGATACTACAAGCAATACACCTAGTGGTAAGCCAATTATCACCGCAAATAGAGTGGCTAATAGAGTTGAATAAAATGTCTCCCATAAAGCAAAAGGAAATTCCGATAAAAATAACTGTAAATCCTCAATCATTTAAATTCACCTCTCTAGCTATTAAACCATTACTGTTTAGATAATCCAATACTTTAGTTAGCTGGCTTGAATCATCAACTGTAAGTATCATTGAACCATACAACTTTCCTCCAATACTTTTTGTAGAGGCATAGGAAATACTTGCTAAAACACCTGTTTGTTGACTCATCAGGGCAATAATTGGTTTCTCTGTTACCTTTTGACCATCAAAAACAATACGAATCATCTTCTTACTAGAAGAAATAGATAATATATCATCAAAGCCTTCAGGGAAAACAAGTTTTTTTGCAGCTAATGACTTAGGATTTGAGAACACTTCATTAACTTGTCCAGACTCAGCAACTTTTCCTTCAGATAAAATAGCAACCTTATTGCATATCTTTTCAACAACACTCATTTGGTGGGTAATCATAATAATAGTGATATTTAATTTCTGATTAATTGTTTTAAGCAATTGCAGAATAGATGCCGTAGTTTGAGGATCTAAAGCACTAGTTGGTTCATCACACAATAATACTTTAGGATCACAGGCAAGTGCTCTAGCTATCGCAACTCTTTGTTTTTGCCCTCCTGATAATTGAGAAGGGTAGCTGTCTAATTTATCAGACAAATCAACCATTTTCAATAAATCTTTAGCCTTTTCTAGTGAATATTGTTTATCATTATTACTTATTTGTAGGGGAAATAAGACATTTTGTAAAACGTTTTTTTGTTGTAGAAGATTAAAATTTTGGAAAATCATGGAAATCTCTTTTCTTTTAACTCTCAAATCTTTTTTTGATAGTTTTGTCAAGTCTACACCATCTATTTCGATAGTACCACTTGTAGGTTGCTCCAAAAGATTTATACATCTTACCAGTGTACTTTTACCAGCACCTGATAATCCGATTATTCCATAAATATCACCTTTATCGACGGATAAAGTGACACCGTTTAGTGCCACCACATCGTTATTGTATTTTTTGGTTAGATTACTTATTTTGATCATAAATCTTATCTAAACCCGTTTGCTTTCCTCCATACAACCCCATTGGTTCGACATGGATTGCCCCCACTGATACAATATGAGTATTTTTATTCTTATTGAAATCTTCTAGATATGGTAAATGTTGGAAATAATTAGCTAAAATAGTGCCATCTTCTACAACTGTATTAGGAATAATATAATCATTGTATTCCTTAATATCCAAAGTAATATTCTTGCTAGTTAAAATATCTTTTGCGATATTTAGAATCTCTCCATGAGGAGTTGGTGAACACGCAACTGTAATTGTCTGATTTTCTAATGCACTGTAATCAATAGAAGCATCATAACCATCTGTTAAGTTTTCGACAGTTGATACTACACTACCCTGATACTTTTTATCAATGAAATCTTTAACCTGTCTGCTATTTAAAGCGGCAAGAAGTGCCAATACTAATGGATTTTCTTGATTGCCATCTTTAACAGCTAAAATATTAGCATAGTAGCTTCCACCACCTTCAATTAAGATTGAATCTGTGATTGGATTTAAACCAGCGCTGATTGCGTAATTTGAGTTAATAATGGCATAGTCTACATCCTTTAAGTAGTTTGGAAGTTGAGCTGCTTCAATTTCCTTAAATTCAATTCCATAAGGATTTTCAACAATATCATTTATTGTTGCTGTAATAGTGGCATCTTCTTTTAATTTGATGATTCCATTGCTTTCTAACAACAACAAAGCTCTTGCTTCATTTGTTGAATCATTTGGAACAGCGATAGTAATAGTGTCCTTTTTGCTAGAACAGCCGATAAGTGAAAATAAAATTGTAACAAGTAATAATAATGATATAATCTTTTTCATAAATTTCTCCTTCTTTTTATCATTCATTTTGTAAATCATTTTTCTAGAATCATCCTTCGCATTCGTAATGAATGATAATTGGCTTGTATCAGTTTTTCTAAAACTGTGCTCATATCTTATCCTCCCCTTAATGAAAAAACGGCTCATCCAATAAGCCGCTTTATTTTAATATATAACAATGCTTGATTGGACGCTTATTTCGAAACAAAAGATACACACATGTGCATTGGCATCATCATAACACTGTCCATCATAGCTACATGATTAAATGTATCAGTCATCTTGCGTCCTCCTTTATGAAAATATTTTAAAACCATAATGAAATAATTTCAAGAGAAAAAATGATTTATTTCATATTTACATCAATTTGATTAAATGGTATTTCAAAACCGTTTTCTTTCATACTATTAAGTATTAGAAGTCTTATTTCTCTTTCTATTGACCATTGAGAAAGCGGTTTAACCTTTCCATTGATATATACATCTACACTGCTGTCATTTAGCTTGCTTACTCCCTGAACTATTGGCTCACTAAGAAAATTCCCTTTATTTTCTTCGTAATAATTTTTTACAACTGTTTTCAATAATTCTATCACCTTATTTGTATCATCTTTGTAGCTTGTAGGTATAGTTAATTCAAATAAAGAATAATCATTTGAATAATTAATAACTGTTTCAATTTGTCCATTAGGAATTATGATTTTTTTACCTTTACTGTCTAGATATGTAACTCTCATCGCAATCGAAGTAACAAATCCCTCATATTCATTAATCTTCACATAATCTCCTACTGAATATTGTTTTTCAAAAAGCAATAATATTCCAGTAATAACATCTTTAATTAAGCTTTGAGCACCAAATGATACTATCATAGCTCCTACTCCTGCCGTTACTAAGACATTGTTAATAGCAGAGCCAAAACCTAAAACATTCATTACTACCAGTATCGCAACAAAATAGATGGCATAACGACAAACACTTCTAGTCATTGTCATTGTGGTTACAATGCTTTTGCCCTTTACTTTATCATCCATCTGATTTGCTTTATTGATTGCCTTTTTGGTATGAGATGATACTCTATCCATAATTATATTGGCAACAACAAAAATAAAAACAATTAGAAATGCCTTCAGCAATAATTCTGGCAGTAATTCTTTAATATCATTAAACAATTTTACAAAATATTCTTTCATACTAATCTAAATACTTTTCAGCCAAAATCTCTTTGACTTCTTTTGTGATTCCTAAATAATTCTCAAAGTAGTTCTCGAAACTACCATATAATTCATTAACACGATTTAAATATGCCAATAAATAAAAATCTAAAGCATAATGAGCATATCCTTCAATTGATTCAGTCCAAATTTTACCTGGATGCAAACAATCATTGGAATACAAATAATCCTCCATTAATGTATTATCATCCACATCTAGTGCTTTTAATACTAAATATGCCCCTACACCACAACGGTCTTTTCCAAAAGCGCAATGCCATAAAATACCATTTTCATTATTAATAACCTCTTTTAGAAATTTTTTATACATAGCTGTTGAATAATCTTCTGCCATCTTCAAATAACAGTAAACCATTCCATCTTTCGCTACTTTGGGGTCAGTTTTGGACATTTCCCACATTTTCTTTCTTTTTTCGCTTTCTTCATCATGAGTTAACCCAGCGTGCAAATCGGGAAATATTGGGTTAAAAACATACTTCTGATTTTTCAGTATCGGATCTGGTTTCTCAACTTTTTCCCTTTCTTCACGAAAATCAACAATTGTCCTAACATTATAATTATCATACAAAAGGTTTAAATCACTGTTAGATCCTTCAAATAACTGATCAGAGCGAATCAGTTTTCCTGGCTTTATTTTTCTGCCATATTTGTTAACGATTCCTCCTAAATCTCTAGCATTTCTTAATGATTCCGTTTCAATTTTTGATGAGTGCATTGCATTTACTCTCCTTTCATGCTTTCATAAACGATTAATGGTACATAAATTTCATCATCACAATATCCAGCGTGAGTGGAATGTAATGGATAATCTCCATAAATCAACGTATATTTATCTACAGCAACCGCTAGATAATCACCTATTGCATCTAAAAACATTTTATGTTGTTTTCCAGTTCCAAATAGATTAAGTTGTATTACTTCCTCTTTACTAAGTAAAACAAACCATTTACCAAAAAGCTGATTGAATTTTTCCTTAAACAAATCTAAGTACTGCTGCTTAATCTTAAAACTGCAAGCTCTTGTTTCTATTGATGTTGTTCTTTCCAACATATCAACTATTTCAGGATAGTCCTTTAAATAGATATCTTCAACTTCTCTATGGCCATGATCAGCTACCACAATAACAACGCTATTTGTCAGTCTTTGACACAGTTGTTGAACTTTTTCATTTCTTTGCCTTATTAACTCTACTGCCTGAAGGCTGTCTGGGCCATATTTATGCATGGTTGTATCAGGTTCAGTATCATATACATAGATAAACTTCTTCCCTTGCTTTTTGGTTAAGTTTTCTACAATATCCATCATTTCATCAATTGATTGATAACCAATATCCCCGAAATTAGATACTTCCCAACTTAAATAACCATTATTTTTAACCTGTTGGCAAATTGATTCAACTTCGATTTCAGAATAATGCTCGATAAATTGCTGACAATCTTCACCATTTTCCTTTTCTTTAGCTAAGAATAAAGTAATTGTCTTATCGATATTTGACAAATAACAATTCCAGCCCAGCCATAAGTGTTCACATGGATTTAACCCGGTTTTTACTGATGTGGTAGCAGCAGTGGTTGTGGCTGGAAAAACTGAAGTTAATTCATCTATCTGATTTTTGATAAAAAAATCATCATTATTTAAATGCCTTTTTATTATTCTGCTTCCCATTCCATCAAACAAAAACAATATGACATTTTCAGGTTGATATGTTTTCAATATGTTATCTATATTACTTAAACTATTATGTTTGTTCTCGACGTTAAAATATTTTTGAATGGAACAAGCCAAATTAGTCAAACAATGTTCATAATCATTTTTTAATTTCATTAATACTTCCTCCTTTTTACCTTTTCCCAAATATTTTTTATAGCCAAAAAGCAGCGCTCTTTGGCTATTATTATACCATTTTATCATTCGATAAAAAAGAAGCTCAAATTGAGCTTCTAGCCTTTTATTCCACCACGAGCAACACCGTTAACAATATATTTTCGTGCAAAGATAAACAAAATTATCATTGGAAGTACCGCAACAGTAGCTGCAGCTAATTGAAGCTGCTGATTACTTCCTGCATCAGTCATAAAGACAGACAAAGCAAGTGGAATAGTACGATTGGTATCTGATGTAATAGTTAAAGAAGTCCATAAATAACTATTCCATGATGCAATAGTATTCAATAGTAGAATGGTAACCAATGATGGTTTAGCAATTGGAACCATTACACGCCATAAATATTTCCAGTTACTTGCTCCATCGATTCTTGCACTATAGTATAGCGAATCTGATATAGTATCAAAGAAACTTTTTAAAATGTAGGTATAGAAGATTGAAGTTGTAAATGGAATAATCAATACCGCAAGAGTATTAATCAAATGCAGTTTTGAAACAGTAGTGTAATTTGTGATTACTAACATTTCAAAAGGCACCATCATAAAACTCAATAAACAGGCAAACAGGAATTCTCTACCCTTGAATTTTAATCTGGAAAATGCGAAAGCAGCACAAATTGTCGTAAATGAATTGATAGCTACTGAAATAACAGTAACAACTACTGAGTTTTTAAAATAGGTTGCCATAGGGGCCGCCTTAAATGCGGCAACAAAGTTTTCAAAATTCAGCCAGTTGCTAGGTGCCCAAACTGGAGGATAAGAAGCATATTCAGCTGATGTTTTTAATGTAGTAGCAATCATCCAATAGAATGGGAAAATCATAATAAGTGCCCCAATAGTAAGCACTAAGTAAGTCAAAATCTTACCTATACTAATCTTTTTCATATATATTACCCTCCATTAATTATTTGCTTTCTTTTGGATATACCTTTGAAGCATAGTAAATACAAAGATAATTCCAAACAACAAAATAGAAGCTGCTGCTGCTACACCTAACTTCTTATTGGTATAGAAGGCATTTTTTATGTAATATACAAATGTGAATAGATTTCTTCCTGTAACACCAGCTTCACCCCTCCAAAATGGGATAACATCATTGTACACTTTAAATGCTGAAATCATATTGACAATTAAAGTTAAAAAGATTGTAGGTGAAAGCATTGGCAATGTTATGCGAGTAAACATTTTTAGATTATCAGCCCCATCTACTTTTGCGGCTGTATAATACATCGGATCTATATTTTGAAGACCAGATAATAATAGGATGATTGTAAAAGGCATCATATTCCATATACCAAAAATAATTATTACCCAAATATTATATGGTGCCTCACCGCCGGTAGCGCCTAACCAGTTAATTGGGTCAACACCAAATAGTCCTAAAAACCAGTTAATAACACCAATATCATAGTTAAACATATACTTCCATACCAAACCTACCGCAATTGCTGAAGTAACCATTGGCAAGAAATAGGCGGTCTGAAAAAGGGCTATTCCTTTTATTTTTTGATTTAACAATACTGCTACAACTATTGATAATACTGTGGCAATAGGTACAACAGTAAATACATAAGTAAAGGTAGTCTTAATCGCATTAATAAATAATGGATCACTTAATACTTTAGTATAATTAGCTAAGCCCCAACCATTATAAGCTCCTGATAAACGGTATCCTTCTTTAAAGGACATAATAACTACATTAATAATTGGATAAATTGTAAAGATAACAAGACCAATCGCAAAAGGCAATAAGTAAATAAGCGGTTCCCATTTTCGATTGAAAATATTATTTTCACTTCTTTTACTAATTTTTTTATCTTTTGCCATTAAATTCTTTCTCCAGTTTGCTGGTCAAACAAGAAGATACCCTTATTTCTCAGCTTAATATCAACTTGATCACCAACTTTGTATGTATAGTCACTGCTCAAATATACTCTGATTTCACTATTGCCAACCTTTACAAAAGCCAGCTCTTCTTTACCCATTGTATATCTTTGCACAATAGTAGCTCTCATATCATAGTTATCCTGATTTAACATAATAGCTTCAGGTCTAATACCTAAGGTAACCTTTTGACCAGGTTTTACATTAGGATTTTCAAGATTAATAACATCTGAAGTTTCTAAAACAAAATCCTTATTTTCATTTATTACACCAGTAAGCTTGTTTATTGGTGGATTTCCTAAGAAAGATGCCACAAATTCATTATTTGGATCGTCATATAATTGTTGAGGAGTATCTAATTGTTGTAATTGTCCATCCTTCATTAAAACAATCATATCAGAAATAGACATTGCTTCTTCTTGATCATGAGTTACAAAAATTGTTGTAACCTTGGTTTCCTGTTGAATTCTTCTGATTTCCTCACGCATCTCTAGTCTTAATCTAGCATCAAGGTTACTTAATGGCTCATCGAGCAATAACAAACGAGGTTGCTTTATTAATGCACGAGCAATAGCAACACGTTGTTGTTGGCCACCAGATAATTCTCTAGGTTTACGATCTAAATATTCATCAACGTGAACCAACTTAGCCATTTCTTTAGCTTTCTGCCATCTTTCCTGCTTACTTACTTTCTTTATTTCCAATGGGAAAGCAATATTCTCTAGTACAGTCATATGGGGATATAAGGCGTAGTTTTGAAATACTAATCCTACTCCTCTATCTTGCGGTGGCAAATCAGTTACATCTTCATCATCAAAGTATATTTTACCTTCTGTTGCAGGCAAAATTCCTGACAACATATTAAGTAATGTACTTTTACCACATCCTGAAGGGCCTAATAAGACAACTAATTGTCCGTCTTCGAAGGTCATCGAAAAATCATCTACTGCAACAACAGTATCAAACTTCTTGGTTAAATTCTCTAATCTTACTCGCATATAATCTATCTCCTTGATTTCTATTATATAACAGTGTCAGTTTTTAATAAAGAAATGCGTCATCCATTTTACAAACTTTTTACCCATAAAAAAACTGGTGAAATTTTCATTCACCAGTAATCTTGAATAATAATTAGTCAGCTAATTCGGTAGCAACGTAATCGTATGCAGACTTAATTGCTGTTTTAGCATCTACACCAGCTGCAACATCAGCCATTAAGTTCTTTAATGCTGTACGTACATATGCTTGTGCTGTAACTGCAGGGAAACCACCAGCAATTTCAGGTTCAAGAGCATTTAATGTGTCACTTGAAGCTAAATAATCTTTATATGATTGTACTTCTGCAGTAGTCTTTAATGAAGTCTGATAGTTACAAGCAATACACCAGCCTGCATTAACCTCTGGCTGAGCAAAGTATGAAACGAATTCGCAAGCAGCAGCTTCTCTATCTTCATTAGAGCTGAATACGATTGCTCCTCTATTCCATGCTGGAGTCCACTCAACGCCACCTTCAAACTTAGGTAATTTAGCAACTTTCCAATTAGCCTTTAAGTAAGGTGCACCTGCAACTGAACCGATGTAACAAGCAATGTTACCATTATTGTAATCATCTGAGAAATAGTTAGATAAAGTTGGATTAGCAAGGAATACGTTTTCCTGAACAGCATTTCCATACCATTGGAAAGCTTTTTCAACTTCTTCAGAATCAAAAGAACATAATCCAGTAGTTGGATCAAATACTTGCTTACCTAACTGCATGATCATTGTTTGAGCAACATCAGTTGGAGAGTCAACTGCAAATCCCCATTTGCCATTGTATGCATGAACTTTTACAGATGCTTCGTATAAATCATCCCAAGTAGCTGGTACTTCTGTAACACCTGCAGCAGCAAAAATATCAGGATTGTAGAATAATACTGGGCCAGAGAACATTAATGGTAATACATGCATCTTTCCATCTGCGAAAGAAGTAGCTTCTTCTAATGCTCCTGGATTTAAAGCATCGACTAAATCCTTGCTTAAGTACTTCTGTAAATCCACTACTTTTCCGTCTTCAACATATAAAGCAGCTTCACTAGCGTAATGGAAGATGATATCTGGTCCATTGCCGTTCATTACAGCATTATATACAGTGTCACTAAATCCTTTGTATTCTTGGCTTTCTACAACTACTTCAATTTCGCCTTCGTGAGCTGCGTTGAAGTCTGAAGCAGCTTTTTCCAAATATTCTTTTTGTGCTTCAGTATAAGTGTGCCAAATTGTTACTGTTTGTTTTTCTTTAGGTTTTTTTTCAGTACAACCTACCATAGAAAATGCCATAAATACAGTTAACAATACAACTAAAATTTTTTTCATTTTCCTCTTCCTTTCTTTGCACTACGTGCAAAAACGTCTTATCGACTCACTTATTATAACACATCAATCTTTTTTTTAATACCTTATATCTTTGTTATAATAATAAAGGGAGGTTAACAGAAATGAACTTAACAATTAGCGTAATCGCAAAATTATCAAAATACTCCTTTGAATTTCGTGAAGCATTAGACATATATAGAGAAGATTTAGCTTCAAGCATAATCGTTAAAAGATTGGATGAATATGAAATATCTGTTTCTGCCCGTTTTATCAATAGATATTACTTTGGGGGCGAGAGAACAACCCAGATTATAATCAACGAGAAAACGCAATCAATCAATTATAATTGCAGTTGTTCATTCCACTATCAAAGTAACATTTGTTCCCACACCCTGGCTTGTCTTATTTATCTGCTTGATTTCGATTTGACAAAACTTCCTCTTAATTATAGAGGCGAGTTTAAAACTGTATCTAGAGAAAGCAGACAAAATAGAATTGATTATCTAGTTAATCAATTAAATAGAGATCAGGAAATAGAAAACAGCAATAATTTATTAAAAAGAATAAAAAATGATCTAGATAAGAAAACATACCAGCCTATCGGGTTGAATAATTCCCTAGTTACAATACTTGTTGAGATTAGTCAGAGCAAAAATTATAACGATGATTATTACATTTCCTTTAAAATTGGTGAAGATAAATTCTACTCAATCAAATCTATAGGAGCCTTCCTAAATAACATCGATCAAAACAAAACTACTCGCTATGGAAAGAATCTATGTATATCTCATAATCAAAATGTATTTGATGAGAATGGTAAGGCAGCTTTGGAATTAATGCGAAATATAGCATCAAGATTGGAACCACCTGTAAAAGGCAATAAGTTTTTAATCGACAGCAATAATATCGCCATATTAGCGCAATATCTTGAAAAAACTAGCTGTTCTAACAGCAATGCTCGATTCGAAATAATGGATGAACCTTTACAGTTAACTGTTGTAGTAGAAGATGATGATGCAATAATACGCTTTCCTTTACAAGAAGAAAATAACTTGTTATTTTATAGCCAGGATAATATTTACTACTTACTATTTGACCAAAATAATATCACCATCAAGAAAAAAGAAATTAAAAACAAGACGATATTTAAAGCTTTCTTTGAAGAGTTAACAGAAAACGAAGTTATTAGAATAACTAAGAATCAACTTGAATCATTTTATAAACTGGTAGTATGTCCTTTAATTCCTTCTGTGGAATTTGTAAATTATCCATATAATGGAACAGCTATAGATATTGAAGTCGATACAACATTAAAAGGATTTATTAATACTGAAGATGCGATTGAATTTAATTTAGTCAGTCAGTTTTCAAGCGGCAAAGAAGAAAACAGTTTCCTTTTAACTGATGATTTGTCATCCATTACAAAAACTGTCAAGAATACCTTACTTGACTATGGAGTATTAAACCAAGATAAAAATATAATAATGGATATTGACAATGATAAAACAAGAGAATTTATCACATCAATACTTCCCCAAATCAAAAACGATATAAATGTCTATTTAGCCGAAGAAATATACAATTTTGGCAAAAAACAAAAGTACAGTTTTTCAGTAGGAATTTCATTTAAAAATGATTTATTAGCATTAGATATTTCCAGCGATCAGATTCCGGTTGATGAGCTCTCTGATGTATTAAAAGCTTATCAAAAGAAAAAGAAATTTTACAAATTAAAAGATGGTAAAAATATCTCTCTTTATAGTGACGAACTAGAACAATTGAATCAATTCATTGAAACCTATGGTATCTCAGCTAAGCAACTTACTAATAACAATATTGAAATCAATAAGTATCGGGCTATGTCTTTAGCCAAAGAATCGTTTGAAGGAATTCAGTTTGAAAGAAGCCAAAAGTTCAATCAATTCTTGGCAAATTTTGAAAATCTAAAAGACGATGATTTTAAAATTGATGCCAAATATAATGACATATTGAGAAACTATCAAAGATATGGGGTTAATTGGTTGCATCATCTTAAAAAGCTATCGTTTGGTTCGATATTAGCAGATGATATGGGACTTGGTAAAACTTTAGAAATAATTGCTTTACTGGAAAGTGAGAAAGCATATCCTGCAATTGTTATTTGTCCTGCTTCACTAGTACTAAATTGGGAAGATGAAATTCATAAATTCAAATCAGGTTTAAAAGCTGTAGCTATCTATGGCAATAAAGAAAATCGAAAAAGTATTATCAACAATTACCAAAATTACGATTTGCTTATAACGTCATACGATTACTTAAGAAATGATATAGATTTATATCAGAATATTGACTTTGATACGATTATTCTTGATGAGGCCCAATTCATTAAAAATCAAGCCACGAAGAATTCTCAAGCTGTAAAACAGTTAAAAGGAAAAAATAGGATTGCCTTAACTGGTACGCCAATTGAAAATTCACTCGCCGAACTATGGAGCATATTTGATTTTATCATGCCAGGATACTTGTATAATTACAACTACTTCAAAAATCATTTTGAAAAAGATATTGTTAATAGTAAAGACGAGAAAACAACTGATAAACTGCAAAAACTAGTTTCCCCATTTATTTTAAGAAGAAATAAAAAGGATGTTCTTCAGGAATTGCCAGAAAAACAGGTCCACACAATTATAGTTGACTTCACTTTGGAAGAAAGAAAAATCTACTTGGCCAATCTAATGCAGGCAAAAAAACAAATCAACGAGAATGAAAAGATCGATAAGATTGCTATACTGGCTCAAATTACAAGATTAAGGCAGATTTGTTCAGATTGCCGCTTAGTTTATGAAAACTATTATGACTCATCTTCAAAACTACAGGCCTGCGCTGAGCTAATTCAAACCCTAAAAGATAATGGCAAAAAAGCCTTGGTATTCTCCAGTTTTACCAAATTATTCCCTCTTTTAATTGAATTGCTTGAAAAAAATGGGATTTCCTACTTTATGCTAACTGGCCAAAATGACAAAGATAGCCGTAAAGATTTAGTAGATAGATTCCAGAAAGGAGAAGCTGATGTTTTTTTGATTTCCCTTAAAGCAGGTGGAACTGGTTTAAATCTAACCAAAGCCGAAGCCGTTATTCACCTAAATCCTTGGTGGAATATCTCTGCTGAAAATCAGGCAACAGATAGAGCTCATCGAATAGGACAGCATAAAAATGTTCTAGTGTACAAGATGATTATGAAAAACAGCATTGAAGAAAGAATGCTGCAGCTTCAACAGATGAAGAAGAAATTAAGTGACACTTTTATCGAGAATAATATCTCAAACGCATTAAAAATGACAAAGGAAGATTTCGAAAAATTATTTACTTATTAAAGTTGTCTAATCTAGACAACTTTTCTTTTTTTGGGAAAAAGAAACAAAAAAAATTGGTATCAACTACGTACCAACTTATATAAGAATGGTGCAGATGGAGGGACTTGAACCCTCACGATATTTCTATCAAGGGATTTTAAGTCCCTCGTGTCTACCATTTCACCACATCTGCATGTGTTTGGAGGTTCCTACCAGATTCGGACTGGTGGTCACTAAGTTGCAGTCAGTTGCCTTACCACTTGGCTAAGGAACCGCCATCGCTTTCGCAAGTATTATTCTATACCTTTTATATCTAGAATGCAAGAGGAAATAGTATTTTTTTC
>JAEDOA010000021.1 GCA_016302195.1 Erysipelotrichaceae bacterium | reverse complement strand
CAAGTCAAAGAGTAATTTCAACTGGAAGTTTATCAATGACTTATTTCCATTTTGCGATATTTAAAGTGGAATTTAACTTTTTACTTCAGCCTGTAAATATACGTCCATTTTGTTCTTGCATTTTGATTTCTATAATGGTAATATATTAGAGCGTATGATTGAAAGGGGGTCATTGAATGTCAAGAATTTGTGCCGTTACAGGCAAAGGACCTTTATCAGGTAACAATCGTTCTGATTCTTTGAGAGCAACACGCCGCAGATGGAATGTAAATTTACAGAAAGTAAGAGTTATGGTTGATGGTAAAGAGAAGACCGTCAGAATGTCAGCGCGTGCTTTAAGAACTTTAAAGTCTCAGCAAGGTTAATAAAAGTTAGGAATCTAACTTTTTATTTTTATGCAGGATAATCTTTTGACCTTTAATGAAGCAGTAATGTACCTTAAGCAAAATGAAATTGTTTACACCATATCAAAAGGTGCCATTACCTACTTCTATTTATCAAGTGATAAGATTAAAGTCAAATCAGTAAGCGCTCATTACGATATTTCTTTGGATGATTTTGTAAGTCTTTTTTCCAAAGAACAATTCTATTTATACATTCCAAAAGACCAACAAATCAATTTAGAAAAAGATAATGAATATTACAGTTGGAAAAGCAAAGGAATCAACTAACAAAAAAGAGGCTAGTTCCCCATTTTGGGTTTACTAGCCTTTATTTACTAATATTATTTATTTTAAGTCTTCGATCTTAAGACCAAAGCCTTCACTTATCTCTGACCCTAAAATATATCTTAAAAATATTAACAAGCCATTGGCTGATAATTATGTTCTATTAGTCATGTATTTTTTGATAACCCATCAAGAATAGTATGACTGATCCAACTGCCATTATTGAAGAAATAGATATTATTACTATTGCCCAATCGCTATCCATAATAAATGGCAAAACATAAGTAGTTGTTATTATGCCGATTGCCAAAATCATTACATAAATCGCTAACAAAACTTTTTTCATTATTCTAGTCACCTCCTCTATTTATATTTAACTCCATAACCCAAAACACTTGCGTTTTTGTTAAAAGATCTATATGTTCCTGTAGAGCATAGATTTCCCATATCATCATATGTTAACACTGCAACATCACGCTGATTAGTTTCTGCCATTACATTCTATGGTACAAACAAGCAAATAACAACCAATAAAATCAATGATAATCTTTTCATATTTTTTACCCCTTTCTACAAAAGATTATTTAAAATTTTAAGAAAAACCGGCCGTGCTTTTGATAAAATTTACTTATGTTTTAATTACTTATGTACAAATAGTAACCACATACCACTATATGTTTATAAACTACTAACTTATCTTCAACCCAATTATAGCACTGCAATTTTATTGTGTATATTAATATCACGTAATCTAAGTAGGGTTGTAAAAAATACATACCTAAGCTAAAATTAATAAAGGAAAGATATATGATTTTTGAAAGAATAAAAATGTTTATCGAAGCTGCAAACAGGCAAAATATCGCCAAGGCAGCAGACACGTTTCACACAACTAAAGATAGAATTAGAAACCAAATCATCCTTCTAGAAAAGGAAATTGGTTACCCTTTGTTTGTTAAAACGCCAAGAGGCTCATACCTAAATAAAGATGGTGAAATAATTTATCATGCATTTAATAAAATGCTTATTGAATATCAAAATGCGCTTACTGCTATTGAGAGTAATCATAACTCTAGTAATAAAATTATTCGAATAGCCATTACTAATAGTCCATATTACAATTTTTTCTTTGCCCTTAATTTCTCCAGTAGCGAGTTAATCCAGTATAAAATAAAGTATGTTGAACTTGAATATGTTGAATTTTACGATGCCCTTATTAAAGAGAATGTAGACGTTTGTTTTTGTCACGAAACATCTCAAATAAAAAACAACAAAAGCATCAAATTATTTCATATTTGTGATGATCAATTATGCTTATTAACCAATAAAGAGTCCATACTCTCAAATCAAAAATCCATAAAAACGAAAAATATTAAAAATCATACTATATACTATAATCCTAAAATAATGACACCAGCTACAAAAAGATGCATCAATAATCTTAAAAAAAATAATACAACAGTTCCTATTTTAGAAAGAAATTATAATACTTCCATTAATGAAATAATTGATAAATCCGCCATTTTTTTGTGTCACTACAACTATTACAATTTCTCATATGGAGTTAATCAAAAGATTGTTCTACTAGATAACACTCAAGAACCTTATTATCTCGTTTGTAAAAATTCTCAAGAAAAAATTGAAATTGCATATAGTATTATTGACCATTTTAACCTAATGTTGAAAAACAAAAGATAATTTTTATTGTTCATTTTTGATTTTCATTGAAATAAAAAAGGGGCTATTTCTAGCACCCTGAACATCCTAGTGGATTCTTTTCAGTCAGTTTATCAAGATAATTATCAAATATCTCAGCTAAAATGCTTTGTTCATCTTGTGATAGCGGTTCGAAATCATCAATATGCCCCTCGACAGTATTGGTATGAATCGCAATTATTTCTCCATCTTTAACAAAATAAATTCCATGAGCTGGTATTTTTCTTTTCCCATTATTAAAGAAAGGAAAATCTGTTAAATCATTATCGCTTAATTCTATAACATTCACTATCTCATCATACAATTGACTATCTTCATCTTCAATAGATTGTTCAACCTTATCTCTGATTTCTTTTAAATTGTAATAATACAAATTAATACCACTATATTTATCTATTTCCTTTAGTAGTACCCCAATAACATTGCGACATACTGGACAAGTTGGCCAGCCCAAATAGACAACGTGAGTTCCTAATGATAATGCATCAACAATTTTATCCTTTTCAAGAAATTTAACTTTACTATCCAAGCTTATTTCAACTTGAATATTTGATGAATCATTTAAACTTTCATACTCTTCCTTAAATTGTTCTACTTCACTTTTTGCACTTCGACAGCCAACTAGCAAAACTAACAAAATAACAATTATTACTTTTTTAAGCATTTTCTAAAGCCAATAATGTCTCTACCCCACTATCAAATCCATTTGGATTATTAAAGCAGAAAGAACCTGCTACTAAACTATCACAATGATGCATTACTGCTTGTTTTCCTGTTTCACCATTAATCCCGCCGTCAATTTGAATATGGTAATTTAAATTATGTTGGCATTTATATTGATATAGCCAATCACACTTTTCCAAAACTTCAGGATTAAACTTTTGGCCACCAAAGCCAGGTTCAACTGACATAACTAGAACCATATCAAGTTTATGCAGTAATGGTTCTAATACTTTAACATCTGTTTTTGGTTTTACTGAAACCGATGCTTTGATTGACTTACTGTGAATATAATCGATTAATTCGCTTGCTTCCTCAATATCTTTGGTTGCTTCAATATGGAAAGTCAATAAATCCACCTTGCATCCAGCGAAGTAATCGACAAATGCTTTTGGATTGCTTACCATAATATGAACATCAATAAATTTATCGGTAATTTGATTGATCTGCTTAAGTATTTGAGGTCCAAAAGACATATTTGGCACAAAATTGCCATCCATAACATCATAATGAAGCCATTGTGCTTTAGATTTGTTAAGTTTTTCAATATCAGCCCTTAAATCTAGAAAATTAGCTGACAATACTGATGGAGATACAATAATCATAATTCCCATTCCTTTCTCTTATTACATAAAGGAGCTACATCAAGATAATTCTGATAACGAATTTTTGATATAGTTCCTTTTTCTACACCTAATTTAATTTGGCATCCTGGTTCATTGATATGCCTACAATCATTGAAACGGCATTTCTGGTTTGTTTTAAAATCACCAATTGAATTTGCCAGGGAATACAAATCTATATTTGAAAAATCCAGTGAGGAAAAACCAGGAGTATCCGCTAACCAACCATCGCTAACCTCATATAGCTCAGAGTGTCTTGTTGTATGCTTTCCTCTATTTAATGCTTTTGAGATTTCCTGAGTATGTAAAGCAAAATTGCTGTCAAGTTTATTGAGCAATGAGCTTTTGCCGACCCCTGATTGACCAGCTAATACAGTTACTTTACCTTTTAAATTTTGTTTTAAAACAGTCAAATCATAATCATGGCCAATTTCAATAACGGTATAGCCTGATTTTCGATAGTCTCTAATATAATCGTATATCCAATCGTTATCTGCTTTGACTAAATCCATCTTGGTAATAACTATCACTGGCTTTATTCCATAATATGATACCAAAAAAATTAATCTATCTACCAGTACGGAAGAAAAATCAGGTTCTTTTGCACTACTGACTATCATAGCCTGATCAATATTACTAATTAGAGGTCTAATTAGCTGATTTTCTCTAGGATATATTTTCTCTATACAGTATTTATCATCAATAAGGGAATACTGCACATTATCACCAACAATCGGTTTGTCAGTTTTTCGCATTCTACCTAGGGCTATGCAATTTATCCTGCTTCCATTATCGTAAACGGTATATTGATTTGAGATAATCTTTATAATCTTTCCTATCATAATCAGTAATAATATAATGTAACAAAACTGCTTTCAGTTTGTAAATAATAAGTATTGACTGCTGGATTACAAGATACAACAGTATTAAGCGGATAAATGTATTCACCATTCTCATCAAGATTGTCTTCAATCTTTAACTGCTGCAAAACAACCCTGGCTCCTAATTGTTCAAGTAATTGCTTAGCTTGATCAACATCCATAGATATGATTGAATTTGGCAGAAGTATTGCCTGATATGTAGCCACTGTAAAGTAGATTGCCCTTGCTTCAGTAGGCTCTATAACACTTCCAGCAGCAATGCTTTGTGTTAAGATGGTTCCAACTGCTTTGGAAGAATCCTCAACAGTCGTAACTGTTACAACGAAATCCTGTTTTTCTAATAAAGCTTTAACCTGATCTATATTCTGTCCCACATAATTATCAACCGTAAATCTTTTTCCTAAGGAAACAATTAGGGAAACATGGGTACCTTTATTAACTTCTGTGTTAACATTTGGTGATACGGAAATAATATATCCTTTATCATATTGATCAGAGGCTTCATATTGGATATCGATAATGTCTAGCTCATTATTTAATAGCAACTCTTTTCCCTGCTGAAGCTGATATCCAATAACATTTGGCACCAATACCTTTTGTTGTGTAGACAAAGATCCTTCATTTAGGGTTACTAATAGAGCAAGTATCATTATGGATAAGACAGCTATAGCTAAACCATATAATACATGTAATGGGTTTAAATATCTTTTTTTCCTCTTTCGAACTTGAACAATATTTGGCTCCTTTATTTTTTCCAAATCAATCTTTTCTTCATAGTTTCTAGTCAAATCAAGGCATGTACAAATATCATTATACATTTCCAAAGCAGAGCCATAGCGTTGTTTTGGGTCTTTAGCTGTCGCTTTAATAATGATATTCTCTATAGATTGAGGAATATTGCTGTTGATCTCCCTGACCGACTTAATCGGATCATGAATGTGTTTCATGATTATTTCCATCACAGAATCACCATGAAAAGGGACATCAGAAGTCAATAACTCATAAAAAACAATGCCTAAAGCATAGATGTCGCTTTGAGCTGAAGGCTTCTTGCCTTGAGCTAACTCAGGAGCGATATAGTGAACTGAGCCCATTACCGTTTCCTTTTGAGTAATACCTGAAGAATCGTTCATATAAGCAATGCCAAAATCTGACAGTTTGACAGTTCCATCATCTTTGATTAAAACATTTTGACTCTTTATATCACGGTGAATTATTCCCATTTTATGAGCATGAGTTACTGCTGAGACCAATTGCTTCATAATATTAACTGACTCATCAATGGTAATACTGCCTCGATGAGCAATTAATTGTTTTAATGTTCTTCCCTCAACATACTCCATCACTATATAATTTGATTTTTCACCAACACAAACATCATATACTTCGACAATATTTGGATGAGAAGTGCTTGCTAATGCCATTGCCTCTTTTTGAAATCGCAGCAAACTTACCGGATCAGTGGCATTGTCACCTCTTAACACCTTAACAGCAACATTACGATCTAAAATAATATCACGCGCCAAAAAGACATCAGCCATTCCTCCCTGGCCAATTAGTCTTTTTATCTGGTATCTTTGAGCTATCATTTCTTCCATAACATCCTACCTTTGATAAATGACAATTGTTATATTGTCATATCCGCCATTTTCGTTTGCTTTTGCGACTAAATGAGTGCATTTCTCTTCTATTGTCAAATCTGTTAATAGAACATCTTTTATAAAATCATTATCGACATAACTAGATAAACCATCTGAACATAGCATTAATGTTTGATAATCGTTATTATTTATTTCAAAAATATCCGGTTTTATTCCATGAGTAATGCCTATTGCCTTGGAAATAATATTCTTGGTAACAAACTTGCTGATTGTTTCTTCATCCATATTTCCTTTGGCCAGCAAATCATTAAATAAGGTATGGTCTTTGGTAATCAAGTGCATATTATCATTTTGATCAATAACATAACATCTTGAATCACCAACATTTATAACAAAGCTACTGTCTTCTATAACTAAAAATCCTACTAAAGTGGTTCCCATTCCTCGATAATTTTCGTTATTTAATCCTTCGATGAAAACTTTATCATTAGCTTTATCAACCGCTTCATTCAGCCAGTTAATAACATCTTCTCTTTTTGGCGCATATTGATGATAATGATTTTTAAGTTCATCACAAGCCAGCATTGAGGCAATTTCACCTGCATTGCCCCCGCCAATGCCATCACACACAGCCCCGAACACTACTTTATCATCGTCGATCAACAAATAGCTATCCTGATTAATCTTCCTTAATAATCCCTTATCTGTTATTGCACCACTACTCATGCTGCTTCTCCTTCTCTTTTTGATATTTACTGCGTAATTGACCACATGCCGCATCAATATCATCGCCATGTTTTTGTCTTAATGTACAACGAACATTCTTACTGGAAAGCTTACTGTAAAGAGCCATAGCTGTTTTATAATCGGTGGAAACAAAGCCATTTTCATCAACGTTATTATAAGGTATCAAATTGACATAAACATCAAATGGTTTTGTTAATTCAACTAGCTGTTGAACGCATTGATCAGTATCATTAACCCCATTTAATAAGATATATTCAAAAGACAATCTTCTATTATTCTTACTACAATAATACTTCAAGCTATCCATTAACTGTTCAAGAGGATATGCCTTATTTACAGGCATAATACTACTTCTTAGCGTATCATTGGGAGCATGCAAAGAAATCGCTAAATTAAACTGGGTTTGCTCATCCGCAAATCTATATATACCCTTAACTAAACCACAGGTCGATATTGTGATATGTCTTGCCCCAATTGCCAAACCTAAATCATGATTAACAGTTCTTAGAAAATTCATAACATTATCATAATTATCAAATGGTTCTCCTGTTCCCATAACAACTATATGAGATACTCTAATACCATATTGGTCCACATCTTTTTGGACTGATAAAACCTGCTGAACCATTTCTCCTGATGTTAAGTCACGTTGTTTCTTTAATAATCCAGAAGCACAAAACTTACAACCCATATTACAGCCAACCTGAGAGGTGACGCATATGCAGTCTCCATAATCATAATGCATTAATACTGATTCAATTGCCGAACCATCGCTTAATGAGAAAAGATATTTTCTAGTAGAATCCTTGCTTACCTGTAGCTTTAATATCTGCAAAGCTCCTATCTGGTAGTTATCATTTAAATACTGTCTTAATTTACTAGATAAATCAGTCATCTGATCAAAACTGTCAACTCTTTTGCGATAAAGCCAGGAAAAAATCTGCTTAGCATTGTATTTTTTAAAGCCGTTAACAACTAATAAATCTTCTAACTGCTGATAGGAAAAATCATAAATTGAACTCATATCTTTCTCTTCTTTCTTTTATAACTATAGACCATTTCGCCACAACTTGGCAACAAAAAATCCATCACTGTCAAATTCAAACGGGAAAATCGTTCTTTGTGATACTAAGGAATAATCTGGGCGTTCTGCTAAAAAACTTTGAATTTGTCTTTCATTCTCTTTCTTATTTAATGTACAGGTCGAATATACCAGATAGCCATTAGGCTTTAGCATATTTGCAGCGCTTATTAACAGTTTTTTCTGAAGCATTACTATTTCATCTATATCTTGGGGCTTTATTGTTATTTTAATTTCTGGCTTATGTCTTAAAGTGCCTAGTCCTGAGCAGGGAGCATCCAATAAAACATAATCGAAAGAATTTCTTTGGTAATAGTTATCAATGTAAACTCCATCAACCGTAGTTAGTTCAACGTTTTTTATCTGATATTTATTTAGATTCTGCCTTACTAGTTCACTTCTAAAATCATATAATTCGTTTGAAACAATCTTTCCGGTATTGTCCATCATCATTGCCATTTGGACTGTTTTACTTCCAGGGGCGCTGCATAAATCTAAAACATAGCTATTCTTTCTTACATTTAATGTGTCAACAGCAATTTGACTTGATTGACTTTGAATCATGACAAGATTGTCCTTAAAATAGTCAGTATCGATAATATTTCCTTTATAGTATAAACAGTTTTCTACTTCTGCTTGGTAGAAATTGCCGTCCCTTAATAATTGTTGCTTTGTTGTTTTTAATGTATTTACTCTTAAGCTTACCTTCCCGCTCAGTAAATCCTGTTGACAAATCTTTTGACAAATTTCTTTGCCATAATGATTATTCCATAAATTGATTAACCAGTCAGGATGGGATAATCTATCATTTTCACATAGATTATCCATATCCTCTTGCTTAACCTTTCTTAAAACCGCATTTACCATTCCGCTATAAGCACCTTTTTTTATTTTTTTGGCGATTTCAACTATTTCATTTACGGTCGCATAAGCTGGCTTATCCAATAAGACTAATTCATATACAGCCATATCCAGTAAAATAGCAATTTGATTATTTGGTTTTTTATCCACATAGTTTAGCCATAATTGTCTTACCGAACGATAATTTCTCAAAGTTCCATATACCAGCTCAGTTACTAATGGAGTATTATTATCGCAATGCCTTAATACAAGATTACTATATTGGCCTTCTGCTAGAATTTTATATAAGCATCTATAAGCAGTTTCTCTTTCTTTCATCATCTTCTCCTAACTAATCCAAAATATAAGGATCTACATCAATTTGAATATTTAGTTTATTGCGATTATATTGCTGACTTTGATACCATTTCCAAACCTCTTCTATCATCTTTTCCTTGTCGGTTGCCTTTAAAACTATTCTATATCTGAACTGATCTCGCAATTTATTCAAACAAGACGGGCCAAGAACAATAAAAGATTCATTATTATCAAAGTAGTCAAAACAATTATTACAATTTTCATTCGCTAAACTTTCATCTTCACTTAAAAAACAAATAGCTACCAAATAAGAATATGGAGGGTATTTTAGCGCATGCCTATAGCTCATCTCATTGTTAAAGAAGGCAATATAATCCTGTTTAACTGCCAAACGAATTCCATAGTGATTAACATCATAAGCCTGGATAAAAACCTCACCCTGCTTATCACTTCTGCCGCTTCTGCCTGAGGCCTGAACTATTAAATCAAATGTTGTTTCAACAGAACGATAATCATTTCTAGCCAATGGCCCATCAGCATTGAAAATTCCTACTAATGTAACATTAGGAAAGTCTAAACCCTTAGCAATCATTTGAGTCCCCACCATAATATCGTATTTATGATTTTCGAAATCCGTCAAAATCTGTTGATGGGAATTCTTATTTCTGGTTGTATCAGTGTCCATTCTTACAATTTTACTATCTGGATATAGTTTGCTTATTTCTTCTGATAATCTTTGGGTTCCAACTCCATAATTAGTCCACATTTTACTGCCGCATTTCTTACAGCTGATGTCAAATAGTGTCGAATAACCACAAACATGACAAACTAGACGGTTTTCATCTTTATGATAGCTTAATGCGATATCACAATGAGGACATCTAACTACTTCAGAACAATTGGAGCACTTAACTATTGGATTATAGCCTCTTCTATTAAGCAATAGAATAACCTGCTGATTGTTAGCTAGCCTTTGTCCAATTGCCTGCTTTAAAGGTTTGGAAATAATATAATCACCTTGACGTATTTGTTTTGACATATCGACTAAATGAGCTATTGGCATTGTTTTATTGATTCTTTCCGTTAGACTAACTAACTGATAAACATTTTTGATAGCCCTAGCATAGCTTTCCAAAGTTGGAGTAGCACTAGCTAATAATAGCTTACAGTTATGATATTTGACTCTTTGAATTGCGATATCCTTGGTATTATATCTTGGTGTATTATCTTGCTTATAGGAATTGTCGTGCTCTTCATCCATTACTATTAATCCAAGATTGGTAAAAGGCATGAAAACCGCACTTCTTGTTCCTACAACTATCTTAACTTTATTTTCCTTAACTAAACAATACTGCTCATATTTCTCCTGACTTGAAAGAGCTGATGTATAGATTGCTATACTATTGAACCTTTCTTTAAATCTCTTTACCATCATAGTAGTTAGCGATATCTCAGGAACCAATACTAGAACCTGCTTGCCTTCTAGCAAAACTTTTTGACATATTCTTAAAAAAACTTCGGTTTTTCCACTACCTGTCAAGCCATGAAGTAAGATAACTTGCTTATCTGTTTTTTCGATTAAGTTAATGGCTTCTGCTTGCTGATGAGTTAATGTTAAATCAGAAGGCTTGATAACTAATTCACTAACATCAGCCTTTTTCTCTTTTTCAACTATTTCTATTAACCCATCCTTTTTATACTTGTTGTACTTATATTGACCTACAATAGCCTTGAAGTCTTTTATTAGATATAAACCAGGATATTTTTCTTTTAATTGATGGTCTACTACATTAACATAGTTTACCATCACTTTATTTTTGAAATTACTCTTAGGTTTTAATGATGGAGGAAGCATCGCATTCAAGCAGCTTATTATCGGAGAAATAGTATTTTTGCTCATCCAATAAGCCAACTCAAAAAGTTCTTCATTTATTAAAGGGCTTTCGTCTATCAGCTGTAATATCGGCTTAATCTGATAGGGAAAATTATTGCTATTATCTATGTCAATTACATCGCTTACAAAGCCTATAATCTTTTGACCATGAAAATCAACCAATACTCTAACTCCCTTATATATTGGCTTATCAGAATCATATAGATAATCGAATGGATTATTCAGCTGCATCAATTGATGCTCAATAAACACCTTTAATAGTTTCATTTTCTTCCTCTTAAATATTCTATCATAAAAAAAGTTGAGACAGATTTAATCTGTCCCAACAACAACCTTTTTAACGCATATGCCTGTTATCAACAGCATTAACGATATCATTGTAGTATATTTCATTATGGTTATATCTGATAAATCTCCAGTATTGCTAAGTTTGTCATTTGTTAATTCTATCTCAACTTTTACGATTTTCGATTGCTCTATTTCAAAAGAAATAGGTATTATATCATCTTTTTTCTGATATTTATCTGGAGCCTTTATCTCTTTCAAATAATAACCCTCTGAAGTATAAGGCAAAATAAAAAAGGCTTTGCCATCAGCATTAGTTATAGTGATGCATTGATTACCGTTAATATCCCTCGCGATGGTTCCATCTTTTTTATAAATACCAATCGTACAATCTGCTAAAGCTTTTTTATTTGAAGAATCAATTTTTGTAACCTCTATTTCTATATCATTTACAGTTACAGTTTGATTATCATCATTAATATTTTGATGCTCAATAATTAAATTGCCGTTTTTATCATATATTTGTTGGAGAACGGTAAGAGAATCTTCTATTAGTAATTTACCATCAATTTCCATAAAGATACTGACATTTTGCTGATCGTTATCGAAGATGAACTCATTTTCCCAGCTTAGATCCAATATCTTATCATCAGCATGAGAATACAAAAAAGTAACAGCACGATAATTTTCATTTTCTTTTAATCCGGATATAAATATCTCATCCTTGATAATTGCCTTATCATTGCTTATTTTTACAATTGAGGCATTACTGGAAAGCTCTGGAAAGTAAATTGTCTGATTTTCATTGGTGATATCTGCATCGGCTGCTATTAGGTTACCATCACAATACAAGTATTGAAATAATACCAGTTTTTTACTATTTTGATCTAAACAATCAATATTTACCGAAAAACTGCCACTACCATCCTTCAAGAATATGTCATTGGTTATCTTTTTTACAACTTCATTACTGTTATAATCAACTAAATGTGTCTGAAGCTGATACAACTTGTTGTCAATTAAACAATTATATGTTATTTCATCGGTAACAGTTTTATTATCTGCAGTTAAATACTTGTCTAGATCATTACTTTGATAACAATTGCTTGTCATACTAGGGCAATATATCATTTGATCTGCATCAGAAAGATCTGTATGACTACCAATCAAAACACCTTTATGATACAGCTGTTCTGTTACAACATATCTGTTTGATTGTCCCGTTTGCTGATAGCTAATTTCAGCATTTACTTTTTGTCCATCATACAAAAATTCTTTACTACTAGTAGCCACTATCTGATTACTAGATAAATCAACAAGCTGAGATACTAGTGTATAAACCTCTGATTTTATCAAGGCATCAAAATTAATCTCATCAATAATTTGGGCCGATTGTGATGGTAGGATAAATTTATCACTATCCATTTTGTCATAACAATAAGTATCAATAGCTGGACAATAAAGCTTTTGTTTTTCGTCATTTATATCCTGATGACTAGCTATTAGATTTCCCTTTTTATCATATAAATATTGGAAAATGATATACTGGTTTCCTCTTGCAAAATCCGCATCAAAATCTATTTTTACTTCTAATTGATTACTTGCACTGCTGAGTTCCGTTTCTACAGTATCGATAGGATTATTTAAATCATTAACATTAAACAGCTTGCTAACTAATATATAGGGATAATTACTTCTCATTTTTTCGATATGTACAATATCATGGCATCGTTTCTCACCTTCTTGAACAAACTGGTTATTATTTTCGCTTATCGCTTTTGTTTCAATAGTACAAATCGGATAATCTACCATCTTAATAGTGGTATATTGATTAAACATTGGTTCAACCTTAAAAATGATATCTTCGCTAAGCTGGTATCCTTCAGGGGCTTCTTCTTCCCTTAATATATAGCTTTCTCCCTCTTGCACATACTGACTAATATCGATTGGCGAATCAAGACTAACCAAGCTTGTTATCAAGCGATACTTGTCAGAAAGCAATTGAAGTTTAGCGCCACTAAGATAGTTTTCATTTTCATCTAACTTAGCAACCTGTACCATTAGTTTCCATTTCTCTTTGACTGTGATTGGATTAAAATCGACTATTTTTTCTTGAGTTGACTGATTATGGTGATAAATAAGGAAATCTTCAACAGCTTGATATCCTTGAGGACTATAGTTTTCAGTAAAATGGTAAGTCCCGTTTAACAAAACAGTATTTCCTTGGTAATAGTACAATTGGTCACCATCAACAAAACAATCCGGATCGTTTAAATCAATTAAGCCAGCACTATTAGTTTTAAATATCCATTTTTTATCATAGTTCCCATCAAGTTGTTCTAAGCTTTCGTATTGCTTATCCTTGTAAAATTTAACAGTAAACTGACAATCGCTTACAGCTTGTGAGGTCTTTTCATCCTCTTTTTTTAGCAAGATGCTCACCTTATCAAAGATTGGCTTATCAACACATTCAATTACCACATTCTCATTTTCACCTATTTCTATTGGATAAACTGTTTGATCCAAAGCAAAATTATCAGGTGCTTTTATCTCCTTAAGGTAGTATTTTCCAACCGCAATCTCTATTTTTTGGCTATAGCCATCATTGTTTATGATTAATATGGCATCTTCATCACTATTATTTATTTTCGCCAATTGTTGACATTGCGAATCTAAAAATAATCCATATCGGCAATTTATAAAGGCGCTACTATCAAAATAATCACAATCACTTACTTTATGAACCTGAAGATAGCCTTGCTTTAGTTCAGTTAAAAGATAGCCGCTTTCAATTTTATTATTTATCACCGTCTTTCCATCGCTCTTATAAAAAGTAACTGCTTTTCCTATTACCGGTTTTACCTTTATCATAAAGTCTTCCGCCTTGCAATAACCATCTGGAACCTTGGTTTCACTAACAATGTAAGTTCCAGGCAATAAAATATTATCTCCCTGATAATTAAATAATTCATCGCCTGCTACTTTCCAGTCATCTAGATAAAAAAAAGAACCGTTTTCATCGGTTTTAAACGTCCAGCTTCTAAGTGGGCTGTAATTTTCACTATCATTAGCATCAATTAAATCTTTATTGTAATATGTCATAGTAAACTGTGCATCGGCTATTCTTTCCCTATCAGTCGACTGCTTGGTCAATATAATTCGGATAGGGTCGAATCCAGCTGAGATAGTAGCTGAAATATGTTTTGTTTCATAATCGGTTTTCGTTAGAGTATAGCCAAAAAACATATCCTGTTCTTGCTTGCATACTAGAGAATGAGGCCAAACATAAACTAGAAAATCATCAGGAGCATTTGCGGTAGAACTTGAGGTTACATAGCTCCAGAATTGTTTAAATCCAGCTATATCACTCTGTAAAGCCCACTTCCCATTATCTTTGCCCCAGCATCTAGACAAGGCAACATGAGTGATGAAAGCAGCCAGAGCTGTTTGTCCACTATAAGAACCGCTATATTGAGTAGAGCCATTTCTACTCATAAATGGAGTTGGATAATTATTAAAGCCAGCCCATTGGCCCTCGCCATTTCGGCCATAATACATAATTTTATATATTAGTTCATTACTGTAACCAGCATTAGTATAGCCATTTCTATCCAGCAAATACCCATCAGAAACATCTAAGGTATGACTACCATATTCTTTTATCCCACAAGGAGAATCTGCTTGAGCAATTCCACATTCAAAAATCCCTGTTCCATAATCCACCGTCCAAAGTTTATATTGGTTATTGCTGAAATAAGCTCCTTTTTCGTTTTTGCCATAAAGAGATGTAACAGTGTTGACATTTATCGAGTCAACTTTGTGCTTATCCGATTGAAGCGTTACCTGATAAATCTTTTCATCAAAACTAAAGCCTTCTATCGATTTAGTCATCTTTATAGTATAAGTATCATCTGCTAAGCCTTGTAATAATTTAGCATCACTTCCTAACAATCTTCCAACACCATCATCATCAGTTTCAAATACGCCAACAACCTGATTTTTTGAGTTGTAAACACTATATTGACCACCTTTAAGACTGTAGCATTCAGCAAGTTGGATCAACTCTTTACAGCTTTCATCAATAGAAAGAGAAAAGCTTAAACTGTTGCCAGATGTTTCTGTAATAGCTGATGCTCTAGGTAAATCCATCAATAACAAAAATGCGATATTCAATAGAATCATTATTTTTTTAATTGTTTTCATATGTCCTCCCTTTATTCACATATTTTTTCAAAATGTCCCTGTTGTTTTTGATAAGGAACATCAATTATCCAAACCTGCTTGTAATAACCTTCAGCATCAATAATATATTGCTGCTGATATTGCGCAGGTTGATCTACGACCCAGATTGTTTCGTCCCATGCTGGTTTTTCAACAATAGTTTCATAACCCACTATTCTATCCTTATTTTCAAAAAAGTAGCCTTGATATCCTTCATCATTTTGAGCAAGATAAACAAAATAACTAGATGCACTGCTATAACCCGTCTTTTCAAATAAAAGATAATCCTCAATAACAATGTTTTTAGATTGGTCCTGATGATAGAAGGTATACAATTTATAACTTTGATATATTGCTTTTTGATAAGTTATAGCTGGATGGTGGATAGTCTGATAGTGACCCTGTTGTTGACTTACTAAGACATTCTCGTAATGTCCTACCGGCTCTACCCACTGGTATTGATAATGTCCTTGTTGCATTACTTCTTCTTTATCAATCACATAAACATAATTACAGCCTGTTATTTTTTCAGACAAAACATTAATGTATATCACCTCTTCAACCTTGTTTTCTCCATCAGTCAAAATAATATGATATGGATATTGCCCAACTGCTGTAGTATCAACAGCATTATTTATCTGCAGTAACCAGTTTCCCTGGTTACTAACTTTATAAAGCTTTTCATAATCTATCATTTGATCAACTAATACATCAATATACTTATTTTCAATCATTATTTCCGGTGTAAACTGCTTAACAATGAATGTTTTTCGATATTTCTTTGATTGATTTTTAAAATTTATTTCGTAAACCACTACAACACTGTGCTGATATGATAAGTCAACTGTTTGCTGGCTAACACTTACCTGTCCGTTAAAACCTCTAATTATAGAAAAGCACTTAAACTCTTCATCCTTAGTTAGGGGAAGATAAATAATCTCATCATCGTTAGTAAATTGAATTTTTAAATCAATCGTTTTTTCCTTATTTGATATAAGAAAAGGCCATGTTATTAGCATGACCAAAAATAATATTATTAATTTTTTCATATTAACCTCATAAAAAAAAGAGAACTCAGTCTCT
>JAEDOA010000134.1 GCA_016302195.1 Erysipelotrichaceae bacterium | reverse complement strand
CGTCTGGATCATATGTCAACGCCTACTACACAACTGGTGCTCGCTACGTAAGAAAAATGCAGTTACTAAAAGATACAGTTACAGAACCATCAATGCGGTATCGCACTCAATGGGAAACTTGGAATTTATTAATTACATTCGCCGTTACCACAATGCCAAAGATTTCCCAGTAATTGCTCACTGGGTTTCAATGGCAGGTCACTACGATGGTATCGTTGGCGTCAATGATGAACCAAATAGAACTAAGGTTGATGCCAGAACTGGTAGACCAAGCAGAATGGAACCAGAATACCATGCTTTGTTGAATTTGAGAAATACTTTTCCAAGACAGACCAGAGTGCTTAACATCTTTGGTAATCTTGAAAATGGTACAAACTCAGACGGTGATATTACTAATGCATCTGCTAGATCATTGAGATATCTCATTAATGGTAGATCAAGATCTTACCGTGAATTAATGATTCGTGGTCGTGGCGGTCAACACAGTAGACTTCACAACAACGCTCAAGTGAACCGTGCTTTAGTTGGAGATAAACTATTAAGCAACTATCGTCATAAACTGACAGTAGTTGCTTTTTTATTTGTAAAATACTTACATTAAATATAACTCATGTTATTATATATGTGTAATGAGAAAAAGAGTTGTGTGAATACGAGGTAATTGAGATGTTGGATGCTATTAAAACTAATAATAATGAATTGCATTTTGCTACTAATAAAATGAGTATTGAGGAAGCCACTTCAATGCTTGAATTAAATGGCTGGTCTATCCAAGACTAAAAAACAATAAACAGTTCCTATTTAAATCTAATCTACTATTTATATATGTTGAAATCTGAAGATTAGTTTTGTAGTAACAAATTTTTATCGCATATTACATAATTCCAAAATCAAAAACAGGACAGAGTTTTAAACTTTGTCCTGTTATTTGGTATTTCTTTATTACCTACTATAGCAAAGAACAAAATAACTTCGGTATAATAGAAATAAAAAAGAAAGCGGAATCAATAATTAAGAAAATTGATATATTTGCTCATATTTTAACTCCTGAGTATTATCAAAAGATGTTAAAAATAGCACCTGATATTCCTAAGCAATATCCTTTTATTCAAATCAAAACATTAGTTGATTTGCAAAGTAGATTAACTCAGTGGTCTGACCCAGATGTTAAACAGGTTTTGTCTTTCGCTAACATTAACGCAGAATATTATGTTGACCCTGATCAAGCCGCAAACCTTTGCCAAGCAGCTAATCAAGAATTAGACGTTATTGTTGAAGAGCATCCCGATAAATTTGAGGCGGGTGTAGGAATGCTTGCAATGAACAACGTTGATGCTTCATGCTCTTTATTAGAAGAAGTTGCTAAATCAAAGAATTTAATTGGAGCTCAAATTTTTACTCGTCATCTAGGAAAAAGTATTGCAGACCCTAGCTTTGAACCAGTTTTGGCTAAAGCTACTGAATTGAACTTGCCACTTTGGCTTCATCCCGTCTTCGGCCAGCGCAAACCAGACAACAACTTAGTTTTTTCATGGGAATACGAGCTCTCACAAGCAATGCTTCAACTTGTACAAGCAGATGTTTTCAAAAAATATCCTAACTTGAAGATCATCGTTCACCATGCTGGTGCGATGGTACCATTCTTTGCGGGTAGAATCGATCATATTTTAGACGCAGAGCACGCGGCAGACTTTAAGAAGTTCTACGTTGATACAGCAATTTTGGGTAATCCAGCCGCATTAAAATTAGCATTGGACTATTACGGTACTGATCACGTCTTGTTTGGTACCGATGCACCTTTTGCTGTGATGCCATCTGGAGCTACCAAATTGATCGAACAAGCAATTGACGAAGCATACAACAAAGAAGATCAAGATAAAGTTTATTATCAAAATTTTTAATCAATTACTTCAAAGGATTAAAACGAAAGGATAAAATATTATGTCAATTAAATTGGTCGCACTTGATACCGACGGTACTTTACTTAGCTCACAAAATAAAATTCTTCCTTCTACTAAAGAAGCGGTAAAAAAGGCTTTAGAACAAGGAATTAAAGTAGTACTTTGTTCAGGCAGACCGCTTGCAGGACTAGAACCTTACATGAAAGAACTAGGTATTAAGGGTGAAGATCAATATGCTGTAACCTTAAACGGAGCAATCACCCGTAATGCAAACGGCGAAATGTTAACTCATGATTTAGTTTCTAACGAGCAATATCGTGTATTGACTAAATTTGCCAGAGAACAAGAAGTGCCATTCAACGTCGTTAGTACTGATTCACAAATTATTACTGCTGACCACAATGTGGACTATTTTGAACTCTTACAAGCCTGGGAAAATACGGCAGGGATGCTCATTAGACAACCTGATGAATTTCCAGATGATTACGAAGTAGCAAAAGGCTGTTTTGTAGGTGATACAGAATTATTAAATAAACTAGAACCTATTTTGCGTAAAAAATTTGGTGAGCAGCTTTACGTTGTACGTGCCGATGATCACTTCCTAGAAGTATTAAATCCTAAAGTAAGCAAAGGTAATGGTTTGCTTGAATTAGGTGAAAAGATCGGTATTAAACCAAAAGAAATGGCAGCTTTTGGTGATGAAAGAAACGACATCTCCATGTTTGATGTTGTGGGCACAGCCATCGCAATGGGTAACGGTTCTGATGAAGCCAAGAAGCACGCTAACTTTGTAACTGCTTCAAACGATGACGACGGTATTCAATTAGCATTCGATAAATATATTTTGCAATAAAAGCTTGTATTCATTTTACGTATAGCCTCATGCATAAGAAGTATTTTTTTCTTAGCTGAATTCGGATTATAGATTCAAACTGTTGCGGCAATTTATATTTCTGATTAAAAGTATCAATCATTGCATGAAAATTCTGATAATTACGCAAAGTAAAGTCATTTAAGTTTCCTTCAATTAATGACTTTGCTTTTTCATAAGCTGGCGCATTTTTCCAACCTAAACACTTAAGAAGACGACGAGAGTAAGTATCAACGACAAATTCTCCTTTACGTAACCCATACATCAATATAACATCCGCGGTTTCAGGTCCAATACCATGGATAGCCAAAATTTCCTGACGCAATTTATGTTTGTTTTGCTCTTGTGCTAGTTCCAAATTACAATCAAATTTATCTTTAAAATATGTGGCTACATTCTTGATAGTTTGTGTTTTACGAGTATAAAATCCAGCAGAAGCAATCACTTTGCTCAGTTCTTCGTTTGTCATATTTAGAATGTTTTGAGGCAAAAAGTCAGTAGCTTGATACAGAGAGTGGAGTGCTTTATCAACATTTTTCCAATTGGTATTTTGAATTAAAATAGTAGACCAAATAACTTTCCAATCACTGCGTCCAGGCCACCAACCAGTGGGATCCATGCGATCGTACATAGTATCGTAAAGTTGATTTAAGGTTATTTCTTTCATACTTATTACTCGTTTCCATATAAAAATTTCTATATTTTTCTTAGCTATTCTATCTTTACCATTTCTTAAGAAATGGTAAAGATAGAGACACAGTGTCATTTTAGCACATACATTGTGATATTATGAGCAATGTCATAAAACAAAGTTCGGGTACTTTGTAGAATAACTTTTTATACATTTGGAGGTTTTATTATTGGAAATTGTCAAAACTAAATCATTTAGGTTAGCTGCCGCTATGACCTTAGTTTGTTCTATTGCTGGAATTTATTTAGCTAAACTGCCATATGCCAATATTATTGGAGCCTTGGTATTAGCACTTCTGTTGGGAATTCTTATGCAATTAGCACCGGAGAAGACT
>JAEDOA010000020.1 GCA_016302195.1 Erysipelotrichaceae bacterium | reverse complement strand
GCCAACGCGCTTATATATAATGCCATATTTCTCTAAGCTTTGCAAGTGTTTTTTTCCCTTTTTTTAAAGTTTTTTTACAGAAAAAAATATGTTGTTATATGTTATCTATCATGTTTTATTAAAAGATATTGTCTTTTTATCCAAATTCCATAAACCGTAAGATAAACATAAGAAAAAAAGCAAGTTAAACCAATTGTTAACTTGCTCAATATATTTCTAATTAATCACAATTTTGATCGGCATGGAATAAACCATATACATTTGATACTGGCTTACTAGTAGCGATCGCCTCAATACTTTTCGCAAGAAGCAGAGCAACCGATAATACTGTAATATTATCGGCATCTGCCAATTCTTCAGTTGTTCTTTCGATAGTATTGGTAATGACAAATTCTTTTATTTCGCTTTCTTTAATTCTTTCAATAGCATTATTTGAGAAAACCCCATGGGTAGCTGCACAATAAATATCATTTGCGCCATGATCTTTAAGCATTTTAATGCAACCCATTAATGATCCGCCTGTATCAACCAAGTCATCGACAATTATACAGTCTTTACCATTTACATCACCAATCAAATTTAACGCTTCTGCTACATTTGGCTGATTTCTTCTTTTATCTACAATAGCAATTGTACTATTTTCGATACAGTTAGCCATATTTCTTGCCCTTGTAGCTCCTCCATGGTCAGGAGAAACAATAACAACATCTTTGAGCTTCTTTTGTCTAAAATATTGACCCATCATATCTACAGCTGTCAAATTATCTGAAGGTATTTTAAAATATCCTTGAATTTGAGGAGCGTGCAAATCAACAGAAACCACTCTATCTGCTCCTGCTGCTTGTAATAAGTCAGCTACTAATCTAGATGTAATTGGCTGTCTTGCTCTTGCTTTTCTATCTTGTCTAGCATAACCATAATAAGGAATTACACAGGTAACTTCTTTACAGCTTGCTCTTTTCACAGCGTCCAGACAAATCAAAACCTCCATCAAATGATCATTTACAGGTCCACATGTTGATTGAATAATAAACACATGTCTTCCTCTAACTGATTCCTGAGGTTCTACAAGAATTTCCCCATCAGCAAAATGATTTACCGCAATTTTTCCTTCTTCAATCCCCAATATATCGCAAATTTGAGCAGTAAGTTTTTTTGATGAGGTCAATGAAAACACAATAATGTTGTCCATATTTTCTTTTTTTCTCCTTTTCCTATTTATTTAAATATTTAAATCCATACCCTTTTTTGACTTGCTGGCGACATCTTGCGATAGCCATATCTTTTTCCTCTACGTCATCTGTGACAGTAGATCCAGCGGCTAACACAGCATAATCGCCAATTGTTACTGGAGCGATTAGATTAACATTGCTACCAACAAAGACATGATTGCCAATAGTGCAACGATGCTTGTTTTTACCATCATAGTTTACTGTGACAACCCCACAGCCGAAGTTACAATTCTGTCCGACGGTGCTATCACCAACATAGGTTAAGTGTGCACATTTGCTTCCTTTTCCAAATATAGTGTTCTTCATCTCAACATAGTTGCCTATGCGACAATTATCACCAATTTTACAATTGTTTCTTAAATGAGCATTAGGACCCACAGTTACATTGCTTCCCACTTCACTATCAGTGATTCTGCTAGCGATAATGTGATTGTTATCTCCAATCTTGCTATTTATAATGCAGCTTGCCTCTTCGATAATATTATTCTGGCCAATTACAGTTTTACCTTCTATCCTAACATTAGGATAGATAATAGTATCAATGGACAATACAGCATCTGTTGATATATAAGTTGAATCAGGATCAATAATAGTTACTCCATTATTAATCCAATACTCATTTGTCTTCTTTTGTAACCACTTGCTAGCGTTTAACAATTCAAGTCTGCTATTTATTCCTTGAAGTTGGTTGAAATCATCAAAACAGCAGGCGCCAACCTTTAAGCCATGTTTTTTGAAGACTTTTACAATATCCGTAATGTAATATTCATTTTGTGCATTGTGATTATCTATTTCACCAATATATTTCCATAACAATTGGTTATCAATGCAATAGATACCCACATTTACCTCTTTGATTGCTCGCGTTTGCTCATCAGCATCCTTATATTCAACGATGGCTTCTACGGAATCATTATTCCTCACTATTCTGCCATAGCTAGCAGGGTTATCTAACTTGGTTGTCATTAAAACCAAATCATATTGTTCTGCCATTTCTATCATTTTCTGATAAGTTTCCTTTTGAATTAATGGGCAATCACCATTAACTATTAAAGTCTTTCCTTCTTTCTCTTTAAGACTTATAGCCTGCATTACTGCGTGTGCTGTTCCTAACTGAGGCTGCTGAATGGCATAAGTTAATCTATCAGAAAAATAATCTTCTATTTCCTCTCTGCCGTGTCCTACAACACAAACGATATTTTTACATTGCAGTTTATCTAATGTGTCATAAACATGTTCTAGAATTGGTTTATCTAATATTTTATGCATTGTTTTTGCTTTATTAGAATGCATTCTTGTCCCTTTACCAGCTGCCAAAACTATTGCATTAAGCATCTAAACACCTCACTAAATACTTGTTAATTTTAACATATTTATTACTTGTTTACATGGAAAGTAAACTAGTTTTACATACAAAATCGTATTTTTTCCGCATTAATTGCTCTAATTCTTTTAAATCATCACCATTTGTAGAAATAACAAAGACTGTCGAACCGCTGCCTGTCATTAACACATTGTCATAGCCACACTTCTTTACAGAATCAATTATCTCATTTACCTGTGGGCACAATTTATCTACGCTATACATCAATGAATTGCCTAACAGATCAGCAAAGAATTGGTTGTTTTTTAATCGCTTGTATAGCTCATCAATATTAGGATGACAACATCTATCAATATCTAAAAGCTTAAAGCTTTCAGCTGTATTTATGCCCATGGCCGGTTTTATTAAAAGTATTGGATAATCTTGGTTAAAATCTATTGGCGTAATCTTTTCACCAATTCCTTCAACAATAGCTGGTTTACTATAAAGGCAAAAGGGAATGTCTGCCCCAATTTTGCTGCCTATTGAAACCAATTGGTCAAAAGAGTAATTCAATCCTAAAAGCTTATTAACTATTCTAATAGCACAAGCACCATCACTACTACCACCTGCTAAGCCTGCTTGTAAAGGAATATTTTTTTCTATCTTTATTTTAAAATTCTGCTGGCTATTGGCGCTTTTTTTCATTGCCTCTATGCAACGATAAATGATGTTACTGTTATCATAGGGTAAATCGATATTGCACTGATACTGCATTTCATCAGCTAATTCTATATCAATCACATCATAAATATTAATTGGCAACATTATGCTTTTTAAGTTGTGATATCCATCTTCTCTTCTTGAAACAACATCCAAACTTAAATTTATTTTCCCATAGGCTTTTTCAATCATTTTTTACTTCTCCATATAAAAACAGATAATCATTTAACGATAACTGTTCCACTCTTTTTGTGATGTATTTGTCCTGCTGTATCTTTTTGTATCCACTTGCCGCCAGATTTGTCAGCACGCTTTTTCTACGATGAATAAAGCAGGCATTTAAAAACTGATAAAAATCCATCAAATCAATATCAAAATTAATAAACTTATTTTTAAACATTAGTATAGTGCTGTCAACATTAGGAGCGGGAATAAAGTTGTTTCTATTAACCTGACAGACCACTTCACACTCACAGCATAATTGAGCAAGTATCTGTAATTGATTAATCTGCTTTTTATCGGCTTTATGGACAAAACGATTAGCGACTTCTTTCTGCATCATCGCAATCAAGCAATCGTAATTACCCGACTGTAATATCACCTTTGTTAATATCTCACTTGTTATATAATACGGCAAATTTGAAATAATTATCTTTTTACCATTTATTTGTGATAAAAAACCATTTAAATTCAATTTAAGAAAATCCAGATTTTCCAAATGAAAATTATCAAAAACTATATTCTCTTTTAAAATGTGACATAAATCTTGATCTATTTCAAACGCAAATACTTCTTTAGCCTTCATGCAAGCCAATTGACTAATTGCCCCAAGACCCGGTCCAATTTCCACAACAGTAGTGTCTTTATCAACCGCTTGTAGAATATTATCAACTACATTACTGGATATCAAAAAGTTTTGACCATACTTTTTTTTCGCGAAATAATCATATTTGCTTAATAGTCTTTTTGTTTCATTTATGGTTGCTATCGTATTCATCGCAAATTTCCTTAACCTGCTGGTAATTATAACCTAACATATTGAGATATTTAAACATTTTTTTATTATTGCATAGTCCTATTCTTATTCTTTGACATACATAATACCTTTTTTTACTATTTCCAACTAAATCCAGTTGAATAAACTCTTGCCAGCTAATGGTGTTTTGCTGATTCTTAAACTCTACCACATTGCTTAATGCATCTAATAAATCATCATTGCTGACATACTCTATACCAACATTTCTTTTACCTATAGCCTTCTTTTTTTCGATAAAGACCTGCTTGGTATTAGCAACATAATTATTGATAATATCTCTAATTCGATTTCCGGCATTATCAGGGTCGGTCATTACGATAACCCCTTGTTTTACACTTGCCTGCTTTATAATATCAAGTTGCTGCTGACTAATTGATAAACCATTGGTGCATATGACATCGCAATCAACAACCTGCCTTAATTTCTCAACATCGTGTTTTCCTTCAACAACAATTAATTCCTTTACTCTCTTCTTCATATTAATTTTCTTTCATTCTAATGTAATTATTATAGATTTGTTGCTGCAACAAAACTTCATCTATTTCCTTCAACTGTGCTAGATATTTTCCTACATAACTGACATAACTTGTTTCATTCTGTTTTCCTCTAAAAGGAACAGGTGTCAAATATGGAGCATCAGTTTCTATTAATATCCTATCCAGTGGACAGTTAATTGCGCACTGCTTGGTTGTTTTTGCACTAGAAAAAGTTACTACACCGCTAAAAGAAATATAATATCCTAAATCCAAGTACTTCATCATCATTTCTAATGATTGAGAATAACAATGTAGAACAACATTACCTTTGGCATGAGCTTTTAAAATCTCATATGTATCATTGGAAGCGTCTCTACTATGAATCATAATAGGTTTATTTAATTGATTCGCCATTTCAATTTGTTCAATGAAAAGCTGTTGTTGTTTTTCTTTATTTACCCCATCATAGTGATAATCTAAGCCTATTTCCCCAATCAAAACTATATCATCATCCTGTTTTACTAAATTAGCTAAATAATCTAAGTCTTTATTATCGATGTCTTCACAGTCGGCTGGAAAATAGCCAAAAGAAATATCATAATTATTGCGATATTGATTCTTAATTTGTTTGCTTCTTAAATAATCCTTCTCATTTAAACAGATTAGATTGCTTAACAATACTGAAGCCTCTAAAGAATTATTGTGATAAAACTGAAAATTGTCGCTGTATATTTCATCATTCATGTGACAATGACTATCAACCCAAAAGTTCATTTTTACTTACCAACGCAGAAACGGCTAAATATGCCATCCAGCAAATCCTCTCTAGTATATTGACCTAATATTTCTTTTAAACAGCGATAGGCATGCTGTATGTCTTCATTAATTAAATCCAATGGAATGTTGTTACTTAATGCTCTACTGGCACTCTCCATTGCTTCCTTAGCCTGTCTCATTAAGGCTATTTGTCTCTCGTTAGTTAATACCGGCTGACTTAACGCCAGCTTGCTGTCTCTAAACAAATCATTAATAGCGTTTATCAATTGATCTATATCACCATTATTAGCTGAAATATTTATCCCTGAGAAGGTTATTCCCAAATCTTTTTTGTTATATACAACCAATCTATTGAGGTTCTCTGTTTCTTCCAATAACTTTTCATCTTCCAAATCAAAATCACTGCTATCAATTAAGACAATAACTAATTGAGCCTCGCTTAAGGCCTGACGACTCTTTTTTATGCCAATTTGCTCAATATCATTCTCTGTATCATGGATACCTGCCGTATCTATTAGATGCAAGGTGACATTATCTAAGTGAATATCACCCTCAACCAAATCCCTTGTAGTACCCGCTACATCTGACACTATCGCTTTGTCCTGCTGCAATAAAGCATTCAATAAACTGCTTTTGCCCACGTTAGGTTTACCGACTATTACTGTTTTAATGCCCTCTTTGATTATCAGGCTATTTTGAGCCATATTTATGATTTTATCGCATTGTTTCTTCCAGTCTTCAACCAGTAAAGAAACTTCATTTGCGGTTATGATGCCATTATCATCATATTCAGGATAATCTATATTTACTTCAATATGGGCAATGCACTGTTCTAAATCATTAATTAGAGGATTTATCATTTTACTTATTGATCCGCTTAAGGAATTAACTGCTAGCTTGGCACTATCCTTATTGTCTGCACAGATTAAATCATTGATAGCCTCAGCCTGTGTCAAGTCTATCTTGCCATTTAAGAAAGCCCGCTTGCTAAATTCACCATGTAAAGCCATTCTAGCTCCATAACTCAAAACTAAAGTCAACACCTTTGATGTTACATATAAGCCGCCATGACAATTAATCTCCACCAGGTTTTCTCCCGTAAATGATTTTGGCGCAATAAAAGTATTAACTAGTACTTCATCAATTATTTCCTGATTGCTTGGATCGTATATATGTCCATAATAAATACGATAACCTTGATAGTTTCTATCCTTTGTCTTAAATATCTTGTTTAAAACTGTAAATGCATCTTTACCTGAAATTCTTACTATCGAAATCGCTGTCTTTGTTAAGGTAGAGGTACTAATTGCTGCAATTGTATCTTCAAACATTAATTCACCTTCTAATCCTTTTGCTTATTTGCCATGTTCACTATTTCTTCAGCCATTCTAAACCACTTGCTTGTTGCTAAATCCTTTACCGTCTTTATATTAAATGCCGATTTTAACAACTGTTTATCTTCGCTGGAAATACCCCATAAAGCATCTACTGGTGCATCCATCAGCTGTTCTAATGGTAGGTTGCTATATTGCTTGATAATCCATCGATTTTTCTTTTCTATCTGTTTCTGAGGCTGATCTTCCACTATACTCTCTAAAGACTGCTGCTCTGGCAATTCTTTTGTATTGTCCGCAGTATCAATTGCTCTTTCAACTATATTATCTGACTTTGTTGGTTCTATTTCATCTTCGTCATTAACGTCATTTGTTCTTTCTAAAGGAACCACAACAAATACAATCAAACACAACGCCAATATGGCATGATTTATCAAATAATGCATAATAACATGAACAATTTCATAGCCATATACAAATGTCAGAATGCTAGCTAAAAATGTCACTAATACAACAATTATTCCATATAAAAAATGCGTCTTCTTAATTTTTTTCAACAATCCTAACAAAGCAATCATAGAAAAGACCACCATAACAATCGCATTTATTACATCATATTGATATATTGATAAAAATATAGATATAATTGGCAATAATATAGCACTTACAACATGAAGCTTTCCGAAAGAAAACAAATATAAAATCATTAATACAATGGAATCTAAAATTCCATGCATGACGCAAAACGAGAAACTGCTAAATCCTCCAACAAATACCGATGCCGAAGTAAAAATTAAATGAAATTGAATAATATGTAAAAGAAGAAGCAAAAAACTGTCAGTATGATTTCTTCTTAAATACAGCATAAAAAATAATGTTAGGACAATAAAACTCAAATTACCAACAGTTAACATCGTTTTAATAAATGAGGTCATTACTGAACCAGTAACAAACATTATTATAGTTACTATTGAAAACACTAGACACAAGCCAACTAGTACAAACAATAATGATTTTGCTCTTTTTTGATTATCTAAATATATATAGTCCATATTATTCTCCAAACTTGATGTCATTAACATCTACCCATCCGTAAACACCGCCACCATCAGTAGATACTAGATGGTAAGGATGTAGGCTATCCCTTGAAACATAAGTTACTTTGCATACACTGTAATTCTTTTTATTAGCAGGGCTTGTTGCTTTAGCACTATTATAGATATAGCCTCCATTAAAAATGACAATATCGCCAACGTTAAGATTGTCTTTTGTAACTGTTTTATTTAATTCCTGCCAAGCATTGTCCAAAATAAACTTGTTTGTAACCAACTGTTTTTGCTGCTCAGTCAGTTCATCATAAGCTTTTTGTGCCTGCTCGATTAGTGCTGAATTGTTGCTATTGACCAGATTGTTAATCATATCAATTACATTTTTTGCTTTTTGATTGTCCTGCAGGTATTGAATTTTTTGCTGAGCTTGCACTAGTTGATCATATTTTGTAACCTTAGCCTTGCTTTCATCACTTAGGCTTTCATATTCCTTTAGAAGCTGCTCAATCATCTCACTATCTGTAATAGTTACATCTTGAGGAATCTGGGCAATTTTATCATCTAATTGCTTAGCAGCTTTTTCATCTTCATTTAAATATTCTACAGGTTTAACTAAAGGCATATTAACAAACTTATCTGCTTTATTTAGGATAAAAATCAGTCCCATTAGAGTTATTAAAATGATTAATAAGTAAATTATATGTTTCTTAAGCATTTTCTTTCTCCTGTAAATATTTTTGATATAGCTCTTTTGCTCTTTGATAATACTTTAGCTGAGCCATTTCTTTAATATTATCAATACCAAACGCTTCCTTCATCTTGTCTTTATCCGACTCACTAATTCCTTGCAAAGCAGAAATAGGAGCTTTTAACAATTTTTTTATTTCGACATTTTCATATTCCTTATCCAACCATTCCTTATTAATCATATACCTATCCTCCGTTATAGATATTTTATGTTAATTTTGTAAATCTCACAAGAAAAAAGATGCAAAAATGCATCTTTACTGTTTCCCGTATTTACTTTTTACTTCCAGCTTATTTAGAGCTTTAGCTAATGACATTTTTGCCATTATAATATCTCTTTCATCGGATATGCTATCTAGATATTCTTGTGTTTTCTTAACTTTTTTCTCGATTCGCTCTTGCTCGATATCATCAACATCAATAATAGAATCCGATAAGATAGTCGCGGTATTGTTTTCAAAAAGCAGCATCCCATTTGATATAGCAAAGTACAATTCCTGCTGATTGACTGTAACATTTAATACTCCAATATCTAATGGCATAATAACATTTACATGATTTGGCAGAATAGCTCTTCTTCCATCTGCTGAAGGGACATTTATTTTATCCGCCTGTAAGCTTCGATAAGTACCACGATAAGTAATCAAATTTACTAAGATACTCATTACATCATTCCCTTCGCTTTTGCCTCAACATCTTCTATTGAACCAGCAAACATAAATGCAGATTCAGGATATGAATCGTAATCTCCTGCTAAAATTGCTTCAAATGAACGAATATTATCCTCAATCTTGACAAATTTTCCATCATATCCACTGAATTTCTCTGCGACTGCGAATGGTTGCGACAAGAAATTTCTAATTCTTCTTGCTCTATTTACAATAACCTTATCTTCATCACTTAATTCATCCATACCCAATATAGCAATGATATCTTGCAGGTCCTTATATTTCTGCAATATTTTTAATACTCCCTGGGCTACATCATAATGTCTTTGTCCTACAATATTTGGATCAAGTGCTCTAGAAGAGGATTCAAGAGGATCTACAGCTGGATACAATCCCAAAGAAGCAATCTTTCTATCAAGTACCGTCTTGGCATCCAAGTGGGCAAATGTTGTTGCTGGTGCTGGATCAGTTAAGTCATCAGCCGGAACATAAATCGCCTGAATTGATGTGATTGAGCCTTCTTTTGTTGAAGTAATTCTCTCTTGTAGTTCACCCATTTCAGTAGCAAGTGTTGGCTGATAACCTACGGCTGAAGGCATTCTTCCAAGCAAAGCACTTACCTCTGAACCTGCCTGAGAGAAACGATATATATTATCGATAAACAATAATACATCCTGTTTATCCTGATCTCTAAAATGTTCTGCCATTGTTAGAGCACTTAAGGCAACTCTCATTCTTGCTCCAGGAGATTCATTCATTTGCCCATACACTAATACAGTTTTTGACAAAACTCCTGACTCCTTCATTTCATAATATAGATCATTACCTTCTCTTGTTCTTTCGCCGACACCAGCAATTACTGAAAGGCCATTATGCTCTGTCGCAATTGAGTGGATCATTTCCTGCATTAATACAGTTTTTCCAACTCCTGCTCCACCAAATAATCCTATTTTGCCACCTTTAATGTAAGGGCATAATAAGTCAATAACTTTGATACCAGTTTCCAGAATTTCTACAGATGTTTTTAATTTTGAGAAACCAGGTGATTTTTTATGAATAATATCCCTTTGGATATCTTTAGGCAAATCTGATAATCCGTCAATAGGTTCACCAAGCAAATTAAACATTCTGCCTAATGTTTCTTTACCTACAGGAACCGCAATCGCTCTTTGGCAATCTACAGCCTTTAATCCTCTTTTCAAACCATTAGTCTGATTTAGAGCTATACATCTCACTTTATCATCGCCGATATGTTGTTCAACTTCGCAGTTGACCATAGATGAATCAGGTAATTGAATTTGAACTTCGTTAAACAAATTAGGCAATGATTCGCTAAATCTAATATCAACTACTGGTCCTATAACCTGGACTACTTCACCAATATTTTCAATCATTGTTAGCTCCTTTCATTTTCTGTTACTGTTGCCGCTGATATCTCATTCATTTCCTGAGTAATAGCAGCCTGTCTTGCCTGATTATATTTCAGGCGCAATTGATCAATTAAACCATCAGCATTTCTATTTGCGCTATCCATTGCTGCTCTTCTGCTTGCCTGTTCAGAAGCCTGAGCCTGCAATATAACATCAAATACTTGAGAACTTATGTACAAAAGAACTAATCTTCTTATGACTGTCTGGCCATCAGGTTCTAATTGAATTTGACTATCATATCCTTCCGTATCAATTTCGATCGGTAATAGATTCATTGTTGTTGGCTTGAAAGTTAAGGTATTAATGTATTGAGTGTAAATAATCTTTATGCTTGTAATGTCTTCTCTATCATAACTTTCTAATATATCTGTTATTAAATAGTTGATATCGTGTGGATTTAGGTCATCCATACGGTCATACTCTCTTATAACATTAAACTTGTTGTTATTAAGCCACTTAATGCCATAGTTTCCAACTGCCACTACCTTATCTTCTTTGTTGACAGTTTTTGTCACGTATTTTAATAAGTCCATATTATAACTACCGCACAATCCACTATTTGAAGTGACAATAATATATAAAGGCTTATCTTGTTTTGGCTTTATGAAATATCTATTCGAACTTAAATCAATCTCGCAGCTTGAAACCGCGCTCATTAATACTTTGTGATAGTTATACGCGTAGTTATTGTTGCTTTCCATTTTTCTTCTCTGCTTTTGAAGTTTTGCTGTTGCAACAAGTTCCATCGCGTTTGTAAGTTTTTTTGTAGAAGTAATTGAACTTAATTGTCTTTTAATATTGCTAATTTGTCCTGACATTTTTTACTCCAGTACAAACTGAGCTGTGTATTCCTTAATAATCTCTTCTAATCGACTTAGCAGGGATTCACTTAGACTCTTATTTGTCTCAATTTGTTCAATTACATCACCGTGGAAACTCTTAATATTTGATAAAAGTCCCTTCTCATATTCGCTAACTTTATTTAGAGCAATCTGATCTACAAAACCCTTTTGATTAGCAAACAGCATTATTGTCATCTCTGAAAGCGACATTGGTGAATACTGCTTTTGCTTCAATAATTCAGTTAAATGTTGACCATGATTGATTGTTTCCTTTGTAGCATTGTCCAAATCTGAACCGAATTGGGCAAAATCTAATACTTCATGATACTGCGCCAATTCCAGTTTCAAAGCCTTTGAAACCTGCTTCATAGCTTTATATTGAGCTGAACTACCAACACGGCTTACAGAAAAACCGCTATCTACTGCAGGTCTTACTCCTGAATTGAATAAATCAGTCTGCAAAAAGATTTGTCCATCTGTAATAGAAATAACGTTTGTTGGAATATATGCCGAAATATCACCTGCAAGTGTTTCAACAATTGGCAGAGCTGTAAGGGAACCTGATCCCTTTTCTTTAGATAGTTTAGCGCTTCTTTCCAACAATCTTGAGTGAAGATAGAAGACATCTCCAGGGTAGGCTTCTCTTCCTGGAGGCCTTCTAAGTAGTAATGAAAGTGTTCGATAAGCGATAGCATGCTTGCTTAAATCATCATAAACAATCAATACATCCTCACCTTTATCACGCCAATATTCTCCAATTGCACATCCTGCATAAGGAGCAATGTATTGCAACGCTGCTGGCTCGCCGGCACCACTTACAACTATAGTTGTGTACTCTAATGCATCATTCTGCTTTAGTTTTTCTACAATTTGGGCAACGGTAGAATTCTTTTGGCCAATTGCCACATAAATACACTTAACATTTTTTCCTTTTTGATTAAGTATTGTGTCGATAGCAATTGCTGTTTTTCCGGTTTGACGATCTCCGATAATTAATTCTCTTTGACCCTTTCCAATTGGAATCATTGAATCAATAATCTTAATACCTGTCTCAAGTGGTTCATCAACTGAGTGACGATCAATTACTCCTGGTGCTTCTCTTTCAATAGGAAGTTTAGTTGAAGTTGTAATCTCTCCCTTATCGTCAATTGGTCTTCCCAAAGCATCAACAACTCTGCCAAGCATTTCATCCCCAACAGGCACTTCTACGACTCTTCCAGTAGCAACAACACTGCTTCCTTCAACTACAGTATCACTGTCATCCAATAAAACTGCATCAATACTATTTTCATGAAGGTTCATAATCATTGCATTAGTATTGCCAATTTGAACCAGCTCACCAGCCAATCCATCAGCAACTCCCTTGATAGTTACAACACCATCAGCTACTGAGCTGACATAACCTGTCTTTTCGCCTGTTTCAACGCTAACACGCTGCTTTTCGAACTGCTGAACCTGCTGTTTCACAGTTTTAGAAACTTCTTTAACTGCTACTGAAGCATCGATATCTCCATTTATAAGATTTTCCTTGATTATCTTTAGTTTAGCCTTGTAGGAACCATCCCATACTACATTGTTGATTACAACCTTAACTCCAGCAAGTAAGGATTCATCAATCTTGTTTTCTAATTTAACATTTCTTTCAATCTGCTTGCTAATAGCCTTTTCTACTTTTTCAATTTGATCAACAGGCAATAATCTTGCTGAATAAATCGTACCAAAGCTTGTGTCCCTTAAATGATAATAGTAGGTTAAATAATCGTGTAACAGTACTAACTCAATATGACTTCTATCAATTGCTTCGCACTGCAAAAAGAATACGCTTAATACCTCATTATCCAATTGGTTATTAAAAGCACATTGAACTCTCTGAATTTTATCAATCGCACTATATTGGCGATTATCAATGAATTGATATAAATCTGCATCCTGATTTAATCGTTCATTTAAACTGTTCAAAACATAAAAGTATTTTTCTGTTTGATTTTGATTTTCGGCTGTTTGATATAACAAAGCCGCATTTTTTCTTGTATCTATACTCATTGTTGTGATACTTCCTTAACAAAGGAATCGATACTATCTATATCAGTTTGAGTGTTAATCTTTGTCTGCAACATTTTTTCAGTTGCTGATAAAGCAACATCAACCATTTGACGATGCATATCCTGTAGCATCTTATCCTTTTGTAAATTAATATTAGCAACAGCTTCATCTACAATCTGTTGAGACTGCTGTTTGCCTTGCTCTATTAAATTATTTTTAATTCGACTGCCTTCTTCTTGTGCCTGTTGAATTGTCAGTTGAGCCTGCTTTTTAGCTTCATCGATAAACTGATGAGCCTGGGCATTCAATTGCTTGTTCTCATCTTCCAATTGCAAAGCATCATTAATCTTTTTTTGTTCATATTCGCTGCGAGCATCCATTATTTTCTTGGCTGGTTTCCAAACCAGTTTTAACAAAACAAAAAACAAGATAGCTGTAGCGCATAATTGAGTAACTACTGTTAATGGATCAGGGAATAACTGTCCCATTACATCAATCAAATCTAGTTTCATATTAATTAAATCTTAGAGAATAACATGAAGGCAATCAATAATCCGTAAATAGCACATGTTTCTGAAATAGCAGCACCAATAATAGCCATAGATCTGATTTTAGAAGCAGCATCTGGGTTTTTGCCCATAGCTTCAACAGCTGAAGCAAATACTCTTCCTTCTCCTATACCTGTTGTACAACCAGCTAAAACTGAAATAGCTGTAGCAATTGCGATTAAACCTCTTTCCATAATAATTCCTCCTAATTTTCTTGAGATGGTAATTCCTTACCAATAAATGAAATTGTTAACATAGTAAATACATAAGCCTGGATTGCTCCTGAGAACAAGTCAAAATAGAAATGCAAGGCTGGAGCAACAACAATAGCAATAATATTTATATTTCCAACAAGTGGTATTGCTGATGAAATGGAAGCGAGCAACTGATAAATAACGCTCATTAACACACTTCCAGCAATAACATTACCAAATAAACGTAGTGATAACGACATTAAAGTCGAAACCTTACTTATCAAATTTATTACAATCATAGGTGCAAAAGGTTCAAAATATCCTAATAAATACTTTTTTACACCATTTTCTTTTATAGCGAAAATTTCAATTAAAATACAAGTTATTGCCGCTAAAACAAGAGTGACACTAAAATTTGATGTTGGTGATTCGATGGAGAACAAACCAGAAATGTTTGCTAAAAAGATATAAATAATAACCGTAAATATATATGGCGATATCTGCTTAGCAACCTTTTCATTTGTGGCATCCTTCGTCATGTTTTCAATGGCTTGTATGCCCATCATTACCAATAGTACAATTCCTTTTGGTTTTGTCAAAGGATCGTACTTACGCAACTTATAATTGACAAACACCATTAATAACAATATAAATATTGTCACAATAATAATGCTATAGACCGTTGTTTGTATTTCCATAAGCAAATCCTCCTTTCAACATTAATATATTTTATCATTATTGTTGCTAATTTCAATAAATATCGTACTTGCGATAATCGATATTTTATGAAGCATTAGTCCAAAAAACACTCCATAAATATTAAAGATTTCTCCATATTTATGTGAGATCATTAAAGGAAAAGCAAGTATAAGCATTCTTATCAATAACGAGCCTACTTTTGCTGTAGATGTTTTCTCATTGTTCAATATAGAACTAACATTTTTAGATAAAACAAAAAAGTGAATAAGAGAAAAAATTCCACCCAAAACTATCCCTAAAGCAAATCTGAAATTCACAAATGAAGAAGCTATAGCTATGACTATCATTTGAATAATCGTCCATTTAACAGCCATTTTTTCCATACAATTCCTCTATTCTATCAATTATTTCCTGTTTTAATTCATTTAATGAATAATTAGCAATATCATCTATCATAATAATTCCCATTTGTTTTGCCCTATTCTCAACAGGAGCCAAAGCTTTTTCCGTAGACAAAATCATCGCAATAGCATATTTACCACCATATTGTTTTGATATAGTGGAAATCTCATATAAATATTCCTTACTTATTCTTGTGTTTTTGCAGCTGACAAATACTGGTGTATGACGATACAGCATCATAACATCTATTTCATTATATGGATCAGAGGTATTCTTTTCAATTTTACCATCCAAATCAATTAGCACAGAATTATGAATATCATTAAAATAGCCACTTTCAAAAAATGCCAGTGCTCCATATATTTCCAAGCATGTTCCTGCTTTAAAGAACAAATCCTTGATGCTAAATTCTTTTACAAACTGGTATTGATAGCATTTTCGGTTATCAACGGTTAAATATTGATATTCTTGTATTATTCCGTGTTTTTTAAACTCGCGCAAAACATTGTAGGCGCTTTTTTTCTCATTGTCTCTTTCAATATATTTGCGATAAGTCAACGGATTTTCTTTTTCTGTAGTCAAGTTGCAGAAACGATTGAAATCATTATTAATCTTTCTTAATAGGTCAAATAATCTTATAACTTCACTTCTTATTCTTTTGTCGCTGTAGTTGTAATTAGCCTCACTTATTACTTTTCCTTTATTCAGAGATATAATTTCCTTCAATAAAGCAGTTTTATCCTCGCTGTTATACAAGCTACTGTCCTGACTACAGATTAAAAGTTTATCCTTTATTACATCATATTTATGAATTTGTATATTATATTTGTTCTTTGCAAAAATGGTGCCAAGCTGATATACAATCAGTTGTTCACCTCCAGTTAAATCAAAGTCAAAACAATCTGTTTCATTTATAAAAGAGTTTATACACATTTCGATTGATTTTAGATCAGTCATATCGTATTTTTCGATTTTACATTTACAATTAAAATGTTCTTGCAAAAACATTGATAAGTTATCGACATTTTGTGTTCTATCACATAACAAAAATATTCCATCATACCTTCTATGAACAATGGAAATAATATTTTCCAAATAATCTTCATCAAATATTTCAACTAAATAATTCTTCATATTTCTATTATAGCATATTTTTTTAGCACTTTAGTATTGACAGTGCTAAATAGGGGTGTATAATATAATTAGC
>JAEDOA010000133.1 GCA_016302195.1 Erysipelotrichaceae bacterium | reverse complement strand
ATTTTGGCAGATCAACTTCTAAAAACTCTCTAGCTTTAGCTGCAGTTTCTTCTTCATTAATATCTATATCTACCACAGTTGCATCCCTCTCTTAATTAATAGTCATATTCTTCAGTATATTTAGTTAGTACTTCATCATGATGCTTTGAAATAAATTTTGCTCCTATTGGGATTTGATCCCAAATAGTTTTCTTGTAAGTCAATGTCCAACCATTTTCTTTTAAATACTCTACATACCTTTTGACCTGATAAGAATTTCCATTACTCAGATTAAAATAAAGTGGAATATCTATCAGCTTAGACCTAAAATAAAAATCCTTTTCACCATCTTTATGCAAAATGTAATGAAATGGCGGAATATAGTGTACAGCATAAGTAGCTGCTATTTGATCAAGAACAGCAATCTTAACATGACAATGCTTTATTATGTATCTCTTCGTATGTCCTTGAGCAATCTTAGAAATGATCATTCCTACTTTACTGGCCGACATACCAGTTAAAGAATTTATATGATTGGCGTGAGTAACTCCACAAAGTTCTTGTAGATCCTTGAAGTCTGGATCACTTCTTGGAGTATTATGAATCGACCCATATCTGTCTTCGACTTTGTGAATCAAAGTAATGATTTGCTCCCACTGTGCTTTATCCCTCATCTTTATATCCTCGGATTGATTGAATATATCTTGCTGGGATCAGCATTGAAGTAAAATAAGCCAAGTCAGATGTTCTATAGGCAAGTTGTTCATTGACCCAATCAACACCGACACTCACTTCCATCACTTCATCTTTTAATCTGGCTGTTCCATATTTCTTTTTTAATGTATCAAATGGCATATCGGAAAGGACCTCAATCACAGATGTTGCTTCTGGATAAGCTATCCTAATCACTGCTTGAATCAACTCTCTGGGTTCTTTTTCCTCTTCTTCAACATCTGCTTTTTTCTTAATAGGTTCTTTCTTGGCTTTTGTTGTTTTTACTACAGGCATATTTATTTTTCCTCTCTAAATCGCTTAGTATCTGGATTACTACTTTCTAGGAACTTATTTACAAAATATACTTGACCTTTTCCAGTTATCTTGGGTGTTTTTGATACAGTAACGTGGCCATCACTATGAGTAATTACAGTTTCTTTTACTTTAAAGAGACCACGTTCCATTGATTTTTGTGTAGGCATATTATGATCGGATGCATCCCTACGGATAAGGTAACCATGTTGTCGTAACCACTGAAACAGCCTAATTGATCCAATATTTACGCCATTCTGTTTTAGTATCTTGGCCATGTCACCAACTAGGATTGTTTTGTTAGAAGTAGAAACTGCATCTGCAAATAATGCCTTAGGTTTCATTGCTTGGTTTTCAATTCTTAGTTGTGTGTTCTCATTTTGAAGAATTGCATAACCACGTTTAACAATTTCAGCAGGATCATTCCATTTACGTTCGATTTCGATAAGATATCTACGATATTGTTTTCCTTTTTCAGTATGACTTAGTAAACAAAGTTGTTTTGCCATATCAATGGTTATGTAATAGTCTTTAATCGGCTTTTTGGCACCATTATTAACAACCGTAACTCCAGTTACACTTGTAAAATCTTCATTCTCTTCAAAGTCTCTGAAGTTTTGATCAACCCATTTGCTAAATCTGGTTGAAAGTCCTAGACCTCGATGCAAATCTCTTGCTGATACTAATTGCCTATCATTTTTAACTTCAACCTTAATTAACTGATTATCTGACATCCCAAATGCCACCTCCTACATAAGTAATCATTTCTGTATCATTCACAGGTACAATGCCGTGCTTAGTGTTAACTTCTGAAGCATATGGGCTTTCTTGGGATGCACGGCCATAATATTGATAAAAATGCCAACCGTATTTCTTTAAAAATCCGGCTTGATAGGCATCTTGCCATTCCCTAGCATGAGCTCTATCTCCAATTCTTATTTTGATCATTCTGGATAAGATTCCTCCTGTATGTAATCCACGATTTCACAGGCAGTATTGTATAAAGCGTTTGCATCTTTCAGCATGTCCTTATAATCATCTGGAGTTAAAACATTATGCTTGTAAAGTCGTGTTTGAAGAATATCTAAATAGCTCATTACCAATGCCTCATCTCCAATTTCTTGTTCAGTTCTTGGCTTTTCCTGCATTTTTAATATCCTTTCTTGCACGGTTGCCTCTACTCATAAAATAAGCTCCTAAACTCTTCCAGGCTTTCCTCGTCTGAAATATCATCAGCACTGTACTCAACACCGTCAATATTGCAAGTCCATCCAGCTCCCTTTATTGCTGCTTCAAGGACAACACTTACTGGTTCATCGCCTAAGCCGTCACAAGCTTTTAGTCGCCTTGCACTTAAATCCAAATATTCCAGATTGCTATCGGCACAAAGATTACCGCAAGTTTTACATTCGCCATCTAGTAATTTATACTTAGCTTCATTTCTGGTGTCAGCATAAGCAATTTCGTGACCTTCATCTTCATGATCAATAACAAATACTTCCCAAGCTTTATAAGGTGTCATTTTTTGCCTCTTGTTGCTTTTTCCATCTAAAACCTAGTTCAAGAGCGTGTGCCCATACTTGAATTTCTCCTGAAATTTGTTTTCCCCACATTTCAGCATCTTCTTGCCAATCATCATCAATGTAATTGAGTGCGTCTTTAAGAGCACCACCATTTTCATAAATTGCCAATTCCAGGTCTAATCCTCTTTGATAATCAATACATGAAACTAACTGATCAATAAAATCATCAGGAGAATCGAATAAGTAAAGATCAGATTTCATATCTCCCCACTCATCTGGTCTAATATGTTTACTAGTTAGCCATTCTTTTATATCTTTTTCTGCTTTTTGACCATCGTATTCATAAGTAGGTCTACTGGTTGCTAGGCATTTAGAAGCAAAATAAGACAAATCTTGAGTATAGTCTTGAATGTCTTTCAAAGTATTGAGACTACTTGCCCAACGGAAAATAGCATTCCCATAATCACCAGTAATGCTCAAAGTCCAATCTGTTCTATCAAAAAGGAATTTGATATGTCCCATAAAATCATATCCATGTTTCTTGATGTCCAGTTCTTCAAGCCTACCGTTATCATATTTGTGATAATAACTTAAGTAATGATCTTTCATAGCAAGTGCTACATCTTTTCTCATATCAGTCATCTACTCCCACTTCTTAAAACCTAAGTAAGTAATTGGTGTATCAGCAGAAATACGAGCAACCCCATCGCTCTTGGCCAACTGGATTACGTATTCAACTCCTGCTTCACCAGCTAAGCTAGTTCTGTGTCCTTGGCTCACACGTCTGATGCCGTGATTTGCTAAAGAACTAGTTGTGAACTTTTCAAAGAGCCATGCTGGAGTGGTAATAATTCCAGACGGTAACCAAAGTAAAACCTTTTTGCTCTTAAATGTTTCTGTAGTCACTTTTTTAATTTGTTCCCCAAACAAGTCTTCGCTATTAATCATTTCTTGTTTCTCCATGTTTCTGATACTCCTTACTGTCAATTGCTACTCTTGCTACAAGTTCAATCGCTTTGCGTGTATATTTGTCATCCGGATTTTTAAGGGTTCCAATCAATTCTTCAGCAGTAAATCCGAGACGCTTTCCAGCTTCTAAAATTAAAATTCCAATCACGTCAGTTTTATCTTCAGGAGTAAGTGTTTGATCATTGACTTGCAATTCACCAACAAGAGTTAATTCAAGTATTCCTAGTAACAGTGTTTTGAGCTTATCTGATTCGTTCTGCATGGCCAGTCTCCGGTAAATTCTTAATCATGCTGATTAGATAGCCCATTGGATAGCTTTCAGCATTAGCTACAGCAGTTT
>JAEDOA010000019.1 GCA_016302195.1 Erysipelotrichaceae bacterium | reverse complement strand
AATGAATAGTTTTACAACTTCTATCCTGCTTTCCTTTAATCGCCAAGAAATTCTAGATCATAAAAAAGTAATTCCATCTATTCATTGAAGATTGAATTAAATAGTTATATTCGATAGTCTCACAAACGATATATATGATGTTTTCAAATTTAGAATCGTAAGTGTGTCTTGTTCCATAAATACGTTTATTTGGTCTGTTACAATAATCATTATTTGTAAGCAGGTCCATCCACATAATGAATATAACGTTTATTGTTAAAATTCTTAAAACTTAAATCATACCAAGAGGATTATAATCATTTGGTTTAACAGAAGAAAGCGCAAGTTTATCAATTCATATCGGAATTCTAATACATCTCTTTGACATTTTCATTGGCTATACGATGATGACAACATATAAAAACTCCATTATATGCAGATTTATGCGATATAGTGGAGTTATTTTGTTGTGCGAAATCAAAAATCTAAATATTTATATTGTTCTGCAATATACAAGACTTTATTCCTTATATTAATAAAGATGAGCCTATATCTAGTGAATATATTTCATTAAAAACGAGTGTTAGGACAATAGTCTCATAACCTCATTTGTTCATCTATTTTACCCTCACTTGAATCAACTGACTTTGTAGCGAATTCCTTTTGGTAATAAGCTTTTCTTGCGCTTCATATGCCATACCTCTAAAACTAAATTTTGTGTGACCACCTTACGACGGTATTAAGATTTGATTGCTTCACACACAGATTTGCGCCTACTGCTCTTGAGTGGATGATTTCAGATTCGAAGATTTAAAAGTTCAGATTAATCCATAAAGCTGGTCGAACAGCATTACGAGAGTTTATGACACGGTCTCCGAACTCACGGACGTCGCCGTCACAGTTGACATTGGCGAAACGATTCTGAAACTGGCCGGGCGTCCGCAGCAACCAGTAGCAGTTGCCATTGTCGTCTACCCAAGCGTCCTTAGCAACTACATAATCCGTGGCCCTACACTGTCTTGCACTATCGGAGCTGAAATATTTATTTGCTTCCGTCATGCTAAGCAAAAACACTTGATCTTGCGTTGCATTGCCTGGATTGGTGCTAAATTCGGGGTTCTTATCTGCAGAAACGGTCACTGTAGGAATCCTTGCCTTTTCTTCGGCAGAAAATGCCTCATTGATAAAATCGTTATTCAGCCATTTGCGAAGTGTGCAATCCTCCCAGGTGACATCCGTATTGTTTGTATTGTATTGCTTACAATCAAGAGCGTATTTGCTGATGACAAGTGCTTTGCCGTCTTTCACTTCAAGAACAAGCCATTCAATATTTTCTTTACCGTTAGCGGTGTTGTTATCTTGCTGGTATGCTCCAAAAATAATATATTGGTGTTCTTTTATGTTTTGAAGGGAATCAAATTTTTGTATGAGTTTTTTGCCAAGTTCAAAAGTGCATAACTCTTCACGGATAGACCGACTTGATCTGATAGAAGATAATTTCTCAATCTTCTTATTTTGCCCCTCGATCTGTTGAAGCGTACTGCTAATTTTGCTTTCCAGTTTAGACAATGTGTTGTATCCTTGTTTCTTCTTTTCTAAAGACGTAATATTACCGATCAACGATTTTTGATCGTTTCTAAGTACAACCATTCTTTCGGTTATTTCATTTTTTCGTTTTTCAGCAAAAGAACCAAGATTGGATTTTTCGTTAGTCAAAGAGTTAATTTCGGATTTTATTGACTTTAATTTTCTGTTGAGTGAAAACAACTTGTCCTCTATGCTTTGCAAATTGTCTTTAAGATTGTTCAGATTATTGTATTCAATTTTAAGTGAAGCGATCTTCTTATAGGCTTCTTCTTTTTTAACAGCTCCCATCTTTTCGTTCTGAACTGCCGCTAAATACTTTATATAAAGTTCGTTACACTTTTTCTTTTCTTCTTCGTCTTTTTTCATTTTTAATCTCCTTTCTCATAATTTTTCCACATTCAAGGCAGAACTTAGCACCGCTGATGTTCATATTGCCAATGCCTTCGGCATACGCTTTTTGAACTTCTTCTTGAATAACGTCTTTTTAGGTATATCCCTTAGCACGCATAACTTCTGTTTCGGCAATTGCATGATCAATTTCTTTGAACCCAAACATTTTTACAGCGCTTTATATATATTATAAAAAAGCTAATATCTACTTATTAGGTAAATATCAGCTATTTAATCATATTTTACTCAAACTAATCTTTATCCTCTTGTTGATTATCGCTAGTTTCAGTATTTGGTTGCTCTAATGGCTCTGGTTCAATAGAATTTGCCTGTTTTTCTTTTTCATTTATTATACTAATTTGTTTTGCCAGCCAAACTAGAATATCGGTAAAGACTATTTTTCTTTGCTTCTCGTTTAATATTTCATGACGCATGTTTTCATAAATATTTGCTTCAATATTTTTATAACCTACAGATGCAAGATTATTTAGTGCTTTCTTAAAACCACTAGCAACATCAGCACAAACGTCATCCTGACCAACAATGAAGAAAATTGGTAAATTATTTTTTAATACACGCCAATCCTTACGAACATAAACATCTTGCGTACCATCAAATAAATCATAGTATCCTCTATTAGTGAAAGGGAATCCACATAATGGGTCATTGATATATTCGTTAATGTTGTCTTGATTGTAACTTATCCAATCAAATTTGGTTTGAGGTTTTTTAATAAATTTATTAAAATCTGTCGCTTTAACCAAAAGCTTTGACACTTTTTTGTCTTTGTTACCTGAAGATAAAATAGATGCTAATAATTTTGCTGTTGGAATAGAGTTATTGTAGGCAGGCATTGCTGAAAAGATGATACCATCCACCATATCTTCATATCTTTTTAAATATGAATGAGCTATTAATGATCCCATCGAATGACCAATAACAAAAAAAGGTAAGTGAGGATACATCTCTCTAATATGCATTGAAAACAAATGAATATCTTGTAAATTAACCATCCAGCCATTCTTTTTAGCGAAATATCCATATGGGATTTCATCATCGACACTTTCCCCATGGCCTCTATTATCAGCTATTATTACGATACAACCAAAAGAAGCTAATACGTTAGCAAATTGATCATATCTTTCTTTATGTTCACTCATGCCATGAATAATCTGAACGATTGCTTTTGGTTGTGGACAAGTATATATATTTCCATGTAAAACTAAATCATCAAACTGACTTTTTATAGTTATTGGCTGTTCATTCATAATCATTATCCTCCTTTTTACAAACACTTATATTATAATATAAAAGAAAGATTTTTCAAAAGGGTTGTTATGAAAGTTTGTGGTATCGTTTGTGAATATAATCCCCTGCATCAGGGACATCTCTATCATATTAAGAAAGCAAGAGAGCTTTCCAAATGTGATATATTAATTGCTTGTATGAGTGGTAACTTCGTTCAAAGAGGTGAATTTGCGATTGTCGATAAGTGGACAAGAACTAAAGCTGCCCTTGATAATGGGGTTGATTTAGTTTTAGAGTTACCTTTTGTTTTTGCTTGTCAAAGTGCCGAAAACTTTGGCAAAAATGCCATTAAGATTTTAGCTTTGGCTCTCTGTGATAGTATATGCTTTGGTTCTGAAACTAATAATCTTGAAGAACTAAAGGAAATTGCTTCAATGAGTTACAAGATTGATAACTTCAAGGAAAATATGAAAAAAGGATATTCTTATCCTTACTGCTATGGCTTTATGGCAGATAGTTATGGGCCCAATGACATCTTGGCTATCTCTTATTTAAGAGAACTGGCAAATTACCCCAACATAACCCCTATTTCCATTAAACGCACAAGTGATTATAATGATGATCAACTTAATGATAATTATTCAAGCGCAAAAGCAATTAGAAAAGCCATAATGAATAATCAGGATGTTAGCAAGGACTGTTTAATAGCTAATATAAATACCTATCCGAAAGTAAATTGGGATAATAATTATGGTATTATTAGAAATCTGTTATTGACATTAAAGCCTCAGCAATTGCAAGAGATATTCCTAATGGATGAGGGAATAGAGAATCATTTGGCAAAAACAGCTTATTATAATTATGACTATGACAGTTTTATCAAAAATGCTGTCACAAGAAGATATACAAGAAGTCGAATTCAAAGAACTCTATGTCAATTACTAGTAAATAACACCAAAAAGGATATGGCTGAATTACCAGCTTACGATACAATAAGAGTGTTAGGATTTAATCAAATTGGAAAAAGCTATTTAAGAGAACTACAATCAAAATCTATAAAGGTAGCAAATCATTATAGCGCCAATATTAAGCAGTATCGTGATGTTGAGTTCAAAGCTGCGATTGCTTACAGCAGCCAGATGTCTTCAAAAGACAAACAATATATTACTAGAAGTGAAATTAGCGGACTAAATCTAAAGTAAGTCCGCTAATTTTAATATCAATTCTTCACTTTTTGACCAACCCAAACAAGGATCAGTTATTGATTTGCCAAAGGTGTAATCATCTATAGTACAACTACCATCTTCAAGATAACTTTCAACCATAAACCCTTTTACTAATTTATCAATATCCTTATTATCTCTTTTATGCATCATTACCTCTTTCATGATTCTTTCTTGTTGGAGATAATGCTTATTGGAATTACAGTGATTACAATCAACTATAATTGCTCTATTAGCTAGATTAGCATTTTGATATAATTGGTTAACCAGCAATAAATCCTCATAATGGTAATTACCAATAGCTTCACCATGCTTATTTTGATAGCCTCTCAAGATTCCATGAGCATACTTATTACCTGTTGTACTTACCGCCCAACCACGATAAATGAAATCTTGGCTATTTTGGGAAGCATAAATACCATTTATCATTGCCGATAAATCACCACCAGTCGGATTTTTAATGCCAGTAGCTATATTTAGTCCCGAAGCAGTCATGCGATGTTGCTGATTTTCACAACTTCTTGCTCCAATTGTGATATAGCTTACTATATCATTTATATAGCGGTGATTTTCAGGATAAAGCATTTCATCAGCGCTAGAGAATCCAATTTGTTCAACTACATCAAGATGCAGTTTTCTAATAGCAACAATACCATTAAACAAATCTTCCTCTTTACTTGGATCTGGTTGATGCAACATCCCTTTGTAACCTGTTCCTTTTGTTCTAGGTTTATTAGTATATACTCGCGGAATAATTAGTATTTTACTTTTTACTTTATCACTAACCTGTTTTAACTTATAACAATATTGCAGCAAGGCCTCACTATTGTCGGCAGAACAAGGTCCTATTATTAAAAGTAGTCTTTCATCTTTCCCGGACAAAATATCTTTTATCTGTTGAGTATAGCTATCTACTATCTGTAATACTTGCTCACTTGCTGGATATTGTTTTTTTACTTCCATGGGAATGGGCAATTTACAGTGAAACTGCATATTCATATTAAATTTACCTCTCTACTATCTCTATTTTAGCACCAACTCTTTTTAAATCATCTAAATAATTTGGATAGCTTTTATTTACAGCTTCAAATCCTGAAATCATTCCCGAAGATAAAGACAGTAAAACTGTCATTGCCATTACTATTCTATGGTCATCACAACCATCAATCACTTCAATTGGCTTTGCGATTTTTTGTTTTTTACAGATAATATGATCTGAAAAAATATCAAAGTCCATTCCCAATTTATTAAATTGTCTCTTTAAACAATTTGCTCTGTCGCTTTCCTTGATTGATAGTCTATTGGTGCTTGTCAAACAAACCCCGTGATATTGACTAGCTAATACCAGTAGAATAAGGGCTAAATCGATATTATCTTTCAGGTCGATGCAGCAATAGCCGTTAACAATCTGTTTAAAAAACTGAACGTATTTCTTATCACCTTGAATGCTGTTATCTATATCATGATTTAGTTTAATATTACTGCCTAAATAATTAAAACAATCAATATATGCCATATTGCTCATATCCTGCTCTACTACGTAATCTTTAATTATGAGCTTGCCTTTTTTTATTTTTATCAGGGAATTATCAAATACAATCTGCTTACCAAATTGTCTTAAAATATCTATTGTCATATCAATATAGCTCTTTGATACTACCTGAGAAGATAACTTTATAGTTATATCTTTGTCAAGCGATGACAAAGCCATTAGGATTGCGGAGACATATTGAGAGGAAATATTTGATTGTACTTCAATATAATCTTGATTTAAAAGACCCTTAACAATCAATCCATCATTTGAAAGGTTAAACAAGTATTTATATGTATTTGCTAAATCCATATAGTAGTCCAAAGGTCTTTTAAAAAGGCTTTCCTTACCAGTAAATTTGACTTCTTTATCAGTTAATAACGCAATCGCAATTAAAAAACGCAAGGTTGAGCCTGATTGATTCACTGCTAATGGTCCATTTACCTTTTGCAAGAATTCTCTTGAATCTAACAGTACATAATTATCATGCTTTTCTATCTTACAATTTAAACTTTCCAAACAATTAATAGTAGCTAATACATCATCACTATAACTAACATTATCAATTCGACAACATCCTTTAGCTAATGAGGCAATAATCAATACCCGATGCAAAATGCTTTTTGATGGTACTATTTGCATGCTTCCTTCAAGTTTAAATCTATCTATCTTTACTTTCATACTTATCCTTCTAAAAAATAATCCACAGCCAACAAATAGCCATTAATCCCCTGCCCTTTGATAACCTTTTGCGCATATTGGGAAACATAAGAAAACCTTCTAAACGGCTCTCTTTTTTCTATATCTGAAATATGAACTTCTACAGTTTTTATGTTAACAGCTTTTAAAGCATCCAATATCGCAATTGAAGTATGACTATAGGCTGCAGGATTAATGATAATACCATCATATTTTTTATATGCACTTTGAATACAGTCTATTATCGCTCCTTCATGATTTGATTGAAAGAAATCGCATTCCACCTGCTTATTATCACAATAATCCTTTATCATTTTTATTAAACCTTGATAATCAACTGTTCCATAGATTTCTGTTTCTCTAATTGATAACATATTGATATTAGGTCCATTAATAACTAATAGTTTCATTTAATCACCGCCATAATCCGATTTAATATTTCATCTATTCCTTTGTCATTTACAATGATAATATCATTGCTGTTTTGATATAAATCATAACGTTTGTTATAGGTATCAACTAGTTTTTCATAAGAGGAAACTGTTGGACGACTAGAATCGGAAAAAAGCAATTTCAAATCCCTCTCTAATAATAGAATCAAACCATTTTGACGCAATAAATCAATATTATCACTGTTTAGTACAGCTCCCCCACCGGTAGCTATGACACTTGAGTTTTCTTTAGAAAGCTTCAAAATTACTTCATGTTCTTTCTGGCGAAAATACTTTTCGGATTTTGTTTGAAAAATCTGACTAATAGTCATCTTTTCCTCTTTTTGAATAATATCATCACAATCAAAGAAATTTCTATTCAACTTTTCAGCCAGCAATTTGCCAAAAGTGCTTTTACCGCTTGTTGGCATACCAATGAAAACGATATTCCTTTTATTATTAAGTAATTGAGTATAAACATCATCAATTTTTTGATAGTCTACTTTTCTATTTTGAAAAATACTACTGGCAAATTCTGCTTGGGCTACCAGCATATATAAGCCTGTTGCAGTTTTCAATTCTATTTTTTGGGCTTCAACAATTAATCTTGTTTTAAGTGGATTGTAAATTACATCTACTACTGCCTCTAAATTAGAGAAAGCGGAAATATCAATTGAACTTTCTTGATTATTTGGAAACATACCAACAGGTGTTGTATTAATCAAAATACGAAACTTTTCAGCTTGGTTATAAAGCTGTTGATATGATAATAAGCCATCTTTTCCTTTATAGTGAGCTTTTACTATTTCATTTGCTTTAGAATCTTGACAATAATGAAAAATAGTATTGCTGGTGCCGCCAGAACCTAAAATACAAATATTTTTCCCTTTTACTTCAATACCATTTTTCTTTAATAACAAGTCAAAGCCATTATAATCTGTATTATAACCTTTTAGCCTTCCCTTATCATTTACAATAGTATTAACCGCATTAATTCTAGCTGCTTTTTCATCAATGTCATCTAAATACTTTATTACATCTGTTTTATAAGGAATTGTCACATTTAAGCCATCGTAATTTTTAGCGAGAATAAATGATTCTAAATCATCCTTATCAAGGTCAACTAGTTGATAATCATAGTTTGCTAACATGCTGTGCAATTGGCTTGAAAAACTGTGTTTTAAGGGATTGCCAATCAATTTTATATTCATTATTGCTCCTCCAAAAAATAGTTGTTGCCATAATTTCCAACTAGCATATCAGCAATTGTTAAAGCTACCATACTGTTAATGATAACAGAAGCCCTTGAATAGATTGCTGGATCATGTCTACCTTTAATACTATAGGTAACTTCTTCCATTTTTGAAATATCCACTGTTTTTTGTGGAAGAGATATGGAGCTAGTTGGCTTGATGCAACACGAAAGAATAATAGGCATTCCATTAGTTATACCACCATTAATACCACCATTGTGATTGCTCAATGTTTTAATCTGATCTTGCTGCAAAATAAAAGGATCATTAGCTTGACTGCCGTACATATTTACAAAATCAGAGCCACTACCAAAGCTAACTGCCTTGATAGCTGGAATTGAATATAAACTATAGGCTAGCTTACTTTCCATATTATCAAAAAAAGGATTACCTAAACCTTTTGGGCAATTATAAATAATGGTTTCAATTTCAGCCCCAAGAGAATCCTGTTTCTGTTTAGCATTCAAAATTTCCTGATACATTTTTTCCTTAATAGTTTCATTAATTACAGGCATTGACTGACTATTAAGCTTCATTATTTGACTTAACAATACGCTTTCATCACTAGAAAAACTCTCATCATGATAGTTCATAGTTCTTTTGATATGACTTGAAATATATATGCCCTTTTTTTGTAGTAATTCAATTATTATTGCCGCCAAAGCCACAACTGGAGCAGTAACTCTAGCCGAGAAATAGCCTGAGCCACGATAGTCTTGATAACCATGATATTTACAATAAGCGCTATAATCAGCTGAGGATGGTCTTAATATCTCCTTATGATAGTCAGAAGAGATAGTGTTATTGTTTTTTATTATTACACATAATGGTCCGCCATCACTGTAGCCATTGAAAACGCCTGAAACAAATTCAATTTCATCTTGCTCTCTTCTAGCAGTAGATATTCTTTCATCTCCACTTCTTAGTTTTAATTGATCAGAAATAAATGATTCGTTAATCTTTATTCCTGCAGCTAATCCATCCAGCACAGCTCCGACTAGTTTGCCATGAGACTTGCCAAATAATGTAATTATCAAGTTTGTTCCCATACTACTTTTCATACTACTTCAACCTCATTAATGTTTCCAGCCTATCCATTATTTCTTCTATAGAAAATTCTTTTATTTGACACTTTCCTATTTCACTAACAAAAACGCATTCAATTTTGTTATCTTTAGCTTTCTTATCATGCAAAATTGAATATCTAACTTTCTCTTTATCAAAAATCAGTTTTCTTTTTGGCAATAATTCCATTAGTAAGCTATTTAAACAAGCAAACACCTCATCACTACACATACATAACATACCATAGCCAACAGCTTCTCCATGATATAAGTCTAAGCAGTTTAATTCTAAACCATGACCAATAGTATGACCGAAATTCAATATTTTACGAAGTTGGTTATCCTTTTCGTCTTGTTGAATAATTTCCTTTTTAATCATAATACTTTTATGTATCAATTGATAAATGTCGATATCATTTCTATTATACAATTGATAAAAGAAGTTTTTGTCTTTAATTAGAGCCATTTTTATTATTTCAAAAAGACCATTATTGAATTGTCTTTGTGGTAAGCTTTTTAACAAACATGGACAAATCAAAACAGCTTTTGGCTGATAAAAGGTTCCAATCATGTTTTTATATCCACCATAATTAATAGCTGTCTTACCACCGATTGAACTATCAACCATTGAAAGCAAGGTAGTCGGCATTAAATAAAGATCAATACCTCTATTAAAACTGCTTGCGGCTAAGGCTGCTATATCGCTAATAAGTCCGCCCGAAAGACATAAGATACAATCATTTCTGTTAAAACAATTTTGAATTAATGTATCATAGATAACTGTTAATGTTTCGAAATTTTTTTGCTTCTCACTTGCATGTAACGGTAATGGATAACATTTATCAATTTGCGATGATACTTTTTCAACAACTTCTTCTGAAAGATTATCATCATATATAAACAATACTTTCCTTTTCAGATAAAATACTTTATTTATATCATTTATCAGATTATCATCGATGGTAATGTTGTAACCACATTTATCTAGGATAATATTAATTGTATTTTTTTCACAATTAATTTCATTTTGATATTGTTTTGATAAATCCATTAACTGATTTTGAAAGATACGCCAATAGTCATTCAAGCTAGTATCCTTTAATAGAGAACAATTTCTTTTTAATACTTGTTCTTCACGTTTTTTGTCATAAATAGGTAAATTGTTTTCTTTTTTAAATTGACCTATCTTACTTGATACTTTCATTCTTCTTTCAAACAATTTTACTATTTCTTGATCAATATCATTTATTTGTTGTCTTAACTGTTTTAAATCTTCCATATAATTATTACCGATAATATTATATAAAACTAAGCCAAGATAATCAAAAAAAACTGCCATATTCAATGACAGTTTTTGTTAACACTTTATTGTAAATTAACAGTTACAGAAACAATCTTTTGCTGTCCTGCATTTGTTCTAATATCCATTTGGAATCCATCTGGATGACTACCTTCATTTATAACTGATACTGTGAATTTTCTCTCTGATGAATAGTAATTAATTGAACTAACAAATTTCGAATTAACACGACATTTTATTTGTAGATTACCAATTATATCAAAAGAATTGCCAGAAACAACAGTAAGAGAATTACCATTTACATTTGCTCCTACATAAGTTAGCTTTAATTCAGGCTCAACATTAAATGATGTACTGCTAGACTTATTTCCCACTGTAGCAGTTACTGGAATGCTAACTGGCACACTGCTCCAATTATCTCTTGCGGTAAATGTGTAAGTGCCATCACCATTGTTTGTACCGTATGCTACTGCATTTGGTCCTGTTGCATCTGGGTAAGACACTGTAATATATTTTGAATCAACACTTGGTGAAGTGGTAACTTTAACAGTAGTAGAGTTTGTAGCACCGTTGTATTTAGAAATATCTGAATTTGTGACAGTTAATGTAATACTTTCAACATTACTACTTACAGTAGCAGTTGCTTTCTTACCATTAGAACTTGTTGCTGTGATAGTAGCTGTTCCAATGCCGACTGCTTTCAAATTACCTTTACTATCAACTGTAATGACACTGCTATCGCTACTTGACCACTTAACACTCTTATCAGTTGCGTTACTTGGCGAAATAGTTGCTGATAAAGAAGAACTATTACCAATAATCAAATCCAATGATGATTTATTTAATGAAATAGAGCTAACTGCGACAGTAGAAGGAGTAGAAGGAGTAGAAGGAGCAGATGGCTGCTTTTTAATCCAAACAGCTTTAATTGTCATATCATTCTCTACTACTATACCAGTTTCAACTGGATTTCCAGATTCATCAACCCATTTATCAAATGAATAACCTTCTCTTGTTGGATTTGCTGGTAAAGTTAATTGACTACCCTTTTCTAATGTAACTTTATCTACAGTAGAACCACCATCACTATCGAAAGTTACTGTTACATATTCTATCAATACCTCTGCTTCCTTATAAACGGCAGTTAATGTTACATCCTTAGTAACTACATAACCATTTGTTACTTTAACTCCATCTAATTCCCATTGAACAAAGTCATAGCCTTCCTTAACAGGATTTTCAGGTAGGATTAGCTGACTATTCTTATTTAAAGTAATAGGTGCAATTTCACTTCCTCCATTGCTGTCAAAAGTAACTGTATATGTCTTATCTTTTGAAAATAACATAAATAAAGCAATACCTAATGCGATGATTAAAAGCAAAATCACTCCTATAGCTATTTTTTCCCTTTTTTTCATTTTGTACCTCCTTGAAGATAATTATTCTTTCTACCAAAATATTAAACAATTCACAAGTTGTTGTCATTACCCACAAGGGTAAAGAAAAAAGCCAGTGTTTTTTATCACACTGACTTTAATAATTATCTAGGATATTTAACTTGAGCCTGAGCAGCAGCTAATCTTGCTAATGGAACTCTAAATGGTGAGCAAGATACATAAGTTAAGCCTAACTTATGACAGAATTCAATTGATGAAGGCTCGCCACCATGTTCACCACAAATACCTAATTTGATATCAGGTCTAACACTTCTACCCTTTTCAACTGCCATCTGAACTAACTTACCTACACCGTTTTGGTCTAACTTAGCAAATGGATCCTGTTCGTAAATCTTAGCATTATAATAAGAGCCTAAGAATTTAGCAGCATCATCTCTAGAGAAACCAAATGTCATCTGTGTTAAGTCATTAGTACCAAATGAGAAGAATTCTGCTTCTGTAGCAATTTCATCAGCTAATAATGCAGCACGTGGAATTTCAATCATTGTACCTACATGATATTGTAACTTGATATCACTGTTGTTAATGATTTCATCAGCAGTAGCAACTACGATATTCTTAACGAATTTTAACTCCTTAACTTCACCTACAAGTGGAATCATAATTTCAGGAACTACATTCCAATCAGGATGTCTTCTTTGAGTATTAATAGCAGCTTCAATAACGGCACGAGTCTGCATTTCAGCAATTTCAGGATAAGTAACTGCTAATCTACATCCTCTATGACCCATCATAGGGTTAGCTTCGTGTAATGAAGCACATACATCTCTTAAATGTTCTTCAGTAATACCCATTTCTTCAGCAAGAGCTTTAATTTCAGCATCACCAGTTGGTACGAATTCATGTAAAGGTGGATCTAGATATCTAATAGTAACTGAGTTACCCTGCATTGCTTCATAGATTCCTTCGAAATCCTGTCTTTGTAAAGGCAATACCTTAGCTAAGGCAGCTCTTCTTTGATCAGCTGTTTCAGAAACAATCATTTCACGGATAGCTTTAATCTTTTCCTTTTCAAAGAACATATGTTCAGTTCTAACTAAGCCAATTCCCTGTGCTCCAAATTCAAGTGCCTTTGCAGCATCCTTTGGTGTATCAGCATTTGTTCTAACTTGTAATTTTCTAATTTCATCAGCCCATGACATAAATCTTTGGAAATCACCTGAAATAGATGCTGGAACTGTAGAAACAGCTTGTCCATAAACCTTACCAGTTGTTCCATCAATACTAATCCAATCACCAGTATGGAATGTTCTATCACCAACTGTGAATTCATGATCTCCCATAACGATTTCACCACAACCAGAAACGCAACAAGCACCCATACCTCTTGCTACTACAGCTGCGTGTGATGTCATACCACCTCTAACAGTTAAGATACCTTCAGAAGAATGCATACCTTCGATATCTTCTGGAGAAGTTTCAAGTCTTACCAAGATTGTCTTTTTACCCTGTTTCTTCCATTCAATTGCTTCAGCAGCTGTAAATACAACCTGTCCACAAGCAGCACCTGGAGATGCAGCAAGACCCTTAGCAACTACTTCAGCCTTCTTTAATTCTTCACTATCAAATTGAGGATGTAATAAGTCATCTAATTGTTTTGGTTCTACTCTTAAAATTGCTTCTTCTTTTGTAATCATACCTTCATCGAACATGTCGCAAGCAATCTTGATAGCTGCAGCACCTGTTCTCTTACCATTACGAGTTTGAAGCATAAATAATCTTCCTTCTTGAATAGTAAATTCCATATCCTGCATGTCACGATAATGGCTTTCAAGTTTATTACAAACATCAACAAATTGTTCATAAGCACTAGGTGATACTTCTTTTAATTGGTCAATAGTTTGTGGAGTTCTAACACCAGCAACTACATCTTCACCTTGTGCATTCATTAAGAATTCACCAAATAATTTGTTTTCACCAGTAGCAGGGTTTCTTGTAAAGGCAACACCTGTACCGCAATCATTACCCATATTACCAAATACCATCATTTGAACGTTTACAGCTGTACCCCAATCTGAAGGGATATCGTTCATACGACGGTAGTAAATAGCTCTTTCATTATTCCAAGATCTAAATACAGCCTTAATAGCTTCCATTAATTGATCTTTTGGATCTTGAGGGAATTGTTTTCCTAAATGATCTTGATAATGCTTCTTAAATCTAACAACCATTTCCTTCATGTCATCAGCATCAAGTTCAGTATCAAGCTTAACTCCCTTTGCGTTCTTCATTTCATCGATAATAACTTCAAATGATTTCTTTTCCAAACCCATTACAACATCTGAGAACATTTGAACAAAACGACGATAAGAATCATAGGCAAATCTTGGATTATTTGTCTTTTCAGCAATAGTTTCAACTACTTCATCATTGATACCAAGATTTAAAATAGTATCCATCATACCTGGCATAGATGCTCTTGCACCACTTCTAACAGATACTAATAAAGGTTGATTTTTATCCCCTAATTTCTTTCCAGCTTTTTCTTCTAATTTTGCTAGATTTGCATAAATTTCATCAACAATTTCAGCAGAAATCTGTTCATTATCTTCGTAGTAACGGTTACATGCTTCTGTTGTAATTGTAAAGCCAAATGGTACTGGTAAACCTAAATTCATCATTTCAGCTAAGTTTGCACCTTTACCACCAAGAAGTTCACGCATATTAGCATTTCCTTCTTCAAACAAGTACACGTATTTATGACTCATTCTTTCTCCTCCTTATTTTTTCGCATTTATTATTTTATCATTATTAATAATAAAATTCTATAAAATAATGCTATTTATGATAATTACTGAACAATTTATCGGTTACCTTTTTAACCTCTAAAGTAAACTGCTTAATCTTGTCTTCTGACCATGTTGATGGTTCACTTCTGAAATATGTTGTCTTATCATCACGATTATCTAAGATAGCTACTGGAATGTGATAAACATTTCCATTTTTCTTAACAGTAACTGTATCTTTAACTTCTGATGTTTCAATTAGATATTCCATATCATCGCAACCATAATCATTTAACATTACTGCCAACGGTACTCCATGATTTAATATCGAACCTGGATCATTTGGATCAGTTCTCTCAAAATTTTTACGTCTGCTTTCCTCTGGAGTAACTTGAATATACAAAATAACTGCTCGTTTCAATATCTCATCGCTTAAATATCTTAAGGAGAACTGATAACCATCAGGATCTGATAAAGGCATAGTTGCTTTATCCTTTCCACCTCTTGATGCTTCAAACACTATTGTTTTATTAACAAAATCATCAGGATAACCACGATGTTTTTCATCTAACAACTCCTTTGCCTGCTGTTCTATGTTAATAGCAAGCTGTTGATAAATGTCCTCTGGTAATGATTGCATTGGTGGTAATAAATCTGCTTTAATTGAAGCATTATCAATTCTTTGGAAAAGCAGTTTAGCAGCGCTATCACAGCTAATCGTATTTCGATTTAATAAATCATTATAATCTTCATTAATTAAATTAATTAATGTTGCATAAATATGCCCATCAATCTCTGGTTGATCATCAGCAATATAAAACAATCTCTTATGCCCTAATTTTTCAAGTTCATTATCGATAACCCTCATCATATGAACATAAGGAAAATCATCCAGCTGTAAGGTTTGGCCAAAATGGAATTGGTCTTTTAAGGTATTTTCATCAATATTAGCTAAAAAATGACGAAACTCACTTTTACCTGAAGCTGGTAAGGCAAATAATAATACAACATCAAAAATATTTAAGTCGTTTTGTAACATATAATTCCTCCTGAATATCTAGCTATATTATATATAAAAAACTGCTAGAAAACACTAGCAGTTTTTACTAATCGATAGTTTGCAAATCAATATTTGAAACTGGATTTGTCTCATTAACTGTTTCTAAAAACGCATCTAATACATAATCAAGTTTCTTTGAATTTTCAACTAAATCCTTGAGTTTGTTATCATCTAATTTTTCAAACACAAAAACATAATTACCAGTAGTTTGATTATATGATTTTAAGCTACCATTACAGAAATGACTATATTCACTAATATATGTATCGACATCTCCATCAATAAATCTTACAACAATTCTTGTATTAGCAAATATTGAACTGGTATCAATATTTGTTAAGTTGGTTTTATCAATTACAGTTTGTAAATCAACTTCTTTCAATAATTTTTTCATTTTCTCATCCTTTACTTCACTTGATCCATATACTTTAATAACACGATCATTTACTAAAATATAAACATTGCCATCAACCTCTATAGCTGCAAAACTATCATCAATCTCGCTTGCTAATTCTTCGCTAACGTTAATAACTGCATTATTTTTGGCTTTTACTATAAAATTAGTTAATTTTTCATTTTGATATACAGGATAAAGAATAAATCTACTATCGGTAACATTATTAATATCATCACAGTTAATTACTCGATAACCTTCGCTGAGTTGATAAGAAACATCGCTATCACTTACAATAGCTGATTTAACTAAATCAATAACAGCATCATCATATGCAACAGTTTCATTCTTTAAACTAACAGTTTTACTTTGAACATTACTGTTACATGCGGTAAGAAACAAAACACATAATAAGATTAATAGTTTTTTCATAATCTTGACCTCCTGTCATTTCTAATTTTATACAAAATCAATATTGTTGTCAAAAAA
>JAEDOA010000132.1 GCA_016302195.1 Erysipelotrichaceae bacterium | reverse complement strand
TTAGCTTATAATATGGCATATTGTCTAGAACGATTTAACTAGCACCACGCGTATACAAATATAAACTTTAATGATAAAACAAAAAAATCATTTATATGTAATAAGCAATTTTTCCAATACTTTACCATATTGTGTCATATCTATGTTGATTAATAGATCTTTAGCAGCCACACTTCTCTGATAATATTTTTCATTTTTAGTTAGATGGTAATTTACAATATTTTCAAAAAAGTATAGTGCTATTTTATAAAATACTAATTCTGGTCTAGTTTTTATCTTTTCTGCGCTTTCTATAAAGAAAGAAACTTCATTTTCTCTCTTCTCTTTAAGTGAAAATACAATAATATTTACAATTATTGCTATAAGGGCAATTTGCATTTTAATATCTTTACTATTTATATATTGTTCAACTATTCTTCTGCCAATAATTTTATTGCTATCTAAGTCATAAAATTGCATAAAATTACAAAACAAAGCTACATTACTCTCATTAAAATTCGGAAGATTAAAAATTTTATCCTTTACTTTTTCTCTTAATTCAGTGTTAGGTGTATCTTTAGGTCCTTTCAGTACCTCTAGCCATGCATCAACCCAAAGCAACTCTTCTTTTTTATCTTTATCAGGTGAGTTACTTTGAATAACCAATTCTTTAATCTGTTTAATTTTATTTACGTCACTATCGTAATATGCGTCTACAAGCATATTATTAAAGTCTTTGACTTGTTGATGTTGAATTTTATCGTTTTGATTGATACGACCAAAAAATTCATCCAATGGAATATTGTTATAGTGCAATAATTCTATCAAACTATCTGCTGTAATTCGATGAATATTTTTCTCCACTTTAGAATAATATGATTGACTTACAATCATTCCACTGTCAGTAAACTCCTTTTGGTTTTTACCTTGAGTTATTCGATATTCTTTAAGTAATTCGCCGATCGTCATCAAAATTACCCTCTAAAAATTCTAATACGACTATTTCGTCGAATTTATTATATATCAGATATCATGTGTTTAACATTTTAAAGAATAGGAGTTAACACTATGAATGTATTTCTGAAAAATAAAAACTACAGAATATTTTCAATTGCCAGTTTCTTATCAAGCGCTGGAGATATTCTATTTTATTTAGCTTTCATGACTTACGCCAGCAAACTTCAGAATTACTCGCTTGCATTATCATTGATTGCTATTTCTGAATCAATTCCTAGATTATTCTACATTGTAGGAGGATATGCTGCCGATCGGACTAAAAACAAATATAGAAATATTGTTCTGGCAGCCATTATTCGCTTTGTCCTTTACGGTACAGCTGGATTTTTATTAATAAGTAATCTTTCTCAATGGAATTTGGTAATTATCATAGCTGGTATTAATTTGATTTCCGATATTATCGGAACATATTCAGGCGGGCTAGTATCCCCATTAATTGTGAATTTAGTAGGCAGTGATGAATTTGCCGAAGCTGAAGGCTTTACCAATGGGTTAGGAGAGATTATTAACGTTTCTGCCCAATTCATTGGCTCCGGATTATTACTCTTTTTATCCTATTCAAATTTAGCTTTTATCAATGCCATTACATTTTTGGTCGCTGGATTATTATTTGCACATGTTGGTTTTAAGCAAAAAGCTGATAAAAAAATACAGTCACATCAAGAAGAAAATATTAATAGCCAAAACTTCATTGCTACAATGAAATCGTCTTATCAACAAGCCAAAAAAGAACATGGTTTACTCACCATTATTTTTGTAATGGCTGCACTTAATGGATCATTGGGCTCAATGAATGCTTTAGTATCAATCGTCATAGTCGCTAATCGATCAACTATGATTATTTCTAACTATAGTTTTACACTTGCAGTTATCGGCATAGTTGCAAGTTGTGGTACAGCTTTAGGTAGTATTTTTGGGCCACAATTAACTAAAAAAATATCTATTTTTAGTGTGACTAATTTTTCAATTGTCGTCGATATTTGTGCAATAGTTGCAGTTTTAATAGCTAATATTTATTTGATCCTCCCACTTTTCTTTTTAATTACAGTCACTGCTAGTACAGCCTCATTAAAATTAGCCCAGTGGCTTGTAACTTCGGTAGATCAAACGATATTATCCTCAACTATTGGTTTATTAAATACAATTGTCATGATTGCTGTACCAGTTATGACGACTATTTTCTCCACTATTTCTGGGATAACCAATGTAAAATACGCATTAATTATGTTACTTGCGGTTGAAGTGATTGAACTGATAGTTGCAATTAGATTAAGCATTAAAACAAGAGAGAATATTAACACTTTTGTAGAAACTAAGTAATAAAGGTGGGATTTAAAATGATACAACAAATATCTTTAGAGCAATACAACCTTTTACTTAATAACAAAGTATTATTTCAAAATATCAAAAAAGTGAATGATAAGTTATATGTTAGTTTTATAGGCGATACAAGTGATTTGCAAGAATACAGTATCTTAAAAAATAATAATTACTATTTACCTCCTAAATATAAATGGGTAGACATTTCATATGGTCATCATAATGTAATCCTGAATCCAAATAACCCAAATATTCTAAGTTATTCATATGATGAATCTTTAAAAAGCAAGAGTAAGGCTATCTATGAATATTTTGAGCGATTTTGTTGTTTTACTCCTCCTCAATTCACATATACTGAGTCCAAAAACTATCGAATCGGCTATGACAAGTTAGGGATCGAATGGAGTAATCCAATATTAAATGGCAAACCTAAATATTGGATAAATGGGTGTACTACGTTTTATCATAAAAATATAGAAATACCATCTGCGCGTCTAGTTGATTGCGGCTGATTACTCTTGCTTCATCGCCGTTTACCGTGGCCTGCATCAAAATTTCACGACTGCCAAAATAATGCATTCTACCCAACTTAATTTGTCTCAGCCATTCATCCCTACTTTGCTTAGCGCCAGTAATGTGATAAAAAACTGCATCTGGAGAAATCACTTCTTTTAGCAAGTCAAGATCGCCATCGATCATTCCTTTAACTTGTTTGCGAACAGTTTCAGCAACTGCTTGTTCCTCAGTTAAAATTTCATCTTTCATATGATTACCTCCGCATCCCTTTAGTTGTTGATTGTATTATGCCGAGTTTTGGCAACTAAAAAAATGGGGTAAAAAAATAAGCTAAATCCGAAATTTAGCTTAATCATTGATCTTCAAATATTGTTTTATACCGCCAGTCATCAAGGATTGAGCCTGCTTGATTACTTGCTCTAGCGGTTCTTTTTTATCAGATAAAACCCAGGCACGATAAATATCTAGGCCGGTTGATTCCACAAAAGTGAACAAAACCTGCTTTTGCCAATCACTCATCAAGTTAAAGGATGGTGATTGCCCCCAGGTCTTGTGCATTACCTCGTTGATCATTTCCCGGCGAATACCTGTGTAGGATGAATCGCCTGCGCTCACCGTGATACGGTCGTACGCCTCGCCTTGCTCAGCAGAAAATTCGAAGAACGCTGCAATCTCCTTATCTAAGTCATCTGGATAGCGGTAGTCTTTCACTTCTTCGATAAATTCTTTCGCATACTGGGCCTACATTTCGTGAAGCAAGTCGTCTAGCGTTGGGTAATAACGATAAAAAGTTTTTTATTAATCTGGGCTCTTTGGGCTAATTCTTTAACCGTGATCTTGGGATATTCTTTTTCACAGATTAATTCTTCAAAGGCATGATAAATACTGTTGATGGTTCGTTGCACGCGCAAATCTTCGTACCCTGTAAGTTTCAACTTTAACCCTCTTCTCTACTTTTTTATTTACCCTTATTTTAGCAAATAAAAAAATAATGCCCTAAGGCATTATCTTATTGGAAATGTTTGTAACGGTAATAGCGATAGCCAATCTTTTTGCCAAAGATTGTTTCGGACGTTCCCATCCAGTTGGCAATCAAAATATAAATGCCTAAG
>JAEDOA010000131.1 GCA_016302195.1 Erysipelotrichaceae bacterium | reverse complement strand
TTAATCAGAATCGCGGGTAAACCTTTGCCACCAATGCTTTTAATTGGTCCTTTTGATAAATTTATCTTTCTCTTTTGTTGAACTTGAACTCTCATTGCTCTTCTCAGCACCATAAAAAAGCTTTTGCTGATTATTTATTTTCTTTCTTCTTAAACATATCAAGCCAAAGATCGTAGCCGCGCTTTTCATCGTTGGTTAAATTGTTGATCACTCTATCGATAGCCTGATCTACGGTTTCATCTTGGGTAGCTATACCCAATGCATTTTCTAAAGCATTGATCTTGGTTACAGTAGATTTAAGCAAACGTACTGTTTGATATGACTTACGACCAGTCTTTGGACGACCAACTGGACGCTTGCCGTTAGTTGATGTTGCTTGTTTTGTTGTATTCTTTTCAAGCTCTTGTTCTATTTTTTGATTAGCTTTTAATGGATCATAAGTTTCTTGAGGTTTAGAAATATTTGTTTTCTTAACTGGACGTGGTTTTTTTTCAGTGGTTTTCTTTTCGTCTTTTTTGAATTCAAATTTTGCCATTTTAGTTCAAACCGCCTTTATCTTTTAAACGTTGGATAATTTCTTTGGTTAATTGTGAGTAGATGTAGTGAATGCGTCTGTCATGGATATCAGACTTAGTTAAATCTTTGTCAGCAATCCCAGTACGATCGTATCTCTTCAATCTTTCCATGTGGTGAATGATATTGTCGAATAATGCATCATCGCCGAAGTCTTCTTCTGCATCTTTCAATATTTGATCATCTAATCCGGAACGCTTCTTAAGTAAAACTGGAAGTACACCTAAGATATCAAAATCAACGTTGGAATATGAGTTATACATTTGTTGTAAATATTCAAAGAATGTTTCAGCACCATCCAATGATCTTTGTTGTGTTTGTAAAACAATGATTACCTCATCGGTGGCATAAATTGCTGAATCAGTGAATACAGATAATGTTGGCGGAACATCAATAATGATAATGTCATAGTCGTCATTAATAGTTTCCAATTGCTTTGCAAAATATGCAATTCTTTGTTCTTTTACATGTGACATTTCAGATTGCAATAAGCTTGGATTTTGTTCGATTTTTTCCTTGTTTGGCATAAATTTAATTTCAAGAAAATCTGGATAATTCTTGAAGTCTTCACTGGATGGTAATAAGTAAAGATTGTCCATTACGTTAACGATTGCAGATGAAATATCTTCTTCATTCAATGCAACCATCATAGTTTTATCAATCTTGAGATCTTCGCCATCATGTTGCAAGCCATAAGTACGACGTAATAATTGTGTTGCGTTTGATTGAGGGTCCAAGTCACATACAAGGGTCTTATATCCCATTTGAGCAAGTTGGTATGCAACCATTACGGAATTAGTAGTTTTACCTACTCCGCCTTTCATATTTCCAAATAATAATGTTGTAGCCATATTCGTACGCTTTCTTTAATGATAGTGCTTTTTTTATTATTCATAATTAGTTTACTACAAGAAATTATGGAAGGCTATAATTTTAAGTGGTAAATAATTAATTGTGGTGAATTATTTATTGTAGTAGATATATATGTGTAGTAGGTTATTTATTGCGGTAAGTATATAACTGTAGTAAAAAATATTTGCTTCTATAAAAATAAAAGGGACCGTTTTAAAAATTCAAAACGATCTCTTTTAATTGATAGCTATTTATTTACTACAGTTATATATTGTGGTGAATTATATATTTACTACAATTAATTATTTTTTAGTATTTGTAAACTTGTAGCAAATAATGATAAAGTTTGTTGTAAAGATGAACATGATAATTTAGACATTAAAAAAATAACTAAGAGTAAACAAGATGGATATATCATTTAATTCTATTGATTTAACGTATCATACATTAGATTTACATTTAACTAAAAATGGAATGCTAGTATTAGGTAAACGCCAGAATACTAAGCTTATATCAGAGCAAGCTCTAAAGGAGATTATTAAAGGTGCTGAGTTAACCTTACAGTTATATAAAAAATATAATGTAGTGCCCGAAGCAGTTAATCGTGAAATGTGGAATATTAATAATCAGACGGCAAAATCTAGAATTACTATCTCTGCAGAACGACGTAGAAAAATCTATGAAAAATATGATGGCAAATGTTATTACTGTGGTAAGGACGTTGATGACGCCTATCAAATAGATCACCGAATACCTGTTGCTAGAGGTGGAACAAATGATGATGATAATTTAGTATTAGCTTGTGCTCATTGTAATGAGAGCAAAAATAGTTTAAGCGAAGCTGGATATATTATTAATGATTGTGATCTTGATAGGGTAAAGAAACTTTTGAAGGATATCAAGCCTGTTATGGTTCACACCGATAAAGTAATAAAAGAAGAAAAGGATAAATTAGATCAAGCAATGGAAGCAGCTGATAAGTGGAGAGCCAAGGCCATCCAGAAGTATCCTGAATATGCTGAATTGGTTGATTATCCTTTTTTATTTAAAGAGTTTATCCAAGTTTCGTCTGAGAATAGAAAGCAAGTGGTGAAATGGTGTAAAGATAGTTTTGAACTTGCTAAGATTGGAAATAGAAAACTTAAGGCAGATAAATTAACTCCAAAATATAATGCCAATCCTCATAATGAATACAAAATTCGAGATTATCATATATTAGAAGCTGCAATGATTGTAGCTGGCTTTAAACCAGTAGACCCATTCAAAAGTAATCAGTGGTATAAGATTAAATATCGTGGTTAAGATAAAAAGGCATCCATATTGGATGCTCTTTTTATTAAAAATTCAAAAATTATTTTTTTGATAATTGATTGTATTTATCTACTACATTTATATATTGTGGTAAATAAATAATATACCACAACTTATTAATGAAACTAAAAATAGAACATTGCTATATCAACGTTTCTAAGCATAGTACATTATATATTGTAGTACATTATATATTGTGGTAAATAAATAATATACCACAACAAATTCAAATTTCAATAAATTGCGATGGTATTAATGAATTTATGCCTCTTGTAATTGCTTTCTAAATATGTATACTAGAGTCGAATGAGTTAAAAAATTAAATAAGAACATAAAAAAATCGAATGGTATTGACGTACCATTCGACCTGATCGTAATCACAGCAAAAGCATACAATTACGAAATTAAAAAGCTTCTTGATATTATGTTACCACTAGGGCAACAAAAATCAAGTATGTTGATTGCTGTAATAAGCGATTTATTATGCGGTAGTAGCATAAACCGATATCAACATGCTTGAAAAAAAGCTGTGCTTGCCGCAGCTTGGAACAAAAGGTAACGTCCATATATGACTCAAGCTACTATAATATATGGAAGGTAATCGGGTAAAAGTCAGAAGCCCGGACAAATCTTTGATTTGAAGTCTAAGGTTCATCGTGAGATGTAACTATGGCGAAAACTGATGTGTGTAAGTCGATGGCTTGAGAACCATTGCAATGGCTGAACCTCGCCAAGATGTACGACTGGAGGCAGGCTCACATGTGATGTGAGTAAGTTCCTCGTAAGCGGCACTTGGACTGTGGTAGCACGATAGGGAGATCACTAAAATTTGAAAGAAAGACACGTAGGGCGTGCACGATGCGTGGAAAAAGGTGATTGAACAACTGAAATGTTGTTTGAAGCTAGTAGTTCGCTGAGATGACCGATCGACCGATCGACATGTAGACAGTAATTTTTTGCATTAAATTTGCAGGGAAAGTTCTGCCTCAATTTCCCTCTCCCCTCTCAACATGCAACTAAAAATGCTACTTTTCAATAATTTTTATTTAATTAGTAATTACTTTTATGCATGGTGTTGCGAGTGATATAACTTTATGTTATATTTAAATCACATCAAGAAAGAGACATAAATATTTTAGAAAAGAAATTAAGCAATGATGTATCGCGATTTTTTTAAACGTCGAGAAAGCATCATTGCTTTTTTTGATGCTTTCGCAAGCCATTAA
>JAEDOA010000130.1 GCA_016302195.1 Erysipelotrichaceae bacterium | reverse complement strand
CGATGTTTTCGTGGAACTATAAAATGATCAGTATTTTTTATAAAATTATTTTCTTTATCAATAAACTCATTCAATATCTCATTATTTTTTCTAACTAAACGCGCATGAACATTATTCTCGGCATCTTCGACTGTATTAAGATATCTGATTAAAGGTTCCTTTTCATATTCCTTGATTTTTGTAGATAAATATTGACGAATAGTTCTTTTCTTCTTTTTTCTTATAATAGAATTTCTTAATCCAACTATGGAATATAATTGCAGCTATTATTCCAACAATTTCACCTATCATTGCCATATACGTAATTTTTTTGTCTGAATTACCACATAATGGTAATCCTATCTCTACGATAAAAGAAGCAGTAGTTAGCCACACTAGAACAGATAATACTCTAAAAAATAAATGTGGATAGCTTTCTGGCTTATATTTCTCAACTTTTTTTCATTCCAATTTATAATCCTTTTTATTTGGTAGTGTCCTAAAATTTTCTTTACTTTTTGCTTCTCTATAACTTTGTTCACATTCATCAATATTATGGTTTATAGAATCGATTTCCCCCCATCCCAAAGCTACCTAAATCAACTAGTGGATGATAACTTTTTATTTTATTCTCCTGCTTTTTCAAATCAGCCAAAGTTCTATAATAATATGTACGTTTGATTTCATTTAATTCTTGTTCTTTTTTATTCATTCAAAAAATCCTCTTATTACAATCTAACTTAGCAACTTTATTAAACATCTATGAAGATTATTCCATTCATGTTATGTGACCAAATTTTTATTCTGTAACAGGATCTTCCTATTTGCACAATTCGTCATCAAAAACTGCTTCATAATACGTACCAAGCACGCTATTGATACCAATCGCACCATCTTTTGGCAGTTTACGAAGAAAGCTAACTGCACGATCAACATACTTCTTTTAAATTGCATCCCTCTGATGATAGCAACAGTTCAAGAAGTTCACTGCAATCATCGCTACAAACTGCAGAGTAAATGTATCTGTTTCTGGCTTTTTCTCATACGCACGAAAGGCAGAATCGACCAATTGATAAGCTTCATCAATATCTAAAAAATTACCGCCTGACTCAAGTAATGATAAGCAGTCCAATTCCAATTTTCATCTAAAATAATTGACTTTACCTTATTCTTTAATTCTGGACTGATCATCTTATTAGCGTGCAGCACCCAAGCATAGGCATTCTCCAATCTAAACTGCAGCCAAAAATTCGACTTTACTTTGTCATTTTCAACTTCTGCTCTTATCTTATCCAGTGTTTTCAAATCTTTTCTATTTTGCGCAAAGCTAATTTGATTCATCAAATCAAAATTAGGCTCTATTCGCATATCTTGATTGCTCACTCTAGTAAAGAAACTCACCACATCAAAATGATGCATAGTCAAAAGTTCGATCAATAAATTAGCATCTATCTTGTGAACATCGCGTTCAACCTTTGAATAAAAAGATTCGGACATCAACCCTGCCGTCATCTGATTCTGCGTTAATCCTGCATGCAAACGTAATTGCTTTAATGCTTCCCCAATTGTCATTTTTTACCTCAAATTTTCTAATTAGTACGCTATATACATTCTATACAAAAAGGATTTTCCAAACAGGAAAATCCTCTTACTAGGTACTTAGAAATATATGAATAGTAGCAACAATAGCCATCGCTATCACTAATAAGTATGCAACCAATTTTCAAACTTGCAATAAAATTGTCATATTTGCAAAAAATATTTAGCTAGATCTCTTTTAGCAAATTTGCAATATCACTTGCTTCATCATATTTTTGACCAAATAACTTATCATAATAAACCGCAATTATTTTATACATTCTCATATCGGCAGTATTAGGCAGAGACTTTAGAAAATCAAAAACGGTATCAACTTTATTCTTTTCACCGCGCTTAAAACAAATATCTAAATATCTGATAGTAATCCTAATCATCAGCTGTCTCAATCTAGCGTTAGTATTTTTACTATTACATCTTTTTATTACCGCATCGACTAGTTCCTGCAAGTCGTTCATTTCATACCAATCCATAATATGGAAGAGCAACCACAGCGTTTCCTCATCCCACTTATTTTGTTTGAAAAAGATATAGTTCAGTTGCTTAAATTGCTTTTTAGTGGCAATACCGTTTAATTCATCAACCAAAAATTTGAGTAATCTCTTAGTTCGAGCATCCTCATATTTAAAATGAAGATAAATTTCTTCAAGCAAAGCAGCATCTTTATCAAGATATGCAGCAGTAATTTTATCTTGATACTTGCCAATTCTAGATTCTGCGTTACTAAAATCATGTAAAAAATCGACTATTGATAACTCATGCTTATACAAAATGTTCACCAATCATCATATTGCTTCACCTTTTATCTGCGGCAATGATTTAGCATAATGTTGAAACCCACTTTGCTTTATCAAATTAATTATTTGACCAACCAATTCATAATTATTATCGATCAAAGCTAGGCAATATTTAACGACCAACCTATGAAAACCAATTAAAAAACTGCGAGGAAGTGTATTTACAAATTCTCCTACTTCCTTTGCTTCAACAAAATGCCCTTCTTTATAACAACGATCGAGGTACTTAATTAACAAATTCAGCAATGGAAGCAACATCTGATCATCGGTAAAATCAAATTTAGTCTGATTAGCAATAATATAAGTAATTAAGCCATTTAATTTTGCAAAACTATATAGTGAAGTTGAAATTGCAATATCCCAGAAATTCTTTTGTGCATTCGTATCCTCTTTTAAGCATACTTCTCTGAGTTCTTCTTGCATATTTTGTGGTATTTCATGAACTTCGTCCTTCAGATCAGCAATAACCAACTTCAACTTTAAATAAAGCAAGTCGTCTTCATCTTGAACCGACTTTTTCAATTCAATTAATTGATCCAAATCACGATTATCAAATAAGGAATATACCTTTCTTTGTAAATCTAAATTTGGCAAATTTTCATTATCAAAGGTTTCAAAAAAATCATAAAGCGAAATATTATGGGCATTTAAAATTTCAACCAGTCTATCGATCACGATCGCATTTTGATCACGTTCCACTTTAGAATAAAACGAAGCCGTTACTATTTCGGCAGCCATATCAGCCTGTGATAATCCTAATAACAACCTAAACTTCTTTAACTGTTGTCCAATTGTCATCTTAATCCTCCACACTTTCATAGTTAATGTTATTTAAATGGGAGGAAAAAGTCATGAAATCTTCTATATGGAAGATTTCATTAACTATTTGCACATTTTGTAACAAAAGGGGCATTTTAAATGCCCCTCTATTTGATATTCTTAATTTCATCCAAACTAAGTTCAATGTATTTTCCACGTTTCAAATCGACTGGTAAATGCAGTTTTCCCATTGATCGTCGATCAAGAGCCGTAACTTTCATCCCTACTGCACCGAACATTCTCTTAATTTGATGATATTTTCCTTCCGAAATTTCAATTTCAATCTCAGAAGTATCGTTTTCTCTATCCTGCTTCAAAATTTTCAGCTTAGCAGGTTTTAATTTAGTACCATCACCCAGCGTCATACCCGAAGCAAAAGTTTCAATGGTCTCTTCATCAGCTACCCCAGCGATTTGCGCCCGATAAACTTTAGCAACATGCTTATTTGGTGCCAGCAATTCATGATTCAATTGACCATCATTAGTCAATAAAAGGAGCCCCGTCGTATCTTTATCAAGTCTACCAACTGGAGAAATGCCTTGATATTGATCTTGCGGATCAAGCAATGAAATTACTGTCTTTTGGCTCCGGTCTTCTGTTGCAGAAAGTACGCCCTTCGGTTTATTCAACAAGAAGTAATGATATTTTTGGTATGCTATCTCTTCGCCATTAACCGTTACAACGTCGTCTTCATTAATCTTTTCTTTAGGCGTTTTTACAGTTTTACCATTTACAGCCACTACACCCTTTTTAATTAATTGATGAACTTCT
>JAEDOA010000129.1 GCA_016302195.1 Erysipelotrichaceae bacterium | reverse complement strand
CTTCAACGCCCAATTGTAGAACTTGATGAACAACTAAATGTATTGTACCTACCGTCTTAATAATACTAATACAGCAACATTTTCACCATGTGACTACAATTGTCTTTTAGTGTAGTCACATGATGAAATAAAATGTGACTACATTTTTATTTGTACGTTTTTTGACACAAAAATAATATACTTAACCTCCAGTTTTTTAAATAATATTTTTATTCTGTCCAAATAGAGTGTACTTCAATGACACATGCAGAGTTACAATGTCATCAACAATTCCAGTGTAACAATTACTGTAACATTTATGTTGAAGGGATGTTAGGAAATATGGCGTTAATATTCTATGCTCGTGTTAGTAGTAAAGATCAAAATTTAGAACGACAAATATACAGAGCCAAGCAAGTGAAAGCGAATAAAGTGTTTGTTGATAAAAAGAGTGGTAAAAATATAGAACGATCAGGTCTTCAAGAAATGTTCAATTACATAAGAGAGGGAGACACAATAGAAATAGTCAGCCTAGATAGGTTGAGTAGGAATTATAACGACATCAAAAAGTTAGTCCAAGTGCTTAAAGAGAAAAAAGTCAAACTATTAGTAGATGATTTACCCATAACACATACAGGAAATGATTTAGTGGACAACTTTCTTCTGGACATGATGATTGGCCTAATGGGATTCGTTGCCGAAAATGAAAGGCAAAAAATTCGAGAACGGCAACGTCAAGGAATAGAACGTGCTAAGCAAAAAGGAAAGTATAAAGGGAGAGCAAAGAAATATTCACCAAACTCTACAAGTAGAGAAGGTAGGCTTGTATATCAAGGAGTTGTGAATGACTATAAAACTGACAACTACGAAACTAAAGTACAGCTAGCCAATAAGTATGGTATATCGAGGCAACAAGTATATAGGATCTTGTCAACCATTAACCAGTGAATAAGTAACAGGTGCTAACACACCTGGGGCATACCCATGTATGTAATAACTTGTGATTGAGCCTTAAATGTTGGTATATCAAGGTTCTTGTAAGGTGAAACTACCCGCAGTTTTTTTACAATGATGCGGTATAATTTAGTCTTTATCTCATTTTTTCTATATCAATTATTGTGATTAATAACTGTCATCCAAAACACTTCAAACTATACAATATTTACACTCTATCCTCTTATAATAAATCTTAATAAGATTGATACCCCCCCGCACTTATATAAAATGTGCGGGTTGTTCAATATGCTGTAACTCCTGTCATATCAACAATTATTGATAAATCACATTTCTCATCTAGAATGGGAATGCCCATGATGTGTTAATATTTGTTGCGTCTGTTTGTTTTTTTCTCCTTAATTATTTAAATTGGTATTAATCTATTCAATTTCTTCTCTGAGATTGAATAGATTTTTTTATTAGAACAGTTGTAGTACAAATAAGGAGTGATAATACTATGACTATGTATGGTTACGTCTCAGGTTTTTATAAGGATAAGATTATCAAGGATCCTAGTTTTGAGCATCGAGCTGAAGTTTTGTTAAGCAGCGGGATCCCTTATAAAAACTGTTTTGCAGATGGTTTCAGTCGTGGTAATAAGGAGAGATATAAGTTGCATATGTTCTTAGCTAATATTGCCAAAGAAGGAGATATTCTATTTGTCCCTGATTTAACAGATCTGTATAGTAATGTTCGTGAGTTATGTTGTATTATGCATGACATTGAAAATACAGGTATCATAATTAAGAGTAGTGATATGGATCTTAGTGATGATAGTGATGCCAGTAACTGGATTATTTCATCACAACTAGCTCAGCTTGACTACGCTCATTATCTTCATCAGAAGTGTCTTTCTAAAGCTATTAAGAAAGCAAAGTATCAGGCTACGGTAAACGTTGGAGGTCATAATAAACGTGTCATCACACCAAAATACAAACAAGCATATGACTATCTTCAATCTCATACATACACTGCTACTCAAGAGAAATTTCACTTATCAAAATCTACTTTGTATAGAATCAAGCAGCAGATTGAACATCAACTGCGTCCAACCAATACTGCTCAGAGTTACAATGCCTGACGAGGTGATTGCAATGAATGATAAACAAACGTTGATCTATTGGCTAGATGCAACAGGAGGTGAAGAATTTGATGAAATTATACGACTAACAATTATTGATACTAATAATAAAGACCTTTTTAACAGCACTTTTAGTACCAAGCTTGTCGATTGGTGGTATAGCGATCTTAACGGTATCAGGCCGGAAGATACTTATGAAGCTCCCTTATTAGAAAACTATAAGGATAAAATACAATCGATTTTCGATAGGGCTTCAAAGATAATCACGTTCAATCCAACAATTACGTATCTGAAACGCCAAGGCATCACTATATCAACCGATACTTTAGTTGAAGACCTTGCCGACTATTTTAGAGTTATGGGGGATGAAACAGATACAATTGATAATCTTTGTATTTATTACGGCTATCCACTGCCTGATAACATTTTTAGCAGAACGGGCGTTGATTACGCTAAAGCTATTAATTTTTGCTGGCATAAGATGATGGAATATTCTCAAGCACAAAAAAACTGAACAACTAAAAAAGAACACTTAGTAAACTAATAAATCTGCTAAGTGTTCTTTACCTATTTAACTAAAATGGAATGTCATTATCGTCTGTTTTATTTGCTTTTTCCAGCAAATCAAGACGCGCTTTAAGAATTTCATTCTCTTTTCTTAAGCTTTTAATCTGAAGTTGGTCTGTTTGATGAGCTGCTTCTAACTTTTCAATATCACCGTCAGTTTTTTGAAAAGTGTTAGAAGTAAACAGAACAGCGACAATTTCATTGCCCTTTTTAAGAGTAATGGTCTTTTTGGCTTTATCATTGGCCTTAATCAAATATTCCCAGTTACTTAGGAATTCTGTGATTGTTACCATGTACGTCTCATGCAATTGCTTTCTGAGCATAATCAGTATCCTTTCCATAAAAATTTATTAAGGGAGGTCCCTATAGCTTTTTCTAATAAAAAATTATTTTTTATAAAGAAAACATTTTCAAACTACATTAAACGTGAATAACTCTAAAAGATAACAACCGATCGTCGCTTAGTAAAAATTACCTCTGTTCGTCAGTCGTACAATACCCCTTAGGATCAGCGCTTTTATTATTTAAAGTGCCGTCAACCCTAAGGGGTATTGTACGATAATCAACGAGAACGTTTATTGTTAATGATCTCTGATTGTAAATAATTATTTATGAATTGACTGACGTTTGCTTCTTCACACATAACTTCGATATGCCCTTGATTCATTTCAGGGGTATCCTTTCCGAAATCCATTGAAAGTGCGCCTCTACATAATTCTAATTGTTCTTTTGTAGGAGCGCATTTTCCCTTGATGTATTCATCCTGCTTCTGCAAAACTGATTTAATTTGCTTTAGCTGATTATAATTCTTAAAAATAACAATTCTTTTTAGTAGTTTTGATTGTTGATTATAATTAGGAGTAATTGATGATCTCTTCATATTTAGTATTAGTTTTTCAACGGCGAAATCTAGCGAATCAGCTAGGTAATATTGGAATGTGAGCATATCACTGTTAGACATGGGACTTATGGAACCTAGGCTAGGAGTGACTGTCATGAAAGTAGCACTATCCATGAATACAACAAGTAACTCATCAATAGTTCTGTTCCTATATTTAAGTATCAATTTATTCCAGGACATACTTAGCCTGAGTTGACCTAAATTATAAGACTCAGCTCTGTACCTTGTTTCATCATCTTCTTCGAGGTACATACAAAAATCAGGATCTAATGGTAAATTTATGTGGGAATCAGTAGCCAAACGGATCGAAACGTTACGCGCTCAAATTATTGCTAAATTAGATGCTCAATTTACGGAGTTGAAGTCAGATAATGACGAATGATTTAAACAAAACCGCCGCCTTCCGGGAGTTGGAAGACGGCGGTTTTAGCGTTTAATTACGGATTAAAAGAAGGTCTTGGACAAAGTTGCGACC
>JAEDOA010000128.1 GCA_016302195.1 Erysipelotrichaceae bacterium | reverse complement strand
TTTTCTTTAAAGATCAAAGGGAGTTACCAAATTTAATTTATAGAACTCCCCTTAAGTAAGTTATATTTGTATATTGAAAGGTATCTAAGTAAATTCTGTGATAGAATAGTTTGCATTTCTGAAGCAGAATATAAACTTGCACTCAAAAACAAAATTTGTGAAAAAGAGAAACTTGAAGTTATACTGAACGGAATTGATTTTGATGAATGCGATAAACAATTGGTTCAAGATGTCACTCTTAATATTCCAAATGGCGCTTTTGTAATAGGTATGGTTGGAAGAATATCAAAACAGAAAGCTACAGATATCTTCCTTAAAATGGCTAATCTTGTAAATAAACAGATTCCAAATTGTTACTTTATTATTGTTGGTGATTGTTTAGAAGCTAATAAGAAGCAGAAAGCAAAGCTAATTGAATACGCAAAAAAGAAAAACATTAATCTAATTATTACAGGATGGGTAAAAAATCCATTATCATACGTAAAGCATTTTAATGTTTGTTGTTTGCTAAGTAGGTGGGAAGGTTTTGGTCTTGCAATTCCTGAATACATGTATTGCAAGAAGCCAGTCGTTGCGACAAATGTAGATGGTATACCTGAGATTATTGAAAATGGTTATTCAGGCTTGTTAGTCAATGTAGATGACTATGAAATCGCTTCTAATGCAGTTTGTAAAATATTAATGAATAAAAAAAATAAGTGATTTTTTTATAGAAAATGCTTATAATAATGTAAAAATTATCTATGACGAGTGTAGAGTTGTTAAACAAACAGAGAAGCTAATTACACAGATAGTCAACTTAAAATATTAATTTTATAAGGAATTATTTTGTTCAATTCAACTTGTATCAATGCTGGAATTAGAGTTTTAAAAGAAGAAGCTCAAGCCCTTTTAGATTTAGTACCAACCATCAATGAGAATTTTGCAAAAGCCTGTCAAATCATGCTCGACACTAAGGGTAAGGTTATCCTAACTGGTGTGGGTAAATCAGGTCATGTAGCCACAAAAATTGCATCTACTTTAGCAAGTACCGGCACACAGTCATTCTTTGTACAAGCAGGTGAAGCAGCTCATGGCGATCTTGGAATGATAGGTCCTGACGATAGTGTAATTGCAATCTCAAACTCAGGTGAAGGCTCTGAGCTTAAAGTTTTAATTCCTATCCTTAAAAGAAGACAAATTCCACTAATTGCCATTACTGGTAATGTTGAATCCTCCTTAGGTAAAGCTGCTAATGTAACTTTAAGTGCTCACGTACAAAGAGAAGCTTGCCCACTTAACTTAGCACCAACCTCAAGCTCTACAGCTGAGCTTGCTATAGGTGATGCTTTAGCAGTAGCTTTAATTGAAGCTCGTGGCTTTACTGAAAAAGACTTTGCTTTAAGTCACCCTGGTGGAGCTTTAGGTAGACGTTTATTAGTACATTGCCAGGATGTAATGCACACAGGTTCTGAAATTCCAGTTGTAAATGTAAAAGTAAGTCTAAAAGAAGCTTTATTTGAGATGACTCAAAAGACTTTAGGCTTTATTTGCATTGTTGATGATGAGCATAAACTTGTAGGCGTATACACTGATGGCGACTTACGTCGCTCTTTAGAAAAAGGCGCTACTATCAATTCTCCTATCAAAGATTTTATGAGCTCAAATGTTCGTGGTATTGTAAAACAAGATACCCTAGCAGCAGATGCTTTAGCTCTAATGCATAATCTTAAGATCAACTCTCTTGTAGTAGTTGATGACAACAATCACCCAATTGGTGCTTTTAACTTACACGATCTAATGCGTGCAGGCATTATGTAGAATAAAATGAATATTGAGATTAGAAAGATTATCTATAAAATAACTATACTTCACAAGTTTTGTAGATGGTTAGTTGATGTGAATAATCTGAGATTTTTCAGACAATTTAATCTAAAATCTAATAATTTACAAAAGTTAAGGCAATATAAAAATAGTGCAAAGAATAAAAGATGTTTTATTGTCGGTAATGGACCTAGTTTAAGAGTAGATGATTTAGAAAAGCTAGTTAATGAAGATTGTTTTGCAGCAAATCTTATTTATAAAATTTTTCCAAAAACTAGTTGGAGACCAAAATATTACTTTATTCAAGATAGGTATGCTGATGTTGGAAGTTCCATTGATTGCTTAGAAGTCGAAAATATCTTTATTGGAGATTATTTTTTTAGAAAACGAGGTTGTTTAAATAAGAATTGCGTTTGCTATCATTCAAAGTCATCTTTTGATAATGATAATGTTGGTTTTAGTTTAGATATTTCTGATTATATTATCTCGCATTATACAGTGACTTACTCTATGATCCAAGTAGCTGTGTACATGGGGTATAAAGAGATATACTTGTTAGGAATAGATCATAATTATTCATTGCAATGTGATTCTAAGGGAAAGGTAATCAAAAATAATGTTAGAAGTCATTTTTTTGATGATAACCATCCTAAGGATGTTATTGCAAATATTGAAGGAATGAACGCTGCATACTTAAAAGCAAAGATGTTATTATCTGATAACAATATCAAAATAGTTAATTGCACTCGTGGTGGTAAACTTGAGTGGTTTGATAGAAAGTCTATTAATGAGATTCTATAATTTCTGATAATTTAAATATATGAAAATATTAGTATATTCTGCATCTGGAATAGGTGATTTGGTATTCACCTTGCCAGTTATTAATTTATTAAAAGATAAACTAGATTGCAAGATAGATCTTTTAATTGGAGGTACCAAGAACAATGTTAATTACATCAATCAACTGAGTCTTATTTGTAATAATGCGGTATCTAGGGTGTTTTATTATAATAGTAAAGAAATTATTCATGATTTATTTATGCTATTTTTGCTAAAAAAACAAAACTATGATTACTGTATTGTTCTTCGCTATAACGGTCAACCATATAGTATTTTTGCTGAAAAGATAATTAATTTATGTTGTAGCAGAGTTATTGCAGTAAAAAATTTTCTACCTTTTCATTCTAAACTGAATGTAACAACATCTGTCCTGTTGCCTAAATCAGATAAAATAATGCATTGCGTAGAGAGTTATTTTTTGCCTCTATCCGCTCTAAATATAGACTATCAAACAAATATCTCAAAATATTTTCATAATTTGTTTAAAAAAGAGAAATTAGGTAAAACTCCCTTGAGCTTTTCTAGTTTTATTAAGAAAAATAACTACGTTACAATATGCATTGGAGCGAATCCAATTTCAAGAAAAGTGAATGGAAAAATAATTCAAAACAATGTAAAAATTTGGAATATTGAAAATTGGATCTCGTTGTCTACTAGATTGTTGGACGTTGGAATTAATGTAGTTTTTCTTGGTGGAAAAAAAGAAAAACAAATGCTACTAAGTGCTAATCTACCAAAAAAAGAAAATTTTTTGAATCTCACTGGTTCCTTGTCTTTGGCAGAATCAGTTAACGTATTGCATAATTCAAGTATTGTTATAGGTTGTGACACTGGTTTAATGCATATTGCAGCATCTCTTAATGTTAGCTCTATTTTTTTGCTTGGTCCAACGTCTCCAACTCAATTTTCTGGGTATAGTGAAAATTGTGACACAATTTTTCTTCATTATAACTGTGCCCCATGCTTTGGAACGGGTAGAGACCTAGCTTGTAAAGAAAATATTTGTATTAGAAATATTACTGTTGAATCTGTATATCATAAAGTATTAAACAAAATTAACCTTACCTAAGACCTTAAGAACATTTTGTCAAAAGTGTTAGGTTGGTTAACGATCAACCATACTAACAATGGTAGATCTTTTAACAAAACTTGAGCTCTATTAGAAGGCATTGTCCTTTGACAATGCGTACTAATCCAATCGAAAAGTTCTTTCAAAATTGTATTTTTAAAGAGCAACAGCAGTGTTAAAATGTGTTTTTATCAATTTAATTACTTCAAAAGTACTATTTTTGAACCGCAGAAGAAGATTTAGTATGTATGTTAAAAGAAAGTATTGAAAATTTGACTGAATTTACTAAAAAGGTAACTGTTGTAGGCGATGTAATGCTAGACAGTTACTGGACA
>JAEDOA010000018.1 GCA_016302195.1 Erysipelotrichaceae bacterium | reverse complement strand
GTAATTATTATTTAGCAAATCCTGCATATGGAAAATATCGTTTAATATATTTCCACACAGAATTTATTCCTCTTGTAAATCTTTTCTATGGTCTTTATCAAAGTGGGGCTTATGCTGACCATGGTGATGGTGATGATCATGATTTGCTGATTTAGCAAAACGTACTTCCCAATCCTCGCTGACTTTTTCAAGCAGTGATTGAAGGGTTGTTTTTTCCTGCTCTGTTAGGCAGGCAAACATTTGTTCATGACGGTTTTGGCGATGCATAGTGGCTTCCAAGGCCTGTTGTTTGCCTAAATCTGTAAGCTGAATAGTTGTAGTTCTATGGTCTGTTTCGTTCTCTTGACGAATAATTAGACCTGCATTTTCCAGCTTTGTTAAAATTTCACTAACAGATCCAGGCTGGATGCCTAGTCTTACTGTCAATTCTTTTTGTGTGATTGTCTCTAACTTGCTAAGGATAATTAGAATGCGTTTTTGGCTAGTTTTTCCCTCGTATTGCATACGCATCATATGACCAATATCCCTTAAGTTGATAATCAGCTTTTCATTTACATCATCACTGCAATGTGATGATTTACGCATTGAATGATGGTGTCCTTCTTTGTGATTGTGCTCTGGCAACACACCTGTCCTTGCGAATTCTCTACCTTTACCGCATGAAGGAGCACTTAAGTCACAGTGCTTTTCACAGCCTGGGCAAACATTTTTTTCTTCCATACCTTAATCCTCCAATCTATTTAGGTACCTTGAATATATTACAATAAACGAAAAATGTCAAGGTACCTAAATAGACTTTTGGAAATCATATGAAACGAAAGTGATTTTTGGGACATTATCATAAATTAATCATAGTCTAATTAATGTTTAAAAATGATATTGACAATATTGTTGGATAGATATATACTTTATGCGTAGTTAGCCAGTGCTAACTTATATTATTTATTAACAGTTAGCAATGACTAACTGAGGAAAGGAAAGTTTATGATGCCTCTTACTTTAGCAGAAATTGGAAAAGAAAATATAGTTAAGCGAATTACAGGCAAACAACAGGTCAAATCGCATCTAGAGGATTTAGGATTTGTTGTAGGTTCTCCAATTACAGTGATAAACACTATTGGTGGCAATGTTATCGTCAATATCAAAGAAAGTCGAATTGCCATTAGCAGAGAGATGGCGCAGAAAATAATGGTATAAAGAAGGGAGTATATATGACAACATTAAGAGAAGTGAAAGTTGGGGATAATGTAAAGGTAACAAAAATAAATGGAACTGGAGCAGTAAAAAGACGAATCATGGATATGGGAATTACAAAGGGAGTTGAAATCGAGGTTAGAAGAGTAGCTCCTTTAGGTGACCCTATTGAATTAACTGTCAGAGGATATCAACTGTCTATTCGTAAAGCTGATGCTCAAATGATAGAAGTAGAGTAAAAAAGCGTAAGGGATATGATTCCCTAAAATATTTATCTATGAGTTAGCAACTGCTAACAGGAAAGTGAGGAAGGTATATGGAAATAAGAATTGCTCTTGCAGGAAATCCAAATAGTGGAAAAACCACTTTGTTTAATGGCTTGACAGGCTCTAATCAGTTTGTGGGAAACTGGCCTGGAGTTACTGTTGAGAAAAAGGAAGGTAAACTGAAAAAACACGATGATGTAATAATTACTGATTTACCAGGCATTTATTCTCTTTCGCCTTACACTTTAGAAGAAGTGGTGGCAAGAAATTATTTGGTAAATGAAAAGGTAGATGCCATACTGAATATTGTTGACGGAACCAATCTGGAAAGAAATTTATATTTGACAACACAATTACTAGAGTTGTCAATTCCTGTGGTTATCGCGATTAATATGATGGATGTTGTTAGAAAAAATGGCGATAAAATCAATATAGAAGAATTATCTAGAGAATTAGGATGTAAAGTAGTTGAGATATCCGCCTTGAAATCAGAAGGGATTATGGAAGCCGCAGAGGCAGCAATACAAGTAGCAAAAGCAGGTCATATTAAAACTATACACACCTTTTCAGGTGAGGTTGAACATGCTTTAGCTCATATTGAGGAAGCTGCATTGTCAAATGTTCCTTCAGAAAAGCAACGCTGGTATTCAATTAAACAATTTGAACGTGATGAAAAAGCAGTTGAACAATTAAAATTGGATCAATCTGTTTTAGATCATATTGAAAAGGACATTAGTGAAGTTGAAGATCAGTTCGATGACGATGCTGAATCAATTATTACTAATGAACGTTATCTTTATATTGGCACAATAATTAAGGGCTGTTATAAAAAGAAATTAGCTGGAAAGTTAAGCGTTTCAGATAAAATTGATAGAGTAGTGACTAATAGATTCTTGGCATTACCTATCTTTGCGATTGTAATGTTCTTGGTTTATTATTTGGCGGTTTCTACTGTTGGAACTTTTGCCACTGATTGGGCAAATGATGGATTATTCGGGGACGGTTTCCATTTATTCTCAATTGGCAGCGAACAGTATCAACAGGCATTAAATGATTTTGCTAGTGATAATATTTGGACTGAAGATATGATTTTGCTTGTTGATGAAGCAGTGGCAAATGAAGTTATTGGAGCAGAAGATATTAAACAAGCAATTGAAGATCAAGATTATCAAGCCTTTATGGAAGCATATGATAGTTATAGTCAATCATTAGTATCAGAAGGTTATGATATTGCCAGCATATGTGAAGAAGTTGAGGTGGATATTGATCCTAGCGACTATGGTATCTGGATAAATGGTATACCAGTTGTAGTAGAGCAGCTTCTTGTAAATCTTAATTGTTCAGAGTGGTTAATTAGTCTGATTGTTGATGGGGTTGTTGGTGGTGTTGGAGCTGTTTTAGGCTTTTTACCTCAAATGATAGTTTTATTCATTCTTCTAGCATTCTTGGAATCTTGTGGCTACATGGCTCGTATTGCCTTTGTGCTTGATCGAGTATTCAGAAAGTTTGGTTTATCTGGTAAATCATTCATTCCTATGCTTATCGGAACAGGCTGTGGTGTACCTGCTATTATGGCATCACGTACTATCGAGAATTTACGTGATCGAAGAATGACTATTATAACAACAACTTTTATTCCTTGTGGTGCAAAACTTCCAATAATTGCCTTAATAGCTGCTGCATTGTTTTCAGGGGCATGGTGGGTAGCACCAAGTGCTTATTTTGTTGGAATAGCAGCAATCATTATTTCAGGAATCATGCTAAAGAAAACAAAGATGTTTGCTGGAGATCCTGCACCATTTGTAATGGAGTTGCCTGCCTATCACTTACCAACTTTTTCAAATATCTTTAGATCAGTTTGGGAAAGGGTATCATCATTTATAAAGAAAGCATCAACTATTATCCTTCTTTCTTCAATAGTCATTTGGATATTATCTCATTTTGGCTCTTTAGATGGTTCATTTGCCTTCAGCATTGATATGGATATTGAGGAAAGCTTGTTAGGTATGATTGGACAATCATTATGCTGGATATTTACTCCTGTTGGATTTGGTAATATAAAGGCAACTGTCGCAACATTTATGGGGTTGGTTGCTAAGGAAGAAGTTGTATCCGTATTTGGTATTCTTGATTTTGAAGGAATGAGCAAATTGGCTGCTTATTCATTCCTGGTATTTAATTTGTTATGCGCTCCATGTTTTGCTGCAATTGGTGCCATCAAACGTGAAATGAACAGTGCTAAATGGACCTGGTTTGCGATTGGATATCAATGCTTATTTGCCTATGCAGTTTCACTAATGATATACCAGTTTGGTTTAGCATTGGCAGGAAGTATTAACCTAATTGGCTTTGGCTTTGCATTAATTGTTGCTGTGGCAATGCTTTATATGCTGTTTATTAAAAAGAGTAAGGAGGCATAAAGATGGTAGAATGGTTAAAAACAAATCTAGCAACAATTATCATATGCGTTTTGCTGGTAATTGTTGTAGTATCGATTATTAGGAATTTTATAAATAATAAGAAAAATGGAAAAACAAGCTGTGGATGTGGTTGTTCTAATTGCCCAATGAGTGGTAATTGTCATACAACTGAGTAAATAGTAAACAAAAGGATTTCGCTATGATGGAATCCTTTTTTGTCAAATAATCCTTTTTTAGATTAAGCAAATCTTTCTTTGTGATAAGTTGCTGGTAATTATTGCCAGCATAAGTAGGCTTTAAGACAGGATATTTTTGACTTTTATTTGTGTAGATTAATTCTTTATCGATTAGTCAGGATAGCTATTGATAGCTTAGGCTATTTAATCTGGCAAATAAAGGTTGTTTACTTAGCTTATCCAAAACTACTTGTTTTGAGTTGTTTCCTAATAAAACATCGGTTAGTACTTCCTGTAAGTAGAAATGCTTATCGCTTAAATCATTTAGGCACTATAAAAATGATATGAATTACTTCATTCAAATCTAGATTGTTATATATAATTGGCTCAATTTCTGCTTTGCTTATAAACTGCCCCTTTACGTTACTATAATTGTTTTATAAAAGTTGTAAATTTACAATGATTTAATTGAACAAGAAGATCAGGCTTTTTTTAAAATATGAGTTTCCTTTTGCGGACAATAAAATAATTTGTAAAAATGTATAAAAAGTCATTTTTTTGTTGAATTATTGTAGTATAATATCATTGCAAAAGTGTCTTTTTGTGTGGCAAATCACACAAATACAAAAGAGAAAAAAGGGGGGTAATATTATGAAAAAATTCCTTAGATTGATGCTTGCGATTATGATGGTTTTATCAGTAGTATCATTAAAGCAGACATCAGCAGCGGTCGACACAAGACAAATAGTTGAAGAAGGTGGATATGTTGATGACGAAAATAATGATGGTGTTTCAATTGGAAAAGTAATTGAAAAAGCCGAACTAGAGAATGTTTTTGATATCACATTAACAGTTAAGACACCAAAAAGCGCAATTGAATTATCAGACGATCCAGATGTTGCAGTTGTTCTGATTCTTGATGTTTCAAACACCATGACTGAACCAGTTAGTGATACACAGGATAAATATGCTATTTCATTAGAAGCAATTAATGGATTTGTAAATAACTTTGCTCAATACAATAAAGGATTCAGTTTACTTGGAGCAGTTGCTTTCAACACTAATTCTTATGAAATTTGCGGCATGCAATCAGTAACTGAAACAACAAAGGCATCATTTTTAAATGAGTTTGAGCAGAACACTAGTTCAATTTTGTATGCAGATGGTTATAATTCATCAAATACAAGATTTACTAATATGGAGGCTGGCTTATTAAGGGCTAAGCAGATGCTTGATGCAGTGGATAATCAGCATAAATACATCGTATTTATTACAGATGGTTTACCAACAACTTATCTAAGCAATAGCGCATCTTTCACAGGTTACACTCCAAAGAGCTCTTCAGGTACAGTAGGAGCAGATGGTGTATTCTATGATCGCATTAATGGTAATTATACATTATATGGTACCAACTACAGCGATAAGGCTGCGCAAAGAGCACAAAATGTAGCTGATGATATCAAAGAAGAAGGTATAGAAGTATTCTCAATTGGTATGGGAGTTCAGGTTTTCTCTGCATTCCATCCAGAAGGAACTTTATATTTATCTAGCTCAGATTTCCTCATGGACCAGATCGCAAGAGGCGGGGCAAAGACAGTAGTTTATCATGATGGAACTTCTTATAGATGGAGCGGAAGAGTTTCAACAATAGATAACGACATTAATACTTCTTACGAAAATTGGGATGGATCAATCGCAATTGGTAACGTTAAGACAAATCCTGATGCTTTTGCTGAGTGGTTAAGAACAGGAATTGGTTCAAATCACTACTACTCAACCGAAACATTAGATGATTTGAATAAAGCTTTTGTCGATATCTTCGAAACGCTACAAAAACAACAAGAGGAAAGACTGAATGAACTATGGGTTACTTGTGATCCAATTCCAACAGCTCCAAATGGTGTTGATTATGTAGAATTTGTTGGCTTATTTGATAAAAACGGTTCATTAACAGATAGTGTAACAGGCAGCTATACAGTAAATGGCGAAAATACCGCTTCATATGATAGAGAAACAAGAGAGATTACCTGGAAGATTCGTGCTTCAGGCTATACAGTAGTTGATAATTCATCTAGCGAATATTATTTATTCAAATTAAAGTATCGTGTAAGATTGGATAATGAATTAGCTGACTTCTCTGAAGACAATACATATCAGACTAATGGTGATGCTAAACTTCATTATAAAACTGTTGATATTATTCAAACACCAACAGGATCTAAACAGATCATTTCTAATATGAAGGAATTGGAATTCCCTAAACCATCTATTGAAGGATATTATGTAGACTTAAGTTTCAACAAGATATCTAGTATTCAGGATGAGTCATTAGCTGGAGCAAAGTTTGTTTTATCACATGATGTTCAGAACTGTGGCGCATGTTATGGCGATGGAAAAAGCGTTGTGGAAATTGCTGATATGACAGCTGTATCAGATGAAAATGGCTTAGTAGAATTCGATAATGTACCATCTGGTCACAAATATACATTAACTGAAACTGAAGCACCAGAAGGTTATGAATTAACAACTGATAAATTCAGTATCAGTGTTGATTATGACAGCATTACAGTTGAAGTAACTCATAAGGATGGCACTGTTGATACATTTACTGGAGAAGAATTTTCTCAATATAAGGTTGTTGATGAAAAGATAAATTCAGATTTAACAGATCCAACAGACCCAACAGATCCTGAACCAACAGATCCAAACAATCCAAATCCATCAGATCCAACAAATCCTGGTGGAAATGACGATGGTTCAAATCCATCAAATCAAGGTGGAAACAACATGGCTGACACTGGAGACTTTGGTGTTATAAGCTTTATTTCAATTGTTTCAATCATTAGTTTAGTTTGGGCATTTGTTATTTATAAAAGTAAAAAACAATTTAACTAAAATAACATAATTAACAACTATTAGTCACAATGGAGCATATTCTATTGTGACTTTTATTTTATATTATGTATAGGGAGAATAATTGAATGGATATCAGTCAATTTTTTATGAAAGGTGATATTAAAGGCGCAATTGAATACATGAAGCAGCATGAAGAATATAAAGATGTACTGCCTTTATATATCGATATTTTTGAGAATTGTAACTACCGTAAATACGAGATAGAGGATAAGTTAAATCAGATTCTTCTGCATTATCAAATATATTACAGAGATATTTTTTATTGCGGATTGGCTTTGAAAGCAGCGGAAGATAAACTTAAACTATCATTATGCCAGCAGGTATGCCCTCAAGAAAATGATGAAGACAAGTTAGTGGAAGCATTAACAAGTCTTTTCGAATCTTACGGGTATCAAAGCCAGTTTGGAAAAACTCAAGGTTATTACGGGCCATATATTTGGAAGAAGACAATAACAAAAACATATGATGTAAAGCTACCTGATTCACAACAAAAATACACAATAAACATATTACAGGGTTTCATTTTTAGAGGCTGGATGGATTATTTGACCTTTTCACGATATGGCACTGCAGGATGGGCTGGTAAGGATGGCACAATCAATTGTGTTGAGCAGGCATATGATTTTGAAAGTGAAAGATTTCTTGTTTCCTTTCTAAAACATGAAGCCCAGCATACTGTCGATATGAAAAAGTATGAAAATATTACAGCAACTGAACTAGAGTATAGGGCTAAATTGGTTGAATTGTGCTATTGCAATGATGAAAAACTTCTTCAAAAATTCATCCAACAGGCAGATGAAACTAGAGAAAACGATAGTCACGGCCTTGCATCGGCAAAGATTAAAAAAGAATTCAGTGATACTGATAAGTTGAACATATCATTCATTCAAAATCGTGCTCTACAACTATTTAAGATAAGTAGTGCAGAAATGAATGAGAAATATAGTCATTCATAGAAAAAGAGAATAGCTCATATAAACTAGAAGTATATGAGCTATTTATTTTGCATATGAAATAAAAAGCCACTTCAAACTAAATCAAAGTGGCAATTTTATAGAAATAACTTACTTTAATAATGCTATTGCTTTATTGTAGATGGTTTGATTATCTAGTCCATAGATAGGGAACAGCGATTGTCTATTACCGGTTTGACCGAAACAATCCTGTACAGCGACATAATCGTATTTTATCTTTCCTACTTTACCAAATAAAGCTGCAGTAGCACTTTCTGAGAAGCCGCCGATTATGTTATGCTCCTCAACTGTTAATAAATTGTTAGTTGTACTAACATATTTTAATAATGTTTCTCCATCAAAAGGCTTGATAGTATGATAGTTCAATACGGTGCATTCGATTCCCTGCTGGCTTAGCTGATCTGCTACATCCATAACGAAAGTTGTCATAATACCGGTAGAAGCAATTGTTAAGTCTTTTCCTTCTCTTAATACTTGCGCCTTACCAATTTGGATGTCATCGTCCATTGTGGTTATGTTTTTAACAGGTTCTCTTGAGGTGCGCATATAACAATATCCATCGTATTCGTACATTTTTTGGACCATTAAGCGAGTTTGATTGTAATCACATGGATTTAATACTACCATATGAGGAATTACTTTCATCCAGGCAAAATCCTCAATACACATATGTGAGCCTCCATCTGCTGCAGGAGTAATACCGCTATGTGAGCCTACCAATTTAACATTTGCATGATTGTATCCAACCGCATTTCTGACAATTTCGCATGCTCTTCCAGCAGTGAACATCGCAAAACTAGTAACAAATGGTACAAAGCCAACACTTGCTAGTCCTGCAGCCATGCCTACTTCGTTTTGTTCGGCAATACCAGCTTCGATATATCTATCAGGGTAGGCTTTTCTAAAAGCAGCAGAACCAGTTGCGCCACCTAAATCGCCTTCTAGAACTATTACATCATCATATTTTTCACCAATATCCAATAAACCTTGACCATACCCGGCACGAGTAGCTAATAATTTTTCTTCTGCCATAATTAAGCCTCCTCAATTTCTTTGATTGCGATATCTAATTGCTCTTTATTAGGAGCTTTGCCATGGAATGCGCAATTTCCTTCCATAAATGAAACGCCTTTTCCTTTAACAGTGTGTGCTAAAATAACATGAGGTTTTCCTGGCTGATGGTGTGAGAAAGCGGTTAATAGTTCTGCAAAATTGTGACCATCAATTTCATCGACTATAAAACCGATAGCTTGGTAGCGCATTTTTAAGTCACCTAAGTCCATAATCTCTTTAGTTGTCCCATCCAACTGTACGCCATTGATATCGACAATATATGTTAGATTATCAAGTTTATAATTTACTGCAGCACTTGCTGCCTCCCAAACGATTCCTTCGTCGGATTCGCCATCACCGATTAATACATAAACTTGTTGATCACTGTTTTTCATTTTGTAGCCTAATGCCATACCCGTAGCCGCTGATACTCCCTGGCCAAGTGAGCCAGGATTAAAATCAGTAAAAGGAGTTTTTCCTTTAACAGGGTGGCCTTGAAGACGACTTCCCTGCTTTCTAAAAGTCTTCATTTCTTCTCTATCTAATATTCCCTTTTCTATCATATAAGCATATTGAGCAGGAACTGCATGCCCTTTTGAAAAGATAAAACGATCTCTTTTTTCATCATCCGACCCAGAAAGAAGTCGCATCTGATGTTCAAATAAAACAATGAGTATTTCGACACATGATAATGATCCTCCTGGATGACCGGAATTGGCTAAATAACACATTTGTAAGATGTCTTTTCTCATTTCTTTAGCAAGAGATTTCCATTGATTGAAGTTGTTATCCATAATAATTCCTCCAAGCTAAATTATATATAGCTTTATATAATTGAATTATATACTGTCAAAAGCAATAATAGAAGAACAAAAGATTGCATTATGTTAGTGCTAGTTTTGTTGACAATATTTGTTTAAAAACTATATCATAAATATAGAGAAAACCTGTAGATGAGGTGATAATTGATGATTAATGATATATTGCTGTCTAAAAATGGACTGGCAACAAAAACTATAGCAAAGGAATTTATCAAGATTAATTTAGGCGATAAAGTGCCAACAGTATCAGAATTCTGTGAACTGTTTTCTTTTCCTAGAGGGACGGTTCAAAAGGCCATTAAAACGCTACAGGAATGTGAAGCCATAAGACTGGAATCAAAAGGTCATTTAGGCTCTTATTTAATCAGGAAAAACATGAAAATTCTTCTTGAGGTAAGTGATATAGATAGTATTGTTGGCAGTATGCCTTTACCTTATTCAAAAAGATATGAGGGCTTGGCAAGCGGACTGATAGTTGCATTGGAAAACGCATATAACATACCAGTAAGTATGGCGTATATGCGTGGGGCGGAAGCAAGAATATCAATGGTTGTTTGCCAAAGATATGATTTTGCGGTAGTATCAGCTTTAGCTGCTGATCATTTTATGCGTAAATATGGTGAGATAGATATAATACTATCTTTGGGCGAATATTCATATGTTAGTAATCATGTCATAATGTTTCATGATAAGAACGCCAAAGAGATAGTAGATGGAATGAAAGTTGGAATAGATCAGCAGTCATTAGACCAAAAAACTATGACGATGAGAATCTGTAAAGGCATAAAAGTATCGTATGTTCAATTAGAGTATACTCAGATTATCGCAAAAATACTTAATGGGGAAATAGATGCTGCGGTAATGAACGTTGATGAAGTAAAAGATAAAAATATAGATATAAATTATGTGACCTTAGATTGTTATGAAAAGCAGGATACAGAGGCGGTTTTAGTTGGCTTAAAAAGAAGAAAAGAGTTATTTGTCTTATTGAGGGAAATAATAGATGTTAATACTGTTATCAACATTCAAAATCTGGTTATGGATGGCAAAATAACACCAAGCTATTAGAAAATGAGGATAATTTTTGTATTTTTTTCAAAATACATTATTTAGTATATTGACAGTACATATATGATGTACTAAACTAAAATTACGAAATGATTAGATATTTCTTGAAAGGGAAGGAGGATAATTCCATATGAAAATCGTAGTTGGAGGACAGATGGATAAGCAGTCGATAGCTAAATTGATTGAATCACTCGCTGCTGATAAAGTGACTGTTGAAATCAAGAGTGATATTGAAGCAACATTAGCTATCCAGATGGGTCAGGCTGATTATTATGTTGGAGCATGTTCAACAGGAGCTGGGGGAGCATTGGGAATTGCGACTGGTCTATTAGGACCTGCAAAATGCGTATCTATTTCTACACCTGCCAAAACAATGACACAGCAGGAGATTAATGATGAAGTAGCAAAAGGAAAGGTAGCATTTGGTTTTGTTAATTATGATGCTGAAAAGGTTGTTCCTATGTTACTTAATGCTCTATTAAACAAGTAAAGAAATTAATAAAATAAAGGAGAATAAATATGGTTTATGAAGTTAATTTTGTGACAGTATTAGTAATGGCTGCTTTAGGCGCTATTTCTGCATACTTGTCAAACCAAAACGTTGCCGTATTCAATGATGGTACTCGTCCTATGTATGGCCCATACATTAATGGTCAGACAGATAGAAAGACATTATTTGCGACAAGTTTTGCATTATCATTTGGTCTAGTAATCGGATTTGGCTTACCAACTTCAATTGCTGGTGGTATTATCATTATCCACACTATTTTACTTGCTTGCGATATTATCGGTGTTGCTTTCAAGGATGACAAAAAAGGTATGATTCTAGCTACTGCTTGTGGTGCAGTATTTGGTGTTGTATTGTTATTTGGCATGCAGGCTATTGTTGATGTATTCGCATTGATGCCAGTAAACTTCTTAGGTAGTTTGGACAAAGTTGGTGGACTTGTTATTACTTTGTTCGTTGTATTCCCTGCATTAGCAGTTGCTTACCAGGGTGGATTTGTTTCAGGCGCTATCGTATTAGGCTTAACAATGTTAGTTAAACAGGTTGTAGCATTATATGGTAAATTCACATTCAATGGTATTACAGTAGCTTTAAACTCTGATGGTATGGCTTTATTGTTCGGTATCGTCGCAATGGTAGTGTATGCTGCTGTTTGGGGCAAAAAGAATACTGGTTCTGCTTCTGATGTATTTAAAGTATTTGAAAAGAACATTGATAGAATCAAAAAGAATATCGTAATGTTGGCTATCGCTGGTGGTTTAGTAGCTGCTGCAACAGCATTATGTATCGTTGCTGAAGGACCTGCTTCATTGAATTTAACAGCTCAAGGTAATTATGGCGAAGCAGCTATCGTTGCATTAGGCAGATGCTTAGGCTTTATCCCATTAGTTATGACAACAGCAATCATTTCTGGTGTATATTCACCTTGTGGAACTAAAGCAGTTCATATTCCAGCAATCCTATTAATCAACATGGGTCTCATGGGTGCTGCAGGAAGCTTTGTAATCGGTGCATTAATCATGGTTGTTGAAGTATTGTTATTAGGATTTATCGCTAAAGGAATGGATAAGTTCCCTGGCATGAAGGATTTAGGCGACAATACTCGTACAGCAATGAGCAAGATTTTGGATATCGCATTACTTGTTGGTGGTATGATGGCAGCTAATGAAATTGCTCCAACATTAGGTTATGTTTGGGTTATTGGTTTACATTTCCTTAACCAGAGTGCTAAAAAACCAATTCCAGCAATGGCAATTGGACCTGTAGGTGCGATTACATTAGGTATTTTAGTTAACTTATTACATTTAATTGGATTATTCCCAATTGCTTAGTAAAAAATAATTATGGGACAATTAAGATGTTGTCCCATTTTTTTAAATAGTTGAGGGCTTGAAATTATGGATACATTACAGTTTAGATTAGATATATTGAACAAATCAGGAATTATTACTGATAAGGAAAGAGATGTTTTGGAAAAATGGATAGATATCATAATGGAATTTTCCAAGGATTTTGATAGCGTAAAGCTAGAACGTATGATTACTCATTGCGCCATGATGATGAAACGAAAAAGGGATAATGAGGATATTGGTAGATTACCAGATGAAATGTTTCAAACCATTAAAGAACATCACAACTATAATGATTGCGTTGAACTATTTAACAAAATGAACGAGTTATATCAAGTTAACAGCGAAGAAGAAAAGTATTTGATACTTCATTTATGCAGTTTGTTTGAAAAGGAGTAAAAATGAAATTAGATAATATTACATATTCTCATGAACATATGGTTATTGATTTGACTAAAGGGAAAAATGATCCGGATTGTTATTTGAATTTATATCAATTTGCTTTAGATGAACTAAAGGAAATCAAAAGTAAGGGTGTAAAGCGGATTGTTGATTGCTCAAATCATGGTATTGGTGTTGACTGGCAGATAAATCAAAAAATCCAACAAGAAACTGGATTAACCATTATTAATTCCACTGGTTGTTATAAAGATCCCTTTTTACCGCAATGGTTTGATGATAAAAGCGTAGAACAGTTAGCTGAATTATTCTTATCAGACTTAAATAAAGGAGCAAGAGTAATCGGTGAAATTGGTACTAGTAAAGATAAGATGACTGAAAATGAGAAAAAGCTATTTGAAGCAAGTTGTCTAGCCTACCATAAAGCAGAAGTAAAGCCAGTTATTATTACTCATACAACTTTAGGCAGCTTTGCTTTACAACAGGTTCAGTTTTTTAAAGAACATGATGTTGATTTGCATAAAGTGATTATTAGTCATACCGCTCTAGCAAACAATATTGAAATGATTCTTGAACTATTAAAGCAAGGCGTAAATATTGCTTTTGATACGATAGGAAAAAAGAAATATTTGCCTGATGAAACAAGAGCACATTTTATAAAGGAAGCGATTGATAATGGTTATCGTGATCAATTGCTCATGTCAATGGATTTAACAAGACAATCCCATTTGAAGAAAAACGGTGGTGTCGGACTTTCTTATCTGATAGATTGTTTTATCCCGGAATTATTGAAACTGTCAGTTAAGGAAAGCGATATTGAAACAATAACATGTTGTAATTTTGAAAGGATTTTGAATTTATGAAAGCATACCCATTAGAAAGTATATCCCTAGAGAGAGCAATGCAGTTTCAGTTTAAAATGATTGACTGCATTACTAATGAATTTACTGGAAGTGAGTTTTTAACTCGTGGCGATTTAGGAGTAGTAGCAGGATTAAATAAACCAAAAACTACATTAAAAGCGGAAAAGGTGGTTGCGAGATTCTTTGACAGTGAAAAGGCAATATTTGTTAGAGGTACAGGGACATCAGCTATCAGATATGCTTTATATGCTGTGTGCAAAAATAACGAAACACTACTTGTTCACAGCTCGCCAATATATTCGACAACAAAAACAACAATTGATATGCTGGGGATTAAAACGGTCAGTGCCGATTTTAATGATCTAAGTGATATTGAAAGAGTAATGAAACAGCATCCTGAAATAAAGGCTGCTTTGGTTCAGGTAACTAGACAGTCAATAAGTGATAGATATGATTTAAAGCAGGTTATTGAAAAAATAAAATCAGTAAGAAATATTCCAGTAGTAACTGACGACAATTATGCGGTTATGAAGATTGAAAAAATAGGTTGTCAGTGCGGGGCTGATTTATCATGTTTCTCTTGTTTTAAATTGCAAGGGCCAGAAGGAATTGGCTGTGTAGTAGGGAAAAGTGAATATATTGATTTCTTAATTAAAGAGCATTATTCAGGTGGCAGCCAAACCCAAGGCTGGGAAGCAATGGAGGTATTAAGAGGATTGGTTTATTCTCCTGTGATGCTTGCTATCCAGGCAAAAACTAATGATGAATGCGTAGAAAGACTAAATCAGGGTGAAATAGCTGAGGTAAAAGAAGCGTTTTTAGCTAATGCTCAATCCAAGGTTTTGCTTGTTGAATTTAAAGAACCTATTGCGAAAAAAGTCATTATTGAAGCCGAGAAGCTTGGCGGTTTACCTAACCCGGTTGGAGCAGAGTCAAAATATGAATTGCCACCAATGTTTTATCGTGTTTCAGGAACTTTTAGAGCAAGCGACCCAACTATTGACGATAGAATGATTAGAATTAATCCTAACAGGTCAGGAGCAGATACAATTATTAGAATCTTGAAGGAAAGCATTAAGAGGGCAAAACAATGTTTTTAGAACAAACGATAAAACAAGATAGAGAATTAATTGAAAAGGCATTTATGCTACATCAGAAAGGGCAAATAATGCCAGATAGCTATGTTATAGATGTTGATACTTTCCTTGATAACAGTAAAGCGATACTACAGGCAGCAAATAATAATGGAATGGATTGTTATTTCATGCTGAAACAAGTTGGTAGAAATCCTTTTTTGGCTCGTAAATTGGTGGATTTGGGCTATAAGGGGGCAGTAGTAGTTGACTATAAAGAAGCGCTGATTATGATGAAGTATCATATTCCTATCTGCAATGTTGGACATTTAGTTCAGGTTCCTAAGTCGTTATTACAAAAGTTTGTGGATTATGGATGTGATTATTATACCGTGTACAGCTATCAAAAGATATTGGATTTAAATCAGTGTGGTAAGGCAAGTAATAAAAAGCTGAAATTAATGATTAGAGTTACTGATAACAATGATATGATTTACAGTGGTCAAACTGCAGGCTTCTATTTAGATCAGCTAAAAGAACTGGTTAATAAGGTTAAAGAATTGGATTATGTCGAAATAAAAGGATTAACCTCTTTCCCTTGTTTTCTTTATGATGAGTCATTAGAAAAAATAGCAGCAACAAATAATTTGAAAACGTTGTTAAAAGCTAAAGAAATACTAGAATCACTTGGTATTAATATTGATAATATCAATGCTCCATCTACTTCATCTGTTGAGACAATTAAAGAGATGCAGCCTTATCCAATTAACAGTATCGAGCCAGGCCATGGCTTATCAGGAACTACACCTCTTCATGCTTTACAACAATGCGCTGAAAAACCTTGTGTAGTTTACGTTAGTGAGGTATCGCATAATTTTGATGGATTAGCTTATTGCTATGGAGGAGGACATTATCGTAGAAGTCACGTAAAGAATGCCTTAGTGGGAAAGACAATTGAAGACTGTAAAAAAGTAAATGTAATTGTTCCTACTGATGAAAGTATCGATTATCATTTTGGATTAAGTGAAAATTGTCAGGAAAATGATACGGTTATTATGGCATTTAGATTTCAAATTTTTGTCACTAGAAGTAATGTTGTATTACTAAGCGGATTAAAGAGTAACAATCCTAAAATTGAAGGAATATATAACAGTTTAGGAGATGAAGTAAAGTATGAGTAAAAGATTTATTATCATTGTTCTTGATGGCTTTGGGATTGGAGCCATGGATGATGCGGCAATTGCTAGACCCGGTGATGAAAAGGCGAATACATTGCAAAGTATCTTGAAAGATTGTCCTGATTTAAAACTTCCGACTCTTGAAAAATTGGGCCTAATGAATGCCTATGGCAAAGAGAGCCTGAATATGAAATTTGCGAAAAACGTCAACTATGGGAAAAGCGAGTTGGCTCATTTTGGCGCAGATACCTTTATGGGTCACCAGGAGATTATGGGAACTTTGCCAAAAAAACCTGAAGTTACTCCTTTCCAGCAAAAAGCACAGGCGGTTTATGATCATTTGAAAGAAAATGGGCATAAAGTCCAATTTAAGCAACAACAGGGATTGAAGTATGTCGTTTGCGATGATTATGTTACTATTGCTGATAACTTGGAAGCAGATTTGGGCATGTGCTATAACGTTACAGCTCCACTTGACTATATCAGTTTTGAAGAAGAATTAGAGATAGGTAGACTTGCCCGTGAGGTTGTAACTGTTGGCAGAGTTATTGTATTTGGTGGAACAGGAAACACTATGGAAGACTTATATAATGCCCAAGAGATAAAAGAAGGCAAATACATAGGAATCGCAAGTGCCAAATCAAAGTCGTATTTGCATGGATATCAATGCCGTCATTTAGGATATGGCGTTGATAAAAATGTTCAAGTTCCTACTATTTTAACTAGAAACGGCATACCTTGTACTCTCATTGGAAAGGTGGCAGATATAGTAGCCAATGATAATGGAACAAGTATTTCCTGTGTTGATACTGATGAATGCATGCAGTTGACAATTGATGCGATAAAGACAATGGATACAGGCTTTATTTGTACAAATATACAAGAAACAGATTTGGCAGGTCATTCTCAAGATAGCCAGGTTTATCGTAAAGTACTGGAAAGAGCTGATAAGGGAATTGAGAGAATACTGCCGTTATTAACTGAGGATGACATATTAATCATTCAGGCAGATCATGGCAATGATCCGGATATAGGTAGTAGCAGGCATACTAGAGAATGCGTTCCTTTACTAATATATAAAAAAGGTATCAGCAACGTAAAGGTAGGAACAAGAAAAACCATGAGTGATAATGGTGCAACTTGTTGTGACTATTTCAATGTAGAAAAATGTGAAAATGGGACATCATATTTAGATTTAATAAAATAAAAGTTATGAACTTGAATCTTTCATAACTTTTTTTGGCTAACCGAAGATTTTGAGGGTTTGTCCAAGATTTAGAGGGTATATTT
>JAEDOA010000017.1 GCA_016302195.1 Erysipelotrichaceae bacterium | reverse complement strand
TTATCTGTTCTTCTGGGCTAGGCCATGTAGCATCCATGGTCTTACAATCAGAATCATCAAAATGTGGGTCTGAATATAGCCAAACCGTTCCGCTGTCACTCCACCGCTGAAAATTCTCATATAACTGTGGTAGCATATTATTCCTCCTTATTTAAATATACCCAATGTAACTTTTTATTATCTGAAATTTTTAAGCAGACTGCTCCAAATCTGCCTGGTCCAGGATTACCAGAGCAGCCTCCATCTGTGTAAAATGTTAAATTATTGAACATCTATTCCTCCGTAATATATTGCCAATGATATCCACCAGCAGTTTTTTGATTCCCATTTGGTCTTGCTGCTTGACCAATTGAACTATGCCCAATTCCAAGGACTCTTTCTGCCTCTCTTGTGGAATTATATATAATATTAGTTTCAACACAAAGAACTTTTTTACTTGTATTTGGATGATTTTGTAAAGCTTTACTAATTTTTTCTTTGGTTTCTTCTGAATGATGTTTTCCGTACATTGGATTTAATTCGCCTTTAGTATGTTCGCTCATTAATTTTTTAGATTCTTCAGAGTGTCTAAATACTCCCAAGCCGCCGCCAGAAGTTAAATTATATCCAAAAGCTTGATTATTTGTTTTATTTTTAAGTATAAGTTCTTGTTCTTTTAATTCAGCTTCTTTTTTAGATAAATTTTCTGCAATTATAATGTGTTCAAAATTTTCCCAACCATATTTATTTATTGCATTTTGAAAATGATTATTGTGATAATATCCTTTTTTCCATCTTTTTTCTGGATTATCCTCAGAAGTGATGCCATAATATTTTTTCCCATTTATTTTATTTAAGTGTAAATATACATAATATTTTTCCATAAATATTTCCTCCTTGTATTATATATAAATATTTAAACTGAACTCTGGTTGGATTTTGTCCAATCATAATAAGAAGGAATATCTTCCACTTTTATTTTATCTACGCTTAATAAAAATAATACTTCATCAATAAATTTTTTTGTATTTTTATGCATTAGTAATGGTTTTTGTTTTTTATTTTCCCACCATTCATATTCTTTTTTATATGAAAATGATTTACCCATATAAGCACGTCCTGCACCAAGATAATCTGCAATTAACTCTAATACACAATCTTTTGGCATTTCTATTGCTTCGCCGCCATTATCAAGGTTGTCGATAAAATATTCATAATGATGGTCATTTCTTCCTTTATGATGCTGCCAAGCCTTAGACCAGCCATTTACTTCTTTACATCTGTCTATTGGTGACCTATTACCTTGATAATATTTTATACTTTCTAAAAATTCAATAGGCGAGAATTTTGACATATCATGCTTAATTCCGCGCCACGGAATACCAGCTTTAAAACAATAATATCCAACCCAATATTTATGTTTACATACTTTCTTAAAATGATTATAAAAATTTCCCATTTAATACTCCTTTAATCTCCATCCCTTTAAATGTTACCATTATCGGATTGTTCGGATATGCATCTTGCCATACTTTTGCAAGTTGCTGTGCTTCCTCTAAGTTCCATATATCCTGGTCAAACTGAAGTACAATAGTACTACCTCTATTGATAGTCAACTCAAATGGCTGATAATTTTCTTTTGATTCAATTCCAATTTTTTGTACCAAAACTGTTTCTCCTTTCCAAGTTTGCTCTTACACAGAACATCTCTATTTATCTATATAATAATTATAACAAAATTTTCTTGAAAAGTCAAGATAGTTTGTACTTTAATGGGCTTAAAACTTTACAAATAGAAAAAGACAATAAAAAAAATGGGTGAATTTTCATTCACCCATATAATTTATTAAGCTAAACCAAGTAACTTTTTCCAAGTGGTTGCTTTTGCCGTTATTTCTCCATCAGGCCTAGCCATCCACTTAGATTGTAAAGTTTTCACAGCGGCATCGAATTTTACTCCTGCAATACCATCAGGAGTCCCGCAATTATATCCTAAAGTATTAAGATATTTTTGTATTGGAAGCACTACTTTGTGCCTATGATTCTTTGTTTTTGAAATAGTAACCGTTTTCTTTAATGTTTCAGGGCCAGCTATTCCATCAACCTTTGCTCCAATAGCTGCTTGAACATCTTTAATAAACTGTGTTTTATTGTATGACGTAGATGTGGCTGGGGCTTGTGCTGCTTGAGCCCCATAATTAGGACGACCATATCCGGCAATAGAAGTACTTGACAGAGAATAAGATTTCTGAGCAACGCCGCCGCCATTGGCTACAACTGCTGAACCAGCACTTGTATTACCTTCTATTGTATACACTCTTGAGGAGTCTACTTTATATACTAAACCAACATGATGAATTCGAGTTGCATTTTTAAAATAAATAATATCTCCTACTTGAGGTTTAGATGTATACCATTGTCTTTTAACTTTAAAGTATCCTGCTGAAGTTGGTGTATAATAGCTCCATCCGCCATCTGTACAAAGCAACTTTTTTGCTGCCGCTTTGCCATATGCTTTCAAAAAGCACCAGTTGACAAAGCAGTTACACCATGGTTGTCCTTGCATGTCAGAAGCTAAGTCTCTCCAATATTTTGTATAATTTGCTTTTCCTGCATTGGCTGTTTTGTTATCAAGTTTAGAATTTGACTTCTTTTCAAGATAACCAACTTCAGCTTTAGCAATATTAATTACTTTTTGAATATCATAACTCATAATTTTTTCCTCCTTTATCTTGATACTTCAACTTGTTCTATTAATGAAGCGCCTTCATTAATAGCTTCATTAATATTATCATCCATCTTGTTTATCATATTGTTTTCAACATTTTGCAATAAATCAGAAGCGTCTTCTCCATGATTTATTTTGAACATTGCAATATCTTTATATGCTTCCATATAAATTTTAGTATTATTTTCAACTTGTGATTTTTTTAAGAACCAAATTAAAGTTGTTGCGACAATTGAGCCAAAAGCGCCGATTAAAGCAATTGCTACGGTTTCTGTCATGCTTAACCATAAAGATGCCATTGCAGTAGCCACAACTCCTAATAAACAAATAATTCCGACTATAATCACTATTAGTTTACTAAATTGCGGCCCATTACTTTTTTTATCTCCAAGTATCATATAAAATTCCTCCTAAATAAAAAAAGACCTATATAAATAGGTCTTTTTTTCTTACAGTTGTTGAGCTAATTCAGCAATTTTACTTCTATATATTTGTTTCAATGTAACTTCACCATATATGTCAGAACCGCGGAACACCTGAGAAACTCTACGCATTCCATTATTATCGCCTGCATACATTGATAAATCAACTTGCGCATTAGAATCACCATCTAGAATACATATACTATCTTCTCCAATTCTTTGAAGAGCAAGACGCATCAGTTCAATATCTAGGTTTTGTGCTTCAGAAATATAAATTGCAGCATTCATTCCTGTAGTGTCATAACCACGGATATCAGACATCGGCAATAATACTAATTGACCATCATCAATTAGTCTTTCAACTGCCACTCTATCTCCAAGTTTACTTTCTAACAAGTTACCAATTTGTGAATCCAAGAGTTTTTCTGTGCGGCTACCTGGATAAAAACCGAGTTTAGCAGAACCTTTAGTTGCAACTGTGTTACAGAAGATAATAATTTTATCTATCTTTCCACATTCTAGTAATGAGAACATATAACCGAAGGCTAAATAACTCTTACCAGAGCCAGCTGCGCCACGCAACATTGTAATTTGATTGTTGGCTAAACTATCTAAAGCAATTTGTTGATAATGGTCTCCATTTTTTGGAACTATTTTACCAAACATTTTTGACTCAGCCTTTTGAAATTGAACTTGGTGATATGAATTATTATACCATCTATATTTATCAATTATTTTGCCTGTTGTATCTTTAATAAGCAAATATTGATTATTTAATAAACCAAATTCATTGATATTATTAGGAATATAGTTACTATAAAATTCATTTAATTCGGTATCATTACTGGTACGTTCAATAAAACCAGTATACTCAATTTCTTTTGTTACTTTGTAGGAAGTATTAAGTCCAATAGATTTTGCAATTGCTTTACAAGCTAAATCTTTTGTATAAAAGATACCATCTTTTATATCATTATCCATAAAGTAACAATAAGCACTTGCAATAATTTTACTATCAGGCGTATTTGGTAAATCAAATTCCGCAACACGATTGATATAATTTGTTTTATATAAAACAATTTCATATTTATTTTCGTGAATTTCAAGTAAATGTAACAATGTTCTTGCGTTGTACTTTGTTTCTTCGTCTTTTGTGCCAGAGGTTTTAATATTTTCTAATTCATTTATTGTTATACTAGAAATATAAAACTTGTCACCTGATTCAAAAGCTTCCTTCTGAGCATCAAGCAAACTACAGGTATCGTAGAATAATTTCATATTATACCTTCCTTTCAGTTTTTATTCTCTAAAAAGATTTTAATTTTCTTTATTATCATTTAATCTCATTTGTTCAATTTTACTATTAAAACCATCTTGTTGTCTAATTGCAATTTGAAGATTAAATTGTTTTTGACTAATAATTTCTGCTAATTTATTCACTTCTTTAATGCGGCGGTTCAACTGTCGGAACATCGCCTTTGCTGTAGAACTTTCTTTATCGAAACCTGCATATTGAGAAACTGCGATTAAGTATTTTCTACACTCATCACAGTCATGCTTTTTTTGTTTCCATTCATCTTTTAAAGCATTAATTTCAGCTCTTTCTTGTGCATATCTACATCCAGTAAATTCAGAGAATGTGTCGTCTGGGTGGCATTTAGCCTGGCCCACATACTTATTTCCCTTATGTTCAATTACAACTGTAGAATAGCCAGTCTCTTTTATAGTACCACTATCTAAAAAACGCATATGTAAACTTCTCCTTTCAATTACTATCTATATTATACCAAAAAAAAATATATTTGTCAAATTTGGTAAAAAAAATACCTAGAGGTACGCGGAAAATTCGGCACCGTCACCCTCATCGTAAAAATAAAATACCCAGGTTTCCTTATATAGGTAACCTGGGTATATATTATTTATTATTTTTTATTGTTTGATGTAGTACTAATTGATTTGAAGAAACCTCCAATCCAACCAAGAGCACCGCCAATCATTGGAAGCATATCTGCGGTAAAAGCTGTACCAAATACCATATTAATTGCAGTTACTAATTTAGTACCAATGACCAGTTTTGCTAACCAGCCGCTGAAGTATCCAAGCCAAAATAATAAGGCAGGCTCAATAATAATCACTACAACAAAAAATGCAATAACACCAACAATAGCCCATCCTGAAACATCTTTTTTACCCATTAATTTTCTCCTTTATATCATTTATAATTTGTTCTGCGGAAACAGGTTTACATCCGTGTGCGTCCATCTCCACATGATATATTAATCCATTATCCCAATCATGCCACTTATCAGATGTGTGAACATGACCACATAATGAAATAATTTTTCTACTGAGTGGCTTGTCATCATTGTAATTATCTGTAAGACAAGGATAATGAGAAAGAAAGAAACTCTGCTTTCCAATTTTTAACCACTTTGCATCACATACTTCTACTACATTCCAGCATTCCTTATAAAGTGCGATTCGTGTATCAGTACAATGATTTCCTCTAATAATATGAATTTGTCCTTTTAACTGTTTAATACATTTAATACCTTCTTCATTATCATTTAAGATACAATCTCCTAAAACATAGACTTCATCATCTGCTTGCACAATAGCGTTATGTCTTTCAATAATCGCGGCATTCATTTCATATTGATTTTTGAATCCTCTAGGCTCATAAATAAATGGTTGCGAATGACAAAAATGCCAATCTGAAGTTATCCATATTTGACTCATTAGTTTATACCTCCCTTACAAATATTGTTCTTTGACCTGCGGCGGCTTCGCTTACCGATTCACTATTCTCGGCTAAAGTTGCAACAGCGCACTTGCCGCAATTTTTATTCCACCAGGCACAATTTTCTTCTTGACAATTTACTTCATAAGTATATTGTTTTTGGAAACTCATTACAGGGCATATCATTTATATCACCTCTCTTTTATTCCTTCTCAAAAATAGTGTACTTAGCACCTTCTTTATATGGACTGTAAACATAAATTTTATCAAAACCTTCCTCGAAAGCAGGCATTGTAAACTGATAATACATTCTACGAATTACTGAACGAGGAACATATGAGCGGCTACCCTTTCTCTTCTCATTCTGGTCTAAGGATACCTTAAGAGGAACCTTAATAACTACTGCAATAACCTCAACACCTTTTAATGCGGGACCAATTCTGCGAAGTAACTTACCACGGGAACCTTCGTTGAGATGTGTAGCATCTACAATAACATTGTCCGCATTTTCAAGACCAAATTGAATATCATCAATAAATTTAGCATATACTTCAGTCTCTCTTGAAAAGTAATCCTCTCCTTCAGGTACAAATAAAAATCTAATCTGGTCACGAGAAACTACTGATGTATAACCTTCAAGTGTGTGTAAATTATTTTGAATCCAAGTAGATTTTCCACATCCTGCATTTCCACACATTACAAATAATTTCTTCTTACTCATGGCAAATCAACTCCTTCATTGTGCATTTTATTTCTAAATAATCCATAATCTAAAATACGATTTTGGTTCTCATCAAAATTTCCATACTGTCTTTCAAACTCAAAATCTGCTTTACTATAATGTGTAAATTCTTTACATTCTGCATGATTTGTTTCTTCACCACATTTTAGACAGTATAATTTTTTTAAATGACCTGCCTCGCGCGCTTTTCCTTTTTTACGAGCAATAGGTATTCCTTTTGTTCCACATTTACAACAATAAAACTCACTTTCTAAACTAAAACCAGACATAAATTATCCCTCTCTTTCATTTTTTGTATTTCTTATTTCTTATATATAAATTATATCATAATTTTTATAAAAAATAAAGCAGGGTATTATAACCCCACTTTGTTTACTTTGAACTGAGATAGATACTCTTCAAAGTCGGTAGCTGTTTCTGGATATTCTACTATTATACCTTCTGAAATATCAATCGAAAAAATACCCATAATTGATTTACCATCAATAGTATATCGACCTTTAGTACATATTACATCACCATCTACTTGAGATGCTTTCTGTACAAATTCAGCTGCTTTATTGATAGTGTTAATAGCAATATACATTTTTTTCATTATCATAATGCTCCTTTTATAATTGATTATATGGAAGGGATATTATAGTAGCCCGCCTATTACAACCTACACTATGGCATCTTAGGAAACCATATAATTTTAACCGTTATGATACTTCATTAAGAACTCATTTGAAACAGCCTTAAATGACTTTGCACCATCTACACTCCTGAATACAAGTCCTTCACGCATGCCGCCATCCACTTTAGATGCATCAGTTGCAATTGCAAGTAATTCATCAACAGTATCTGGCATTACAAAATGCTCGTCTACGATTGGTACACAAGGTACTCCATAATCCGCAAGTAAATCTGTCATTTCTCTTGGATTTAATCTACGAGGAGCCTCACCCTCATACTTAATAATTACATTGAAAGCCATAAAGTCGTGGTCAGTAAGTGAGTAATCTCTCTTCTGAATACCAGCACCATATGTTTCACCCTGAAGTGTTACGAAATCAACTGCGCCAGTGCCGATTTTATTAAAGTATTCCATAAGTGTAGCAAGTACATTCTCAATGTTATACTTAATGCCCATCTCCTGATATACATTAGTGTCATACCAAGCACCAGCCTCCATCTTCTCAGGTGTATTGAAACATACGTTTCTTGAGCAGATAAAGAACTCTCTTTTTCTTCCCCAACCCTTCATTGTAAAAGTTGTTGAAGTACCATCAATCTTCTCAGTAGCAAACCACTCAGACTTATCCTCAAGAATCCAAGGCATATTCTGAACTCTCTCTTCGTCTGTCTTTACTACCCACTCAGGCCACGCCTTAGTATCCTTCTTTTCACCATAGAAGAAGAAAAGTAACTTCTTACCCCAGATTCTCTTCATAAGCCATCTGTATGGCTGCTTAGCGAACTTCTTACCCATTCTCTGAGCCATCTTCTGATACTTATCTACTGAAGACTTAGACTTACGAGAATTATCTTCAGGGTCTGCATATGTAATCCCAAGCTCTTTTGTAAGGAAATCCCCTAGCCTAAAAACTTTATTATCATTTGTTACAAAATCTTCTCCAGTATATATCCAGCCAAAATCAGAAGCTGCCATAAGCAAACCCTGTGACCAGAACTGACCATTTGGAGTCTTGTACTTTTGTGTCTTAATCTTAAAATGCTTACCCTCAAGGAACATAAAAGGCTCCTTTGCAGGTACTTTAGAGTCAATCTCAAAGTAGATACCCAGGTCACCAGGCTTGAACTGGTCCTTGCGAACCATAATCGTCCAGCCGCCAACTTTAGCACATTCAACCCTATCTCTTCCAGGTATTGGCTCTATACTGTCTATTTTTACTACATAAGCTAGCTCTCTCGTACCCTGTTTGTTTAACATATTCTTTATACTTCCTTTCTTTTTATATAAATATTATAATATATTTTTTATAAAAAATCAAATATTCTTCTTCAATTGCTTATGAGCAATTCTTATATTATGAGTAATTACACATCCATCTTCTATTTTTACGGGATAATTTTCATAATTTGCTACCCAATCAAAATTACCATCTTCACGAGGTTTAACAACCATGAACTCATATTCCCATTCTGATGGCGGAATTCCGATAATTTCTCCCATAGTCTAGTCCTCCAAATAATAAGCTAGTCCAGTGACGATTGAGTCGGTCGCCGCAGGATAATTCTCCTTTAAAAAGTCATAGCATAAAGACCATCTATCGCTATGCATTAAATCTTTTCTAAATCTCATATCATGTAAAAAATTTTGTAACTTTATATCAGTATTGTGTGCAATAACAAACTGATATGCTGTTGCTATTTCATTGGCATATAATGGATTTTTACTCATTATTATCAATCTCCAATCCTAAAAATAAGTGCAATAATAATTCAATAAAACCAATTTTCTTTGTCTTTTGTTTTGTTTCAACTTTCTTTCTTACTCTCTTTGGTTCTGAATGAGGTTTCTTGTGAATTTCTTTAATGTGCATTTTTGTTGCCCCAACATTTTTCATATTTTTTATCCTCTTTTCTATTTCATATATATATATATATTATATCATAATTTTTCAAAAAAATAAAGGGGGCAACTTGGACAAACTAATAAAAAATTGTCGCGACAATTTTTATATAATAATGAAAGGAAGTGAAAAAATGACATTATTTGAATTAAGCGAAAAATTAAATAAATCACCTTCTACTTTAATGACTAATTTTAAAAGAACTCAAGAGAGTTTAAAGAAAAAAGGTATTATAGTTATAAAAGAAGGAGAAGGCAAAAATGCGAATTATATTATAATGGAGGAAAAAAATAATGAGTAAATTAATTGATTTAACAGGACAAAGATTTGGTTCTTTAGAAGTGATTGAAAGAGCAGAAAGTAAAAATGGAAAAACATTTTGGAAGTGCAAATGTGATTGTGGAAATGAAGTTACTGTTTTTGGTTATTATCTCAGAAGCGGTCATACTAAATCTTGTGGATGTTTAAGAAAACAAAGAAATAATTCTTTTAAAAATGAAGTGGGAAAAAAATATAATCATTTGACAGTAATTAAAGAATATGGAAGAAAAGAAGGTATTAAATCTGACCATATTTACTGGGAATGTGAATGTGATTGTATAAATCATACAAGACTTATTGTTGATGGAACTAAATTAAGAAATGGCCATACAACATCTTGTGGATGTGTTACAAAATCCAAAGGAGAAGAAAAAATAAAAGATATTCTTACTTTAAACAATATTTCTTTTATAAGAGAAAAAACTTTTGATAATTTTAAATATGAAAATAATAGCACTCCACGATTTGATTTTTATGTTAATAATAAATATTTAATTGAATATGATGGTATCCAACATTTTAAAAGTACTGGAGGTTGGAGTACTGAAGAATATTTAAAAAATGTTACAAAAAAAGATAAAATTAAAAATGAATATTGTAAAGATAATAACATTCCTTTAATAAGAATTCCATATACTTATTACGATGATTTATGTCTTGAAGATTTATTATTAGAAACAACAAAATACCGAGTAGTTTAAACTACTCGGTATAATTTATTTTATATTATATTATTCGCTCTTGGGCGGCATAAAGCTCTTTAACGCATCCTCAAGTTTACTTCCTCTTAAAAGAGTTGAAACTGTATCTGCAACACTTTCGCCATTTGCCATAGCATAAGGACTGATAGCTGAACCAATACCAGTTACTAATTCACTCTGAGTATTTGCATTAATAGCTTCAATAAGTCCTGGCTGAATAGCTCCAAGCATCTCAACAACTGTTGCTGCATAAGCCTTCTGCTTATCTTCCTCAATCTTAGCTAATGACTCCTGGTACTCGATTTCTGCATCTCTCTGTGCCTTTTCTCTTGCAATAGTCGCATCATTGATTGCAGCAAGTACTTCCTGCATATCTGCCTTAGCCTTATTCTCAGCCTCGGCAGCTGCTCTTAACTTAGTTTTGATAGCCTCTTCTTTAGACAACTGCTCTTCCTTAAACTTCTGGTCAAGTTCTAACTTGTAGAGCTTGTTAGCGGCTGCAAGGTCAGCTTCCTTCTTTTCAACCTCAGCAAGTGCAGTTACTACCTGCATCTTAGCATCGGCGTCCGCAAGTTCAAGACTCTTTGAAAGGATTTCTTCCTGATGCTGCTCAAGTAACTCAGCTACGCTTCTTTCAACTGATACAGATACCACCTCAACATCAGTGATTACCGCACCGTTATTTTTGAATGTATGAACTCCAGTCTCCTCATCAAGAACTTCAGCTCTAATGATTGCTGTTGAGTCAGCATAGAAGTTCTGAATGTCATAATCCTTAATTGCAATCTTGATTGCATTTCTCATATAGTCAGTTATAAAACGAGTATAGTTGTCAACTTCGAACCACTTGCTCTTGTCACCATTAAAATCAACATTATATGTCAACTTAACCTGAACATCAACATAATCAGAAGTCTGAGCATTGATTACATCAGTAATCTTGTTGTTATTCAACTTAAGGAATACAGTGTCTCCCTCAGATGTAGAAATTGGCTGAAGTGTCTCGTCATAATTAAGTAATCTTGTAGCAGGTCCAACTACTACTTCTCTCTTACCAGACTTAGAAACTACACAAACAGCATATCCTGTCCAAACATCAATAGATACAACTCCATCATACTTAGTATCAAGTGTGATAGTTCTAGGCTTTGTATAACTTACACCACGACTGATATTTGCAGTAGCCTCGAAGATTGCAAGTGAATCAGTTGCATTTGCAGTAGAATAAGCACAATTGATAGCATCAGTAATTGCATTTGCCTTACCACTTCTTGCTAATTTTTCAGTTGCAATTTCACTAAGTCCCTGGTTATATTCAAGAACCTCTCTATTGCCAGGATAGAAAAGTTCACATTCTCTCTTAGATAACTTACGCTTTACTACTACTTCTGTTCTAGGGTCAGGTAAGTACATTGCAGGACCTGTTACAGTCTTAATATCACCTGTCAATCTATTTAATACATAACGACCTTCACCCTCTGGAATAGCGATTGCGTGATGCATATACTTTCCATCATACTGAATAAGGGCGTGTTCTGGACGAGGATAATAAATCATCTGATCATTACCAGTAATAAATAATTCCTCACCTGTCTTATGTTTTCCTGTTTCATCTTCATAATCTGCGATTACCTTTACATAGATGCCACTGATAGGAGAAAGCTCTAATGCTCTAAAAATAACTCCACCCCTCTTATTTCCAGACTCTACGAATGTTTCAGTAGGCTCTGGGAATACCACTGAAGGTCCAGATACATATCTCTTAGAACCTGACTCGTCCTTAAGAATTACATACTCTAATCTTTCAAGAGTAACAGCATCTCTTACATATTCGCCATTCTCAGCGATAACTTCAATACCTGTTGGAGGCATATAGAAAGATACTTCTGTACCCTTAATTACAAGCAGCTGACCTACGAAATACTTTGCAGTAGTTGTTTCTACTTCCTTACCTTCTGCATCTACAATAGTAGCAACAGACTTTGAAGCTGCATCGGCATCGTATACACGGGCAATAAGATACTGGTTAGAACGAAGTCTATGACCCTGAATTACTTTAGCCATCTGACCTGGATAAAGTGAGAATGAACAAGGTCCTGCAACATTGATTTTTTTACCAATATTAAGTTCAGGTGAGTTCATTGCTTTTGCCGCATCTGGATGAGTAGAATCCTTTGCAGGGTTCTTTAATACTACATACCAGCCCTCAGGCGCAGAAGTGAAAATCTGTCTAGCCTTCTCAAAGTCACCAGTTTCCTCAAATCTCTTTGTTTTATTGTTAAAAACAACCATGCTCTCCTGCTGCGAGATAGTAACCATAATAGGTCCAGTATAAGTCTTAATCTGACCATTTGTCTTTGACTGAATAAAACAAAATTCATTAGTAGATAAAACTAAATCTCGCTGACGAGGAGTTCCATTTCCTGTATAATTTTCATCATTATCATATCTTCCCATTGTGTCAATTCCTTTCTCAACATTTTTATTTATTTTTCTTTTCTTTATATATATATTATATCAAAATTTTTATAAAAAATCAAATGTTAACTTTTTACGCTCAAAAATGGATAATCACTCCATTCTATTTTTCATATATAATAGAATGAAAGGAGTATTATTATGAGTGCTTTAAATTTATTAGGTGATAAATATAATCGCTTAACAGTAATTGAACAAACTGAAAAACGAAAAAATCGTAAAATTGTATGGAAATGTCAGTGTGATTGTGGAAATATCGTAGAAGTTGCTAGTGATGCATTAAGGGGCGGTAGAGTTAAATCTTGTGGTTGCCTTAAAAAAGAAATAATGCAAGGTAATCATTTTGCCAAAGGAAATGCTCCTAAAGATATTACAAATCAAAAATTTGGACATTTAACAGCAATCAAACGATTAGATAGACCTAAAGGTCAAAATTCTTATAATTGGTTATGCCAATGCGATTGCGGCAATACTGATATTATTGAATTAACCGCATTAACAACAAATCGTAGAATTGATTGTAATGAATGTAAAAATAAACGAACCGCATCAACAGGTGAAGCAATTATTATGAATTTATTAAATCAAGCTGGTATTCAATTTCAATATTTATATAAAAATGCAAAGTGTATATTTCCAGATACAAATAAAGAAGCTGAATTTGATTTTTATGTTAATAATAAATATATAATTGAATTTGATGGTGAACAACACTATAAAATCAGTAGTTCAAGTAATTGGAAACCAGTCAATAAAACACAAGAACATGATAGAATAAAAAATCAATGGTGTTTTGATAACAATATCCCAATTATTAGAATACCATATACTCATTTAAGTAAAATATGTCTTGAAGATTTATTACTTGAAACAAGTTCATTTATAGTGCGGAAGCCCGTTGAAGTAACCTCAGACTAGTCTGAGGTTACATTAGACGCGGTCGCCGCAATATTATATCATAATTTTTTGAAAAAATCAATAATTACCAATCAACCTGAACAACATAACCATAACAGTTATACTCACTTGTTTCATCATCATAGGAAATTTCATAATCTTCCTTTGTCTTATCTAGTTTTTCACATAAAGCATTGATTGGTTCACAATCTGATGGTTCTTTTACTAAAAAAATTCTACTTGGCATTTTTATTCTCCTACTTCTACATAATATGGACATTTTTTATCATTGCAATGATTACACATTTCAAAAATTGCCAAACCTTTACCTTCGTGATAATCATAACAATTACTGTATTCTTTCCATTGTTTTATATTTTTGAAAAATTAATAAGTTTATCTATCATTGGCTTATTACTCCTGTTACATCTTTTTTAATCGTACCATCATCATACTCTTTATAATGAATAGAAACATTTACTTCGTCATTTTCATTGTATCTTTCATAGATATCTTTATTATCCCAATAAACTGTATATCCATCAATATCACAAGTAACATTGTATTGAGCAGGATGTGAGGTTGGCTGTGGACGCATAGTTGTAACTTTACCTACATGCATTGGTACCATTGTCACTGTGGTATAAGCTGCTTGATAATTTTTATCTGTTATTACTCCTGTTTCAATCTTATCATATTCATTTGTTACTTTTGCACAACCTGTTAAACATAAACTTGCTAAAAGAAAAATAGTCAATCTTTTTTTCATTATATTTATTCTCCTATACTTAAAATTCAATCCATTCTTCATCATTATAAGGGTTAATATAACTATTGCTCTCTATACGTGAATGACCGCAACATTTACAAACTACTTTATGTATATCTCCATCGTTAATTATATCATAATATTTCATATTAAGTGGTTGATGACAATAGTAACCATTTGCAGATTTTGTATGACCACATGGATTTTTCTTTGGCTTATAACCAAATATTTTAAATAGCACCCACTGGATTTTTGCCAATCTATATGGTTCTATTTTTATTTCCCACAATAGAAACTTCATAATCTCACCTTTCTATCCATTAAAAAATCTATCTTAGCTCCTGTTTTAGAGTTTGAATAATGTCATATTTTTGCGTAACATATTCATTTTTTATATAATCTAAACATCTTTCTGCGACTTTTTGGCTTAATTCGTACTGAATAGATTCCCCATCAACATATACAGACAAAGATACTTTCTTATTGCTGTTAAATTGGTCATATTTCTCTATAGTGTTTGTAATCTTTTCTATTTCCTCTTCTAAGTTTCTTAATATCCTACATAATTTAACCCTTGATTCATATTTTTCATCTATTGTCATTTTCTTCTCCATTTCTGTTATTCTCCTATATAAACTAAATTATCAACATATGCTCTATCCTCACCTTTAAGAATTGGCATTTCTTTGTCAATTATCCAACCAGTTGCATTTATTCTTTCACTTTCCATTTCAACTTTAATAATAGCAGTACCTCTTTTATAAACAGTTGGATAATCATTCCAGTTAATACCCTTCTGTTCATGAAGCATATCCTGAATATCATTACAAGACTTATTCTGAAGCTCTTTGTGACTAAAATTAGCCTGACCAACCATTTGAATTGAGTTGCGGGTTGCATCGAGCTGCCGCCAATAAATAAGATTTGTTACTTCCTCTTTTGGAATATTAAAACATCTTGCATCAAACATTGCGCCCTTCTCAATTGCTTTTAAATAAGGCTCCATTTTCATTTGATTGTAGTTTAATTGAGCAAGGCTAAACGCTCTTCCCTCTTCAATAAAATTTTCAACCTTTTCCTTAAAGATTTTATTAAATATCATTGTAGCCATACTTGCCGCAATACTACAAAGTTTATCTGTTCTATAATTAAACCAACAATCAGTTTCTAAAGTATCATAATCTACTAAAATAATTGTAATTTCATCTGACTGAACATATGCAAATTTTGCACCTTGAATATTTTCACACATATATTTTGCAGTTTCTTGCATTGTTTTAATTAACACATCATCAAAAGGACGCTTAAATCCTTTAGTGAAAGTATGAAAACTACGACCATCTACTCTTATGGCAACTGGAGTTCTCTTTTGAAGATAATATTGATTTCTTTTTTCATATTCTTTCATTCTATTTGCTAAATCTGAAGTATCCATTTTAATTCTCCTTTACCAAAAAGTTATTTCCTAAAATATAATTTATTGTAATGTTATCTCTTTCTCCCACTCTTCAATCATCTTTACAATCCAATCTTTGCGAAAGTGACACCAGAAGCGAGTATTGCCATCATTATACTTCGCAACAATACCAATATCGAGCACCATTCCCCCGCAAAATTCTCTTGCGTTATCACCTAATTCAAACCAACCAATCAACTCAATATCGTTTTTCTCACACTCAGCTGCAAATTCATATGGGTCAGTACCAATCCAGCTATTCCACATCTCATGCATACCAATATTTTCATTTGTGAGAGAAATTTCATTTCTCAACTTCTCAATGATGACTGCGGCTCCATCCTTATATTTTGCTTTAAACTCTTCATCAGAAAGGGGCACTTCTGCAAATAACCCTTCAGTAGAGTAAGTCTCTTCTCGGTCATAAACTTTGATTTTGCAATAAGCACCACAAATTTCAACAATTTCAAAATTTGCCATCTGACTGCCGCCAGGATGTCTAAGGTTATGAAACTTATCTCCAACTTTCATTTTCTTTATAGGAACTAATTTAGTATCTCTCATTATTTTACAACCTTCCAATCATCATGTACTGACATTTTATCTAACAACCTTTTTTAAAGTAAAAGTAATTTTCTTTGATGCTCAATAGCATCATTACAGTTATTAAATACTGTTCCGTCTGTACAAGTCCACTCTGCATGGCTTAAAGTTAATTTTTCTTTAATTTTATTTTTTTCTGATTTTGAAGCAACAGAACCATCTTCAAAAGAATAATCCAGAGGAACTAAATTTTTCATTTCTATTGTTTCAAATCTATTTTGAGATGGACGCCATATTGTTGCGAAACTTTTTCTTCCTTCTGCGGAAATACCAATGTTGTAAATTCTTACTATTTCTCCACCTTTTTTAATTCTCATTTCAATGTAATCATTCATCATAAATATACCTCTTTTCTTTATTTTTCATATATATATTATAATATAATTTTTATAAAAAATCAATAAATAAAAATATAGCCTGGAAAATGTTTATATTTCCCAGGCTTAAAACTTTATTATATTTTCAATGTCCATCATCAGACCAATCTCCAAAAGGTATATACATTTTTATATTTTATAATTCCTTTCTGTCAATTAAGTGTTTATGCCCTTTTGGACATATTAGATAAGTATAAAGCACATCTCTATCTGCATATTCATTGCCGCCGCTGTTAATAGGGTCAGAATATGTACATACAGATTCTTTCTTAGTCTCAGTGTCTTGGAAAAATGAACGAGCTAAAAAATAATCATCACAATTTTCACAGTAAATCATCTCTCCAGAAAGGATTTTTTTTGCAATTTCAATATCTTTTTCAATCGAGTTAAGAGCATTACACTTATCCTCTATATTTACTTTTCTTTTAAGAATATCTTTAATTACGGAATTCATTTATTGATTCTCCTTTGAAATCTCTTTTCATTTTCTATAAATTATTATAACATAATTTTTATAAAAAATAAAGGCGAGGTTTTTCAACCTCGCCTAAAAATTATTCCTCTACATTAACAGTGATATCACGACCAGCCACTTTGCCGCCCATAAAGCCAGCAAGTAATGACTTCAAATCAATACCAAGCGATTCGCTTAATCCTTCAGATACCTGTGATACATTGGTCATAATGTCACCAGCAAGTTTTGAACTCTCGCCGCCAAACATCATAATCTTATCAACATTCTGGTATCCATCACCAACAGCCTTTGCGATAGCAGGTAACTGCTCAAAGTAAACCTTAAGTGCCTGTAACTGCATATCCTGCTTAG
>JAEDOA010000127.1 GCA_016302195.1 Erysipelotrichaceae bacterium | reverse complement strand
GGCTTATTGTCTAGAACGATTTAACTAGCACCACGCGTACGTTTATGGTTCAATCTATGTTGCCCCAACTCCTGTTACTATTGACGGTAGCCAATACTATAAAATTTCAGGCAAGGATCAATATATCAAAGTAACCAACATTGATGGTGTAACTAGAAAAATTACACATAATGCTTATATCTACCGGACTTCTACTCAAAGAACGCCATATGGTATGACTGCAAGCAGTAAGAAGTGGAAATTCTACAAGGGAAAAACTGTAACCACATACGGTGGCTCCTACAAATTTAAGAATGGTAAACGTTACTTTAGAGTAGGTGGTCCAAGAAAACAATATATTAAGTCTTACAATTTAGGACCAGTTATTAGTTCTAACATTAGTGCTGCTACTACAACAACTACTTCCAAGACAAATACAACTAACACTTCATCAAAAAATGTTGATGAGACTACCGTAACTGTTGATGTCGCAAAATATTATAGAAAGACCGCACCTATCTTGACCTTTACTAGTGATGGTAATCCAAAAATTGTTAAATCAGTTCCTAATGGTACTAAGTTTACCGTAGACCGTTTAGAAAGTGGTGACCGAGCTGATAAAGTGGCATATGCAGTTGGTTCATTTAATGGTGATCAAACTATTTACCATATCAAGGGTATAGATAATTGGATTTATTCAATTGATGTTAAGGCTGATAAGAAGTTACCTGTACATGATTATAATGCAGAGAACTTCTCTTACATCACCTTCCCTAAAGCTACCGATGTTTACAATGCCGATGGAACTATTCAAAACCATAATGGTCAAAAGATCATAAAGCAAATGGGACACTTAAAGGTAGACAAATTAATGTATATTTGGGTTCCGAGCGAAAATAAAGCTGAATTATTCTATCACTTAGTTGGAACCAGTTTCTATGCAACTACTACTCCAACAGCAAGACAAAGTAAAATCGATGTAGGACACGACGCTTATGTTAAAGCTGATGATGTTAAATTTGCCGGAGGAATTAAGTTAACACCATCTAACACTCCAGAAGAAGCACAAGCTGCTGCTTTAAAGAAGTAAAATACGTAAAAAATAGACTGTCGTTATGACAGTCTATTTTTCTTTACCTTAGTAAAATCATACTTTCTATATTTAAGTGCAACATTTTTATCCATAAAAATCGCACCGTTGATGACACTAGGATCAGTCCCATAGCTTAAGAAGAGACAATCATGGTTCTTAAATTGACCAGGTTGATAATCTAAGCTCGCCAGATCCAAGAAGCCGCGCACTTTTAACGAATTACCTTGAGTATCAATTAGAACAATATTGCCAGAGTATTTTTTATTTTGTTTTTCAGAGTGACGATTCAATTTTAAATTTGGATCAACTTTTTGATAAGTGACATCGCCGTTAACCGTGTGCTCAGTAATCACGAGTTTTCTAGCCCTTTTAGAATAAGGATCGCCGCGATACCAGGTACCACGGTACTGGCTAGGTACAGTTGTAAGTTTAAAGCCCTTATATTTTTTATGAATATTAATGCGAGGAGCTTCACTAGATGATTTAGTCTCATGACGTACAATTTTTGAACTACTTGATGATTGTGAACTTAAATTTGATTTTGCTGTTTGCTTATTGCATCCCGTCAATAGCGCAGCGGCCATTACACTGATTAAAACAATCGCTTTTTTCATATTTATTCTCTTTTCTTAAATTTAATCTCAATTATAAAATATCTTTGAACAAAATAAAAGGCGACTTAGTTTGCCGCTTCTTTTGCAAATAGCATGTTGATTCCACCAATGAGGACGAATACTGCGCAAAGAATAATTAAAATCTGATCGCCTGAATGATCGAGCATGATCCCAGCAACTACGGAGCTGATTGGACCACCAATTGAAGTACTAGTGCGAATCGTGGTTAGCACACGTCCTAAATATGCATCTTCCGTAGTAATCTGAATCATTGATTCTGACAGAATATTTTGAAAACTAGTTAGAAAACCAAACAAGGCGATGAGCACACTTAATGCAAGCCAATTAGACAGGAAGAAGATCATCATTAATAAAGGAATGGTACTAAGCATCCAAGTGTAGGAGATCGTTTTAACTGTAGGAGTTAGCTTGCCCGAGATGAGTGTTCCTAAGAGAAAGCCACCGACAAAGCAAAGATAGAGTGTACTATAAAGTCCAGTAGAGCCAAGCTTATCGGCTAGTTTAGGTAAGAGAATAATTAACGCTGGTGAAACGAAGGAATAGCAGATACATGACCAAAAGTAGTATTTAAGAAACCTATTTTGGCGAATATACTTTAAGCCGCTGAACACTTTTGCGCGATAGTTATTAGTTTTATCATCAGTATCTTTTCTGGTAAAAATTAATATTGCTTTAATACTGTTATTATAGGTTTTACTGCATTTAATATACATCTACACTGTACATATTTGCCCAATATAAACATTATACATGTTTAATGTGGTGTAAAACTCAACAAAAACTATAAATACACTAATTCTCCGTTTTCATTAGCTGCCATCAAATTTTGAATATCTTGTTTATTTTTTACTTCAACAGATTCTTGATAACCAGCTTCATACTGTTGATCCAGTTCAATACATTTACTTAAGAGATCAGGGGTTATCGTTTCAGGAAGATTTTCCAGTTCCATCCCTTTTAAAAACGGCATACAACCATAAAAATGATTCTTAGGTAACCAGTTATCCAAGTCGATAATCACCGGTAGAACGTGAATTTCAATACCTGTATCAATATTTTGATATGTATCGATACTTATTCCTGATTCAAAACTAAACAATATTCATGATAGCCTTTTTCGTATTCATCCCAATTACCCTTATGAATTCCTCTAGCGAAAATTGCGGAACAATATGGCTTATTATGACCAACAGTTATCCAACCATACATAATTTATACCTCATAAAAATTTTAGAACCACTGATCAGCTGCTTTATCATTATTAGCATAAACAATTACTTCTACGCCAATACCCAACATTTTTCGATGATCCTTATCCCACCAATGAAAGCCTCGTAAAATATTTGAATTTAACGAATATCCTCGCCAATCTTTTCCATAATAATTAAATCTTTCGGAATATACGTTAGGATCTCTTAAGATGTGTATCCAAGGCTGTAAAAATATTTTCTTTTGTCTTAAATGCAACGGACGAGGATCTTCAGTTTTCCAAGATAAATCTACAACGGCAACGCCCCAATCCTCAAAATCTCGTTTAGGAGCTGGATCATATGGTGCCCAGTAGAACTTATATTTTGTTCCTTGTCTCTTGATTAGGTAAAATTTGCCTTCAATCATAACTTTTTTCTCGTTTTATTAATTATTCATTACTACTTAAAAAATCATCTAATTCATATGAAACCTTAACTACTTTTTTAACGTGAAGTTGGTACTTAATTACTAAATCAACTAATCTATCACCATCAATTAAAGTGATAACTCTTGTGCCTGTCCGAGCCTTTTTAATTGCTCCCCTGGTAAATCCTGAAGTAGTAATAAAAATGCCATATTCAGCTCTGTAGCTATCCATTGCTCCTCTAAATTTATCAATTTCAGGTGCTTGAACTAGACTACCATTCCAATGTTTCGCCTGAATTGCTACTCTAGTAGTTCGAAAATCGTCTGTCGTAATATAGCCGTATCCGTCCAATCCACCATCATTGCTCTTTTTAACGCCAATTTTATCCGACATTTCTACGTGCATTCTGTTTACTAAAGCACGACAGAATAATTCAAACTTATAGGGATCCAAATTATTAATAGCATCAGCTATTTTTTGACGATCATCTTCATCATCAGTTTCATTATTCTTAATATCATCAGTCAATTCAGCATCTACTTCTTCATTTGTAGATACTTCTCTTTGTGATTTATTTTTATTCGTCTTAGATTTTTCAGCCCATTTAGGTAATGAGCGAGAATAAACTAAATCAGATAGTTCTTTTGCGTTTCCTGAATAGTTTCTTCCTTCTTTGGTTAGAACTACCCATCCTCTCTTTGGACGTGTCAAAAAGCCTGCTAAGATTAAATTAGATACAGCAAAATTATATGGAAAATCAAAAGGATGGTAAGTATTACCCTTATCAGATGTTCTAGTCTCAGTTAATACATCTTCAGGAAGATTTTCGTCA
>JAEDOA010000126.1 GCA_016302195.1 Erysipelotrichaceae bacterium | reverse complement strand
CTAAAAGGCAATAAGGAAGATATGAGTAAAGTTATGGACACATTTAACAATGGATTAAAGTGGGAACCTAATGAAAAATAGCAAATTTGATTTGCAGACTGCTCTAGTAAATCTAATTAACAAGTATGAAAAAGAAGGCTTCTTTGAATATATCAAGAAGCCTATTTTTATACAGTTTTTAGACAAAGACGATCAATTAGGATTAGTTGCTTCACCTGGGGCGCACATAACTGATGCTGATTTTTCAGGCGTAGCAAAGTGGGTATACAACTACGTTGCTACGATCAAAACAAAAAATAGAGCAGATGCTTATAACCAATTAAATGAATTAAGTGAATTTTTACAACGCTTGAACAAAACAAAGGAGTTAGCTAGTCAAACTGATTCTTTCAAATTTGATTCAATTAGCGTTTCTAGCGATGTTCACGAAATACAAGAAGATTTGCAAGGAACAGTCACATATCAACTTGATGTGGCTGTTTTTGTTTACAGAAATGGAGAATTTTGATGGTAGCAGAAACACAACAAATTCCAGGCACCGAATTAGACACTAAGGGTGCCCCATTAAACGTCGTTAATAAGCTTTTTATTGATATTTACGGTTACACAACCTTAAACGACCTTGAAACCGGTAATTGGGGACGTTTGGCAACTAAGATTCAAACTATTACCCCTTCAGCTAACGAAACTACTAACAATAATAGTTACTACGATGGTGAAGGCTTTGGTAGTACTGAAGTTACTGGCAAACGTTATCAATTGGCTTGTTCTGGTCAACGTTATGTAGGTAATCCTGCACAAGATTACATTGCTTCCAAGCAATTTGCTATTGGTCAAGCATTGCACTGCCGTGTTATCTGGGTACAAAACGGCCAAGCAATCGTGTCAGAAGCAACATTGACTAACATTGTCGCTACCGGTGGTGACGCATCAGCAAACCAAACATTCAGTTGCACTATTGAATTTAACGGTAAGCCTCGTACTATTAACGGTCAATTGACTTTAACTGAAAACCCTGATCAATTATGGACTTACAAGGCAACTATTGATACTAGTGCTAAGCCTTCAACTTCAACTGAACCTGCAACCCCACAACCTGCACAACCTCAACCAATTATTCCAGTTAAGATTGTTGCAGCTAATGATGCAGATGATACCGATAAAAAGACTAATCAAGATTCAGGTCAGCCATCGAGCGTAGCAGCAGGCGGTACAGTTGCCCAACACTAAAAATAATTAATTAACAATCGAAAAGACAGAGACGAGAGAGCATGAGACGCAATTAGGAGGTAACTATGACAGTTTATTCATTTGATAAGGAATTTGCGGTTGAAACTAAGAAGTCAGTAAATATTGGCGGTCAAGTTCAAACTATTAATTTTACTGATAACTATATTAAGAAGCTTAATAAGGCTGAGATTTCTGTTAGCGGTATTTTGAATGACTTGCCTGATGATGACGGTAATATGTCAGCAAAGGAACAAGCAAAGTTGGCAGACAATGTTATGGATAAATTAACCAAGACTGCTATTGATTGGCTTAACAAGCTTTTAGACGGACGTGGTCAAGAGTTATACAACTTCTACGGTCACAATACCTATGCGTTGCTTAACATCATTACATTTTTAACTGGCTTATCTAACGATGTAATCAAAGACAGAAAAGTAGCTAATAAAAGCAAATAAGCAAGGCTTTTTACTTGATTTAACTTCATCGTTTATAGATGCGGTTTCTTTCAAAGGTAAACAATACAAAGTCAATTTAGCATTTGATCATGTTTTAAAATTCTTTGATTTAGTTTCTGATGATTCCATTGATAATGACTATTTAAGCCGGAAAATGATCGAATTATTTTTCGGTAGTCAGAAAATACCTCAAGATCCAGAATTTCTTCAAGGATTTACAAAAATGCTTAATAAACTAATTAACGCTGAACCATATCTATCCGGTGGCGGTAGCAATACTGCTAGTGGTTCTATGGTTCAGTCCTTTTCATGGTCAAAAGATGCCGGAATGATTGAAGCTGCTTTTTTACAGAACTATCAAATTGACCTAATGAACGAACGAGGAAAAATGCACTGGACTAAGTTCAAAGCCTTGTTCGACGGTTTAAGCGATAATACTCGACTTATTAAAATCATTCAAATACGTCAGACTACACCTAGCGACGTTACTAAAGAAGAATGGCCGCGTATTGCACAGGCTCAAGTTACATTTTCACTTGATGATCCTATGAAAGACGCACCACAGGCTTCTAAACAGTCAGCAAGCTTTAATACTTCGGCTATGTTCCAGGCGTTACTTGATAAAGCTCACAGGAAAGGAGAATAGATTTTATGAATAACGCAGACGGTAGAGTTGTTATTAACTTTGAATTTCCAATTAGTGAAGTTGAAAGTTCAAAACGTAAAATTGATAAAATCCTTCAGAGCTTAGGTGAAAACGCCGGTGAAGATTACAAAAAGTCGTTTACTAAAAATGCTGATGCTGTAAAGCAACATGCTGAAAAGACTTCCAAAGAGATTAGCGACAAGCTAGGCAAGGATATTAAATCTAAGGTTGATTTAAACACCAGTGATGCACAAGAACGAGCTAAAAAGGTAAGTGAGTTATATAAGCAATTAAAAGACTTGCTTAAAAATCCTACTTCCTTCAAAGTTTCCGTTTCTGATGCTGATGATTCTATCAACAAAGTTAAGAAGGATATTCAAGAAGTTCCTTCTGACAAAAAGGTTAAATATACCGCTGACAGTTTTGACGCTACTAGAAAAGCCGATGAAATCAAGCGTAAGACTGATGAAGTTCCTACCAAACACAACACCACTTTTAATGCTACTGACCACACAGGTGGCGTATTTTCAGCAATTAAGTCACACTTTGACAAGGTAAATAATCAAGGCGAAAAGACACACTCTATTTTTAAGAGTGTATTCAGTGCAAATATTATTTCTAATGCTGCTACAAATGCGTTTGGGGCTATTAAAAATGCTATTGGTGGTGTTATCAGTGAAGCTAATAAATACGCACTAGAACAACAAACTATGAATGCCACCTGGCTTACTCTTACTAATAGTGCAAGCAAGGGTAAGGCTATGGTAAATCAAATTAATAATATGGCTCTGGCTGCGCAGAACTCAACTGAAATGGTTGACCAGTTGTCTCAAAAATTTTACGCAATTAATAATAACGCCAAACAAACAGGTCAATTAACTAAGGCTGTACTAACTTTACAGGATGCTTTTGGAGTTACTGATGCTGCGGTTGAAAATTTTGGAACGCAGTTTAGTCAAATGATGGCAAATGGTAAAGTATCAGGACAAGATATGTTATCTATTGTCAATACTTTTCCAAAATTATTGCCTATGTTAAGAGACTATGAACGTCAGGTTCATCATAATAGCAAATTAACCGTTAAAGACGTTAGAGAGATGATGTCTAAAGGCAAAATAAGCTCACAAGATATGATTAATACTGTATTGCGAGCTGGCCAAAAGTATAAAAAAGCTACTGGGAACTTCACAGCAACTATTCCTGGCATGGTTCGAACTATTAAAGCTGAAATTGGTCCTTTGTCTGGTGCGTTATCCAAGCCTATTAAAAGCCTAGAAACACCGCTTTATGGTGGCATTGTTAAATGGTTATCTGCTAAGAAAACAGAAAAAGAATTTAGCAGAATGGGGCAAATTGTCTCTACTGGCATGAGCAACGTAATGAAAGCTTTTGGTGCCGGTAAGTCAGTTAATGTCACTAGAGCCCTTGATAATGCTATTAACGGCATTAACAAAGGATTACAAGGCGTATTTGGCTGGGTTAGTACTCATGCTAAAGACTTAAAGACTATTGCTTCAAGCATTACATCTATTGGTGGTCAAATTGCTAAGTCGGTTTGGCATGACTTTGCAAGCATTATCACAACTATTGGTAATATGTTTGGTATTACCAGTAAAAATGCTAAAGGCTCTAGCAGTGCTATTCATACCATTGCACAATTTTTAAATGGACTATCTAAGAACAAAGCAGCTATTAAGTTTGTCTCTGACGCTATTGTAACCATGGCAACTATAAAAGGTCTTGACCGTGTAGGTGGAGGCCTTTTTGCTATCGGTGAAAAAGGCTACGGTGCTTACAAGAAATTAAAGGCCTTTAGAGTAGGTCTAA
>JAEDOA010000125.1 GCA_016302195.1 Erysipelotrichaceae bacterium | reverse complement strand
AACTGTAACTGAAATGTGTTACTATTATATTGCGAGATAGGTAGTAATATATTTGTATTCATAAATATATACCAAAATAATAGCCCTAAGGTTTTGCCCCTAGGGCTTTATTTTGTACAATTTGAGCTGCTTATTTTTTTACAGCCCTTTTTTTACTTGTGCTTGATAAAAAGGATGAAGGCAAGTAACAATAAGATAAAGGCAACTATCAGTGCGGTAATCGTGATTGTTTTTTGAAGAATATAGATGTGTGAATCTCCATCTAAAGTATTTGTGTAGCCAAACCAATAAAATAAGGCAACTAACAAAGACAGCACGGCTAGAATTATTAGTATTATAGAAATAATAGATGTTGATTTTTTCATGATCTTCTCCTTCCGTAAATTTATGACAATTCATGCTTTTTTCTATTATGAGATTTCATTCTTGATTAAAATGGTTAGCCAATCGGTTTATGAAAGGCTCTAATCTTTCTTCAATATTCTTGTGATAATATAACCCATAATACAGTTTAACCCCTTCAACTTTTGTTCTTTTTAAATCTATTATGGTCGGATTAGCAAATGTTGAATCTACAGATAAAGTAATGTAGTTTTGACTGTCTCTAACTCTTTTTAAGTTTTCTAATAAACTATTATTGATTTGAATAGTGTCTTCAATATGAGAGGAAAGGCAATTGAACACTCGTTTTTCTTTATCGCTCAGAAGTATAGTTTGGTTGGATAAATCGCTAATACAAAGCGATTCCTTTTTCGCATATTTGTTTTCATAACCGAGATAAGCATAAATATCCATATAGCCTATCCTTTTGTATATTACAGAACTATCATGTTTTTGATTCTCTAAATCTAAATAAACATCAGTATCATTCGTTATACTGATGAGATTTTTATCAATAACGAATTCATTCTTTGCCCTTAAACTAAGTTCATGATAATTAGCTATTGCAGTAATGTCTGGGATTATATTTGCTAGAAAATCGTAACGAAAATATAAATTTAAGAATAACATATTATTGAGAGATGATAGTAGCGTTTTATATAAAAGATCAAATTCATCAATAAATTTTGCAAAATGTGCGCAAGACCTAAGTGGGATACACCTTCCATTTTCTCTATCGAAAAGCTTTGTATTTAAATCTTTTTCTAGTTTAATAATAGATTTTGAAATAGTGCTTTTATCTGTATGACAAACCATTGCGGCTTTTGATAAACTTTCAGTATTATTTAATGCCATAAAATAATCAAAATCACTTTTATTCATATATATTCTCCCAAAGCATCCTTTGTATTACCAATATAGTAACATATATATTGGTAATAATTAATTATCTTTACGAAAAAATGGTAAAGTTTTTATGGATGTTTTTTCTTTTTATATGGAAAATAATTCAACAGGATAAAAGAACAAGTAGCTTATAATAAAAATGTAATTTGTGAAGCTTGTGGATATGTTGGAAATATTACTGTAACAGAACCACTTTCTTGATTATAAAAGAATGGTGTAGTGATAGAATAAAAGTAGGAGGAAACTATATGAAAAAAACTATAATAATTTTATTGGCATTGGCTTGTTTGATGCTTGTTGGCTGTTCAAACAAACCCGAAGATGACCAACAGCCTCAGCAAAAGGAAGTAACTATTAGGGTAATCGCTTATGGTGATGATGGATTTATTATTAGTAATGATGCTAAGACCTTTAATGAAGGCGATGAGTTTGATTTGACAGATTTAGTCCCAGAGAAGATTAGAGATTCAAGTGTCAAGTATAATCGCGCCGCAGATGAGAAAACAATGTCTCAACTTCAGGGGGTAGCACAGGAGGACAAAACTATCCTTGTATCGTATACTCATGTTTTATATGATGATGATTGTCATTTTATCGGGACTTGGAAAGCTGAAAACGATAATGGATCAACCACTCAATTTGCTTTCTATAATAATGGAAAAGGTGGAATGGGTGCTTACGGTGGTACTATTGATGAAACTGATTACCGTATAAATTTTGAGACAAAGAAAATCTACATTGGTAAATTTAGCGATTTACTTGATGAGGAAAAATATACTGTATACACATATTCGTTTACAATAGATAATGATGGTACAATTACACTAGTAAATGTTGAAGATAATTCAAAGCAAATACTAAAGAAAGATACTAGTTCAGGTTCAATGTATAAATAATTCAAATTGGATAGTACAATTGCTTTAAAGATAAGGAGTGCATTAGAATGTGCACTCCTTTAACTTGTTGATAAAGTCGATGATCATCATTTGGTGATCAAAGGCTAAAATATCGCTAGTAAAATATTTCCCCTGGTAATCAAATGATATTTTTGTATTATCATTGCTAAGTGTGATGAAATCGCTACAATAGTCCAATTTAAACCACTTGGCTTCTTTGGCATCGTCCTCTCCTTTTGGTTGGCACATATCTTTATCTACAAAACCATAATAGCAGCAGGAAACAACCCAGCCACGAGGATCTCTGCCTGGCTTTGAATAAACATTTAGCAGTGAGATATCTGAAACCTCTAGCGTTGTTTCTTCCTTTAACTCTCTTCTTGCACACTCCAATAATGTTTCGCAACTAGAAGCGAATCCTCCTGCGATACCATAGCAGTTAATTGATGGGTGATTCTTCCTCTTTATTAATAGAATATATAGCTGATTTTCTTTCTTGCTGGCAATAATGCAGTCAGCTGTTAAGTAAGGCTTGGGATAGTTTTTGGTTTTGTAAATTTTCAAAAAATCCTCTAAGGTTAATCCCTTTTCATCTTTAATTTCTTTCATATGCTTGATTATAACAAAAAACAAAGGCCAATACAAAATGTATTGGCCAAACAGTTAATTAATTAAAAGTCTACTTCTGTGTCGTAGTAGCAGCACTTTAATAAGTCTTCCATTTCCTTTTGAGTAGGAATACGTGGGTTTGAACCAGTGCAAGCATCAGAGATTGCTAGTCTTGCAATTTCTGGCAATCTTTCTAAGAATACATCTTCTGGAACAAATCCATTTTCTGTTGGATAAGAATCAGCGCCATAGAACTTAATGCCTTGAGGAATATTTAATTGGTCATTCATGCCACGCAAGAATTTAATTAAGTTAGCAACTTTTTCATCATCATCTTTGCCGCCTAAGCCCATGTAGTCAACGATAACGCCATATCTCTTTTTCGCAGTTTCATCTTTAGCGTTGAAAGCAACAACTTTTGGCAAATACATTGCATTAGCTGCACCATGGATGATATGAGCACCGTAATCAGCAAATGCAGCTCCTGTCTTATGAGCCATTGAGTGAACGATACCTAATAAAGCATTAGAGAATGCCATTCCAGCTAAACACTGTGCATCATGCATACGAGCTCTTGCATTTTCGTCTCCGTTATAAGAAGCAACTAAATCATGCTGAATCATCTCGATTGCTCCAATTGCTAGTGGGTCGGTATAAGAACAATTTGCGGTTGAAACATAAGCTTCTACTGCGTGAGTTAATGCGTCCATACCAGTATGGGCAACTAATTTCTTTGGCATTGTCATTGCTAATTCAGGATCAACGATTGCAACATCTGGAGTGATTTCAAAATCTGCTAATGGATATTTTACACCCTTTTGATAATCAGTAATAACTGAGAATGCTGTAACTTCAGTTGCAGTACCACTTGTTGAACTTACCGCGCAGAAATGAGCTTTAGTACGTAATTTTGGTAAACCGAATACTTTACACATATCTTCAAATGTTGTTTCAGGATATTCGTATTTAATCCACATTGCTTTAGCAGCATCAATTGGAGAACCGCCACCGATAGCAACAATCCAGTCTGGTTGATATTGCTGCATAACTTCAGCACCTCTCATAACAGTATCAACAGATGGATCTGGTTCAATTCCGTCAAATACTTTTACTTCCATACCAGCTTGTTGTAAATATGAGATTGCTCTATCTAAGAATCCGTATTTTTTCATTGAGCCGCCACCAACGCAGATAATGGCTCTTTCACCAGTGAAGTTCTTTAGATTTTCCAATGCTCCTTTTCCATGATAAATGTCTCTTGGTAATGTAAAACGTGCCATAATTAAATCCTCCTCTTTTGCACTTACTTGTTAAATGTTTAACAAACAATAAAATTATACTATTATGTGAAAGTGATATCAATCACAAATGCTGTG
>JAEDOA010000124.1 GCA_016302195.1 Erysipelotrichaceae bacterium | reverse complement strand
GATAAGGCATTTGCTAATTTATCAGTAGGTTCTTCCTTTGTAACTACACCTGCTTCGGTTGTTACAAATAATGAAGCAATACTTGTTGCATTTAATACAGCATATCTTGTTACCTTTGTAGGATCAACAATACCGTTTTCAATTAAGTCTACCCATTTGCCATTTTTAGCATCAAATCCAACGCCATCTTGAGAAGCTAATTGTTTCTTAACAACTTCATTTCCATCAAAACCAGCATTCTCAGCGATTTGATGCAAAGGCAATAGAATTGCTTCAAATACGCAATTGATACCTCTTTGAATATCAACATTTTCATCCTTTAAGCTTTCTTTGTTTTCGCGATAAATCTTAGCAAGAGCAGCTCCGCCACCCATGATAATACCTTCACTTACAGCTGCCTTAGTAGCATTTAAAGCATCTTCGATTCTCAGCTTCTTTTCTTTCATTTCGCTTTCTGTAGCAGCTCCAACCTTTAAAATAGCGATACCACTACCAATTTTAGCTAATCTTTCGTTAAGCTTCTTTTTGTCATAGTCACTTGTAGTTTTTTCAACTTGTGCCTTAATTTCACTTACTCTTTCTTTAATAGCGTCACTATCGCCTTTACCATGGATAATAGTAGTTGTATCTTTCTTTACTACGACCTTAGTTGCTGAACCTAAATCAGTTAAATCAGCATTCTTTAATTCCATGTTCAATTCCTTAGTGAAGAATTTAGCACCTGTTACTATTGCGATATCATTTAGCATTTCTTTTTGTGAATCACCAAAGCTAGGAGCTTTTGTAGCTACTACGTTGAATGTTCCTCTTAATTTGTTAACGATAAGAGTAGTTAATGCATCGTTATCAATATCATCAGCAATAATTAATAAAGGCTTGCTTGTTTGAACGATCTTTTCTAAGACTGGAAGAATTTCCTGAATGTTGCTAATCTTCTGATCAGTAACAAGGATAAATGGATTATCTAATTCAGAAATCATCTTGTCACGATCTGATACCATATAAGGTGACATATAACCCTTATCGTATTCTAATCCTTCAGCAATTTCCAATTCAGTTTCAAATCCTTTTGATTCATCAACAGTGATAACTCCATCTTTGCCAACTTTTTCCATTGCTTGTGAGATATAATTACCAATTTCTGTTGACCCTGAAGAAATAGCTGCAACCTGAGCGATATCCTTTGCTGTTGATACTTCATGGCTTTGCTCAAGTAACTTTTCAGAAATAAGCTTTGCTGCCTTTTCCATTCCTTCTTTTAAGAATACTGGGTTAGCACCTTTTTCAACGCATTCAATACCGTTATGCATAATAGCCTGTGCTAAAACAGTGGCAGTAGTTGTACCATCACCAGCAACATCATTTGTTTTGTTAGCAACTTCGTAAACTAGTTTAGCACCCATGTTTGCGAATTTATCTTCGGGCTCGATTTCTTTGGCAATTGTAACGCCATCATTTGTAATTAATGGAGCTCCATAACTCTTTTCTAGAACAACATTACGTCCTTTTGGGCCTAAAGTAACCTTAACAGTGTTAGCAAGTTCATCAACGCCTTCTAACATTTTAGTTCTAACATCTTTTGAATATTTTACTACTTTACTCATTATGTAACATCTCCTATTCTACAATCGCAAGTATCTTTGATTCAGGAATCAGTAAATACTTTTCATTTTTATATTCAATCTCGTTAGCTGAATACTTTTCAAAAATAACACGATCGTTAACCTTAACTGTCATTGGCTCTCTTTTTCCATCAACAAGTTTACCTTGTCCAACTGCAACGACTACACCGACATTTTCTTCACTTTTTTCACTTGTTGAAACAATAATTCCACTGGCAGTTTTGTTTTCAACTATTTCCTTTTTTAGTAATACGTTTTCATTTAATGGTTTAATCATAAAACAACCTCCTCATTAGCACTCGTCATGCCTTAGTGCTAATATATATTACAACCATAAAGAAAAGTTGTCAATAGAGTTTTAAAAATAGAGGAGAAACAAGAGAGAAAGACTCAAACAACAATGTTATGAAATATTGCAATTTATTCACAAATAGATTGATTTTTCTGTGATATTTTGATATTTTTAAGTTGTAAAAAGTAAACGCTTACACAGATTCGAAAGGATGTGAATAAAAATGTAAAAATAATAATAATTTGTATATGAAGCGAAGCAAAGGAGGAATGATTTATGAAAAGGTTTTTACAAATTATCTTAGTTGTGGCATTCATTATGGCGTTGCCTATTGGAAATTCTGCTTATGCAGAAGAGAACAATGTTATTTATTCTAATGACAATTCTGTTGTATATCAAAATGAAGATGGTTCAAAAACAGCATTGATTTCTATCCCTGACGATGTAAAGGAAGGGGATTCAATTTTAGTTTACTCTGATTCTTCAACAGAAACTTATGTCTATATTGATGTTGCGGAAATGGTAGATGTCCCTTCAACATATTCATTTGGTTATGGAAGTAATTCTTGGAGTGGATCTGTACCTGATGGTACAACAAAATTGATTCCTCATATTTCAACAAGTGTTTACACTAACATTGGTTTTACAATGAATATTACATCTACTGGATCAACTATTACTTCAGTTTCAAATCCGGCAATTACTGGACTTCTTGTAACAGTCTCAAATCCTACACTTTCTATTAATAATTCTATTGCAACAAGTAGTAATTATGCCAGTGCAACAATGAACTGGTATGCAGAATTAACTGAAGGTGGTTTAGTTGTTGGTTCAGCATATTGTTATTTACAGGTATATATGAATAGTTATAGAGAACTTAGAATGGAGTGGTACGCATAATGGAAGCTTTTGATTTTATTACTAGTCATCCAACAATGTCGATTGTTGCTATTGTGTTAGAAAAAATATTAATAGATGTAGCCTTGTTCCTTGGATGTATATTGTTAGTTTTACTAATAATCAAGGTTGCTAAGAGCTTAAAAAAATAAATATATTATAATAAATGGGGTCACTATATTGGCGACCTTTTTTGTGAATTGATTAATATATGGGTTTACAAAATATATTAAAATTCTATATAATAATAGTATCATGTTGAAGAGAAGAGTAAATTGTTGGTTTTGTTTAAGAGAGTTCTTAGTTGGTGGAAAGAGAATAACAAAAGGCAGTTGAATAAGGACTTGGAGTGAATCGTTAAGCAGCGATAATGCTAATGAAGGTGCACATTTTGATTTTTGAAATGTGAACTAAGGTGGTACCGCGTTATTACGTCCTTAGATTAGGGCGTTTTTTTATGGAAGGAGCAAAAATGGAAGAAAGAGTTTTAAATGATCAGCAGCAAGCAAGAAGAGATAAGATTGCACAATTACAACAAATGGGTGTTTATCCATTTGGTAATGCGTATAATCGTTCACATTTAGCTGGTCAAATTAGAGAAGAGTTAGGTGAATTGTCACAGCAGGAAATTGAAGAGAAGCATGTTGAAGTCAAGGTTGCTGGAAGAATAATGAGCAAAAGAAGAATGGGCAAGCTTGGTTTTATGCATATTCAAGACGAGAGTGGTCAGATTCAAATTGTTGTTAACAAAGCAGTAGTTGGTGAAGAAGCATATGAGATTTTCAAAGTTAATGATGTGGGCGATTTTGTTGGAATTGAAGGATATGTTGTTAAAACAGATGCAGGTGAATTATCAGTTAAGGCAGAGAAATACACTCATTTATGCAAATCATTAAATCCAATGCCTGAAAAGTTCCATGGTCTTACGAATAAAGAAGAAAGATATCGTAGAAGATATGTTGACTTGTTTATGAACGAAGAAAGCAAGAGAGTAGCTTTCTTAAGACCTCAAATCATCAAGTGCATTCGTCAATACATGGATCAACAGAATTTTGTTGAGGTTGAAACTCCAATTCTAACCACTTTATTGACAGGAGCAAGCGCAAGACCGTTTGTAACTCACCATAACACTCAGGATTTAGATATGTATTTAAGAATAGCTTTAGAATTACCACTAAAGAGACTTCTTGTAGGTGGTATGGAAGCTGTATATGAAATTGGTAGAGTGTTTAGAAATGAGGGAATGGATCCAATGCACAATCCTGAATTTACTTTGATGGAAGCATATTTGGCTTTCTCCAATTTAGAGGGAATGATGGATTTGACAGAGGGAATGTTTACAACTATTGCGGAAAAGGT
>JAEDOA010000123.1 GCA_016302195.1 Erysipelotrichaceae bacterium | reverse complement strand
GCAATTCTTTCACCTGGTTCTATTGTTTGAGGCTCATTACTATAATTGTGAAGTGGTACTATATACTCACCACGGTAATCCGAATCACAGACCCCGACCATGTTGGCTGGAGCCAAGCCTTTCTTTGTAGCCAGTCCGCTTCGTGCGAAGATTGCTCCAAAGGTATTGTTTGGAAGTTCAAAAGAAAGTCCTGTTCCAATTTTTGTAGTTGTGTGGGGTGCAATAGTAATTGGTCCCTCAATAGCTGCATATAAATCATATCCAGCAGCTTGTTCTGAACCTCTTGAGGGAATTGTTGCCATTGAGTTGAGTCGCTTAAATCTAATGTTTTCCATTTAGAATTTATCCTCCTCATCCTCTCTTAATACAGGGTCTGGGAATGCTCCTGCCTCAACATTATAACTAATAGTAGTAGTGCAATCAGGCTCTTTTTCTGAGGTAAAGTCTTTCGTCAAGATAACTCGGTACCACTCATCGACCACCTCACCCTTCGCCTTAGAACACTTATACTCAGAACTATACTTACTAAGAGTAAAGTTTCTATCTTTCTTAGCTTCTTCAATTACTGCTTTAGCTTCATCTTCTGTTGCAACTCTTAATGTTTCAACTGTCTTAATTAAATACTTTGCCATAATCCTTTTATCTCCTTTAACAAATTACTTAGATACAATGTTTATTTCAATATTACTATTTGCGAACTTTAGACCAAGTTCTGCTTTGAATCTTGATAAGTAGTCCTGGTTGCCGCATAAGTTAATTTGTTCAATATTATATCTACTTTGTAAACCACTTACAATATCAGGTATTCCATCTATTGGTGCTTGAAGTGATTCAACACAACTTTTACCATCATAAACAAAAATCTCCTGTGCTAAAGTAAATGGTCTATAATTAACAATTATATTAGCCATTACTCTACCTCTACTACACCATCATCATATGGAAATAGATAGTAAGCAAAATTTTCATCTGTTAGAGAGTCTCTAATCCAAATTTCCCAAGAACCATCTTTCTGTTTATCAACAAGAAGTATCTTTCCTCTATTGTAAAGAGTTTCAGAAATCTCCTTAGCTGCAATTTCCTTGTCAGCATTTGTAATATGAAAGATTGTATAATCTCTACGGTCATGGCAGAGCAACATCATATAAGTATGCTCTACCATATCCATAGATACTTCTATCATCTTTTTGTTAAACAGGATTGGGTCCATTGGCACTTCATTCGCAACTACTTGCTTACTATATTCATATAAACTCATTGTTGGTTGTTCCAATGTCTTATCCTCCATTTCTTTATCTCTTTTAATTATATCAAAATTTTCCTTCTAAGTCAATAATATTCTGATTAGAACTTCCTCTTAATTTAAGAGTTATATCTCGATTTTCTAATTCAAATCTACCATCAATTAGTACATCGCATTTTTCAAGAATAGAGTTAATTACAGGTGAATTCATTGATAGTAAATCTTGATAAGTATAACCACTCCAAATAAATATCTTTATATTAGGATATGCGGTGCGGACGGCGGTTACTATTTCATTAACCAAATTCTCATTCTGCTTACAGAGAGGTTCTCCGCCAAGTATAGAGAAATTTCTCTGTATGCCATTTGCAGAAATAGCTTTTATTATTCTACTTTTAATATCGATAGGAACCTCATAACCGCCTTCAAAGTCCCATGCCTCTGGATTATGACATCCTAAACAATGATGAGGGCATCCTTGAGTCCAAAATGATACGCATACTCCTATTCCATTTATAAAATCATTAGGCATAAATCCTGCGTATCTCATATTATACCTCCACTAAAGAACTATGGCGGAAACGATCTTCGGTCTCTTTTTGTTTACCCAAGTTAAATGCAGTCTTATAATCGCCTGTTAAATAACCAGTAACTCGTCTAAGATGATTTATATTGCGGTTGCCGCACACAGGACATACATCATTAAATTCACCTGTAAATCCACAATCATTACAAGTATCATTAGGAATATTGATTGCAAAATAAGGAATATCCTTATCCATAGCATAATTAACAAGAGTCTCAAGTGCATCTAAATTATTTGACATTCCGCCATCAAGCTCAACATATGTAATGCATCCTGCACTTGAATAACCTGTTAATTGACTTTCAATATCAATTTTATCAAAAGGAGATATCTGCTCCCACACAGGAACATGAATACTATTTGTAAAATAATCTCTATCTGATACCTTAGGTATCTTTCCATATGTTTTTCTGAAATTCTTTAATGCGGTATAGCATAAATTTTCAGCTGGAGTATAATAAACACCAAAGTTCAATTTGTATGTTTCTTTGAATAATCTACAACGGTCTTTAAACATCTGCTCGATTTGTTTAGCAAGTTCCATACCTTTTTCTGTTGTTTGATTTTCTCCAATTAAAATTTCCAAAGTTTCCGCAAGACCTAGCTGACCGACCGCTAATGTTCCATGCTTAAGTGCACTTCTGATGCCTTCCTCAGGCACATAACCAGCCATAGTATTGTTCTCATACATAAATTTTGCACTTTCCATAGGCTGAGAACAAATATATTCAAATCTCTCAAGTAATTGGTCTTTTGCCTCATGTATTTTCTTATCAAGTAAAAGCATAAAGCAATCTACAATATCCGTACCATTTTCTTCTGCTTCTTCTTTTGCCATCATAGCAAGAGTAGGAAGAATTATAGTAACCGGCGCAATATTACCGCGCCCATCTTTAAGCTGACCAAACCCGTTAATATCCCATCCATTCGCCGTCCTACATCCCATTGTACTGAAGTAAGTGCGCGGGTCATCTGGGTCGTATCCCGCATTGCCGCTCCAATCTACATTTGCATAGTTTGGATATAAACGCTTGGATGTTGATTCAAGCGCGAGTCTATATAAATCATAATTTGGATCTCCTGGTTCTCTATTTACGCCTTTCATACATTGGAAAATACCACAAGGAAAAATACTTGTTTTATGGAATTTACCAACACCTTTAATACAGCCTTCAAGTAATGCTTTAGTTACCATTCTACCCTCTGGGAGAGTGCAAGTTCCGTAGTTGATACTTGTAAATGGAAGCTGATTTCCACTACGAGATTGAAGAGTGTTTAAATTATGATACATTCCCTCAACTGCCTGCTGAGTTTCTTTAATTGTCATATCCATGGCATATTGATAAGCCTTTGGTGCAACATCTGTATATTCGTTAATTGGTGTAGTATCATTCATTTTTTCTGTAAATTCTTTATATAAAGGATTTAAAGATTCGTTGATGTATTTTAATCCATCTTTGTAATGTTTATAAAAACTCTTTCTTACATATGGAACCATAGTCCAATCTAAATGACTAGCGGAAACGCCGCCAAACTGCTGCAATGACTGTAGCTGGTCACATACTGCAAATAACTGAAAAGCTGTATTAACTGAATTTGCAGGACGAACATCTGTCTGTCTTGTATTGAAACCATTTGCGAGTAAATCATCAAAGGGTATAGTTAAACAGTTATGCATACCTACTGCGTATGAATCCAAATCATGTGTATAAATCATGTTATCTAAATGATTATTTCTCGCCATTTCTGACATGCAATAATCAAGGGCATATTGCTTCATCAGAACATTTGCGGCTTCACCCCTACGTCCGCCAAAGGACATTTCATCTACATTTGCGTTCTGATTTTCAACATTAGATGCTTTAAGTTTTTCACCTATATTACGAACAAGAACACTATTTTTATTTCTTTCTCTTGTACGCTCATTACGATATAAGATATATTCCTTAGCAACATCTTTTCTTTTCGTAGAGGATAGACCTTTTTCTACTAAATCTTGTATCTCCTCTATTGTAAGTTCATGGTCACTATTTTCTGCATAATCCTGAATATAATCTGCTATGTTACCAGCTTTAATTTCTGCATATTCAGTTATAGTTCCATCAACAGATTTAAATGCAGCAAGTACTGCATCTACAATCTTAAACTTGTCGAATTTCTTTTTTCTACCATCTCGTTTAATAATATAAATCATTATTAACCTCCTAAGCATATAAATATTTTAAGGTTCGTAATAATATTTGAAAATCGTTAAAAACTAATTAAAGTAATTTGTCCATATAACATTTTACTTTTTAACTAATGACTTTTCAATATTTTGAATCTCGCGGTCTAGGTACCATCTTGCCTTCTTCAAGTCCTCAAGACGCATCTCTTCCGCACTTCCGCCAATAGTTTTCTTTCCACATCT
>JAEDOA010000122.1 GCA_016302195.1 Erysipelotrichaceae bacterium | reverse complement strand
TTCTCCACTTGGTTGGTTCCAGTGAGAACAATGCGCTCAGCATGACGAATCGCTTAATACCATCTTTTTCAGCAACTTGCATCAATTTCACTGCACCGAAGGCATCAACTTGGAGTAAATCTTTAGCACCTGAACCTGCTGTGAAGTAAATTACATCCGCACCTTTGATTGCTTTAGTCATCTCTACGACGCTTTCGTGAAGATCAAACTTAACTGGAGTGATGCGATCATTATTTTCTACTCTTTCCGGATGACGTGCACCGGCGATGATTTCGTGACCATCTTCTAATAAATCGTGAGTTAAAAGTGGGCCCACGCGACCAGTTGCACCTGCAATAAAAATTTTCATATTTTGTACCACCTATCTCAATCATTTCTATTGAAATTATAGGTGCTATGGGGCAATTAGAAAATTACCGATTCTTGATATGAGCTATACGGGGGATGCATAGCAAAAACATTATATTGTTGTCATTGTTTTCGCAAACTTTCGCACATTAAATAAAAGTTTATAAGTTTTAAAATCAAGCAAAAAAGCCGTAATATCAACGATTCATGAATATTTTTAATTTTGACATTTTTATTGTTTTCGCGTTGTTTTCGTTATTTTCGTTGTTTTCGCGAAAACTCGCAAGCTCGCGCAAATAGTGAGAAATTATTCTAATCTACTACTAAAAACAAATGTATCAAAAAATCCAATTTATTTTCTTCTCTTCGGCGTATAAATCAATGGCTGCACTTGCGATTCAAACTCCTTCATACTAATCGGCTTGATAAGATTATCATCAACGTTGAAAAGCTTCAGCTGACCCTTCACATGAATCGGCTTGATCACATCGACAAGCTCGATATTCCAATAGTAGAGACCTTCAAATGGAAAATATTGAATGCTCTTCAAATTCACGACGCAAATTGCGTAACCAGGTGCAGCACCTGCCACCTTCTTGGTAGTCGAACACATCAAAAGTGGCCCACGATAGTTTGTTTTCCAAGTTCTATACTCAATTTTCTTCTTGCCGGCAATCATATCCATAATGTAATCGCCACGTACCGATAGTGCCTTCATTGCTGCCTCCTATTTTGCTTAGCTAGCACTAAAATTATTGTTTTATATAAAACCAACTAAAAAAGAGAACATTGTTCTCTAAATCAAATATTTAATTATCTTTCTTATCAAAGAAATCATTATCGATTTCGAGTAGTTCAAAAGTTTGGCGTACCTGAACTCCAACTTTGTATTCAATCATTAATTTAGTTAAAGCTTCACCATCAATCAATCTAATATTGAACTTTTTACCAGCTTCTTCTGCACTGCGAGTAAAAGAAGAAGTCGTGATAAATACACCCGAACCTGCACCTTGTAGATCTAAATCACCATGAAATTGGCTGATAGTTTGACGACCAACAGTATTATCTTCAGCATAACGTTTTACCTGAACATATATCTTTCTCAGACCCAGAGCATCTTGATTCAAAATACCATCAATACCACCATCATTAGACTTTTGAGTAACGAACGCTTCGCCATCTGCACCTTTATATCCCATGCGAGTCATTAATTCAATCATCATATGTTCAAATTCATAAGGATCGGTCTTTCTCAGTTTGGTTAAAAGCTCATCAGCTAGATTGTCTTTTTGTTTATCAAACCAATTCTCTATTTGAGAAGTTGTTAATTCAAGAGATTCTAGATCATCGTCTGAGCTATCTTTATCTTGAACATTTCTATCTTCCTGACGCTGAACATATTTCGGCAAAGAATGAACGAATTCTCTTGTAATATTTATTCCCTTCTCATCTAGAGCTTTCTTACCCAACTCAGAAATTTGATAATATCCTCGTTTTGGATTATCCAAAAGTCCAGACAATTTCAAGTCACTGATAGCCCAGCCCACTCTATTATCAGCTATCAAGTCATGATACTTTGACGGATATCTTAAAGTTGCTAATTTTTCAGGAAGTTTTACTTCTTTAATAGTTGTATCTTTTAAATCTTGTTTTTTCCATAATTTTTTTGTAGAAGCAACTTGCAAAATTGGACCTAAAAAGCCATCCCAAGTTGGCATCCCGTTTTCACTATGCTTTAAATCTTTATAATTCATTTTTCAACCTAATTATTTTCTGCTCTAACCGAAACACTAAAGTCCTTTTCATCAATATCATAAGCATCTAGTAACTCTTTTACCACATGCATAATTTGATATGAAGGTCCTCCAACCATTACATAAATGCCATCACGAACTTCAATATAATGCCACTTTAATTTGTCATGAATATTTTCTTTGTGGCATATAACGAGACTATTATTAGAATTGGGCTTATCAAAATTACCCTTCCAATTCAGTCCAACTAATTTCTCTAAACGAGATGAATCATCTTGATCTAAGATTGTAATTAATTTAATAGTGATATCCTTAAATGTTTTTACAGAATAGTTAGAGCCTTCAAGTGTAAATGAGACTGGCTTTCTACCTATAGCAGCACTAGGATCTGAGACAGAGATTTTATCAAAGTTCTCGAAAATGATTTTAGGATCGACGACTGGATCAATATGATATTTTTTAATTAAAATATCTGCGAGTCGATTGCCGCGATCGATAATATCCTCAATAGTCCACTTATCCTTATCCACTACATCTTCATTTAAAACTTGAACACGTGAATTCTGTTTCAAGATCTTTTTCTTCTCTTCAAAACTCTTGTTAGACATTTCAGAATTATAGCCAGTAATTGAAAGATTGCCCAACGTATGAACATATTCCTCGTGCTCTTTATCTGAAATATACTGTCTCCATGATTTACTCAAAGTCTGTGGCATAATGTGTTCAATAGATAAATTGTGCGACGATAATTTTTCTTTGGTATTGCCATTTTCAATATCAAGCATAAGTAATTTACACAATTGTTCATTTTGATAAGAATTGCCATGCACAAGCGAGACTCTTAGAGCCTCATCACTAGGCACTGCATTCTTAGTGTTCTGAATAAAAAGATATTTATTAATTGCTTCATAGTACTTAGATTTATTAGCTGAGATTCTAAATACACGACTGTATAAATATGCAAATAAGCTATTTAGAGAGTTACTTGGAACATTACAGATAGATCTTTTAATCAAGTAGATAGTAATTAACTTCAAAACATTACTTAAGGTTGCTTCGTCAATCACTTGATTTTCAAAATCCGCAAAAACGTGCATCAAAAATGGATAACATGTAGTTTGATTTAATTGATTCAGATCGGTTAAGTAATCTTTAATTTCATCACTATAGTTAGTTTCTTCAGGATATAAGAAAGCAGAATAAATATCGACATATTTCTTTATCTCTTGAAGCGCAGACTCATGAGTATATCCATTTTTTCTAAATAATTCTACAAATGTGGAATAGACATTTCTTCCTGTTACAGGTGCATGACTTTTCATGATTACATATTGTCTAAAGAAAAGATCCAATTGATTATTGTCATTATCACGTCTTAATGCATTTTCAATTGGAAGCCAATACTCTTCAAATAATTTATCCTGATCATGATCGCTCATTAACAAAAAGTTTCTAATTAAATCGGAATTAGTTAAAGCTACACCTGTAGAGTTAATACTTTCAAAGATAATTTGCGGATCATCTTCACCCTCTTTTAAACCGATACCTACAACTTGGAGTTTTCTTAAAGCAGTAAGAATGTCTTGAGGTGCAATACCAGATTTAAGCCAAGAAGCAAAGGTCCTCTTGGCTACTTCATAATTCTTATAAATATGACTATCTTGATCAATCTTATCTGAACTATGTTTTAATAAAGCCTCATATTGAACATTATCTGACTTAATTGGCTTAAGTTTGATTTTGTATTCATCAGAAGTATATTCATTGGTCAATAAATGCTCTATCTGACCAGAAGTCTGCTGATCATTTTCTCCGCACAAATCTTTTAATGCTTGTAGCAAAAGCGTGATTGTAGTTAGCCTTTGTTGACCATCAATGATCAAATATTCTTGCATTCCTACGTCACTATTTTGTGATTCCATATAAACAATTGCACCGATAAAATGTGGCTTCTTATTTTCTACGACAGTTTTAATGTCTTCTAGCAATCGTCTAACATTAGTTTCAGTCCAATCATAATTTCTCTGATATACCGGGATTTTTAGAATCATTTGATACGGCGAAAATAATCTATCAATGGCATTAAAAGTATCTGCTTTCATATTCTTTCTCTCTTCTTGAATTCCTTAAAATTGTTACTATAAGTATAACAAAAAACAGG